>JAFTGA010000042.1 GCA_017458145.1 Bacteroidales bacterium | reverse complement strand
AGGTCGCCCTGCAAACCCGTGGCCGCCCGTGGCCTCGTGAACGGGAGGGGCCCGCCGCGAAGCGGTGGGAGGGATGAGCGAAGCGAAGGTTTGCAGGGTGAGCCTGCCTGGCGCCTCCGCCAGCGCCGTATATACTAAGAAGAAAGAGGGTGACTAATCAGTCTATTGACTTTTTAGTCACCCTCTTTCGTCGGGTTAAAACTCCTTACAGCTGGTTGTAGTTGAGGGAGAAGGTGTCTCCCTGATTGAGGTCGCCTGAGCGGTAGCCCTTGAGCAGCCAGCGCTTGCGCTGTTCGGAGGTGCCGTGGTTGAAAGACTCAGGCTGGGCGTAGCCGCGCGCCTTCTTCTGGAGATAGTCGTCGCCGATCTTGGCGGCGAGGTCGATCCCCTCCTCCAGGTCACCTTCCTCCAGGGAGCGGAACATCCGGTTCTCGTAGTTGGCCCAGATGCCGGCCAGGAAGTCGGCCTGCAGCTCGATCCGGACGCTCATCCGGTTGCTCTCGGTCTGGCTCATGCGCGCCATCTGCTGGTGCGCCTGTCCCAGCGTGCCCAGAAGGTACTGCACGTGGTGGCCGATCTCGTGGGCGATCACATACGCATACGCAAAGTCGCCGTCGGCTCCGATCTGCTGCCGCATCGTGGAAAAGAAGGACAGGTCGATATAGACACACTGGTCCGCGCTGTTGTAGAACGGACCCATCTGCGCGGAGGCCGTGCCGCTCGCAGTCTGCACATAGTCGTTGTAAAGGACCAGCTGCGGCGCGGTGTAGGTACGTCCGTACTGGGCGAAGACCTTGGTCCAGACATCCTCAGTACTGGCAAGGATCTGCTTGGTGAACACGGCAAGTTCCTCCTCTTCGGCGGTCGGGGTGCGGCCGCTCTGGGAGACGATTTCCGTTCCGCCCACCTGGGTCACCTGCTGCAGGACCTCTCCCGGATCACCGCCCATCAGGAGCGTGATCAGTCCGATGATAATCAGGCCACCAAGGCCCACGCCGCCGGCGACTTTGCCGCCGGACATACCACGCCGGTCATCGACGTTGGTACTCTGTCTTCTTCCGTCAAGTTGCATAGCATTGTGTGGTTAAAACACACAAAGTTAGCATTTTTCCGCAACAATCGAAAACACCGGGTCCTATGGCATTCGGAGCGAAGCGACCGAGGGGGTGGCTCAAAACGAAGCCCGGCTATTGGGTAGCCGGGCTTGTGTCGAGCCACTTAACAGACTTGAACTGTTGACCTGCGCGTTACGAATGCGCTGCTCTACCGACTGAGCTAAAGTGGCAATGGGATTGCAAAGGTAGTAATATTTTTGAAATCTCCTACTACCCGGCAGCGCATTTTTTCTTGTGCGTCATAATATCAAGCACCATCCGGTCCGTTTCCTGCATGCCGACGGAGCCCAGGCGGGTGAGGTTGTGGATACAACGATCCACGTCGTCCTCGATCAGGCCCTCGACGCTGCTCACCGAATGGTTCTGCACCGCCAGCATGGCGCTGAGCACGGCCGTGGACACGCCGCTGCTGACTTTGAGGGCGCAGCTGGGCTTGGCGCCGTCGCAGACCATCCCCGCCAGGTTGGCGATCATGTTCTTGACGCTGTAGGAGATCTGCTCGTAACCGCCGCCCATCAGGTAGGTGATGCCGCAGCTGCTGCCAGTGGAGGCCACCACGCAGCCGCACAGGCAGCTCAGGCGTCCCAGGCTCTGCTTGATGTAGATGGCCGTCAGGTGGCTCAGGATCAACGCCCGGGTCAGCTCTTCTCCGGTATTGTGATTCTCCCGGGCGAAGACGACCACGGGGAGCGTCGCGGCGATGCCCTGGTTGCCGCTGCCGGAATTGCTCATCACCGGGATTTTCGCCCCGGCCATGCGCGCGTCGCAGGCGCTGGACGTGGCGCTGAGGATGTGGCTGAAGATGGAGTCGCCCATGATGCCCTTGCCGAGCGGACGCGAGAGGGTCTTGCCCAGTTCGTGGCCGTAATTGCCCTTCAGGGCTTCCTCGGCGGCGGCCTCGTTGAGCCGGCGGGATTCGTCGATGAATTCCAGGTCCTCCAGTGGCGCGGTCGTGGCGAACTCATAGACGCGGCGCAGCGTAAGTTCCTCATCGCCAGCATCCTGCGAGCGGTCGCCCAAGGATGCCCGCAGGTCGAGCGGCTGCGCGCAGGGGCCTTCCAGGAAGACCAGCCGCGTGTGGTCGCGGGCGATGACGGCCTTCGCTTCCCTGCCTTCGGCCGCGCAGCGGACCTCGATATAGAGGACCTCGTCGCTCTCATGCGTGAGACCGATGGAGAGCGGATGGGCTGCCAGCCAGGCCTTCGCATCGGCGACCGCCTGCGGACAGACGTCCTTCAGCACCTCCAGCTGATAGCGGCTCCTGCCGATCAGGGCGCCCAGCGCCACCGCAATCGGAAGTCCGGTCATCCCCGTGCCGGGAATGCCGACGCCCATCGCGTTCTTGAGCATGTTGGCGCTGAGCCGGACGTCGATCCGCTCGGGACGCACCCCGAGCGCTTCCGTGGCGTATGCGGTGCAGAGGGCGACCGCAGCGGGTTCCGTGCAGCCGATGGCCGGCACGACCTCCCGCTTGATCAGGGCAATGATTTGTTCGTCAGTCATATCGATCATTCATTAAGGATTTCGCTGCATTCAGCCCCGCGAGCGCGCCGGTAGAGAAGGCCAGCTGGAGATTGTAGCCGCCCGTATCGGCGTCGATGTCCAGCACCTCGCCACAGAGGTAGAGGCCCGGCACGACGCGGGACGCCATCGTCTTGGCGACGAAGTCGTCCGTCGAAACGCCGCCGGCCGTGACGACCGCGCGCTCGTAGCCCACGTGGCCTGCGATATCGAACTTCCAGGCCTTCAGCGCTTTGGCAATGGTGACGAGGTTCACCCAGACCTTGGTGTCGGTCCTCCCCTGCCGCTCCAGCGTGAGGATGCCGGGATTCATGGCGGTGAAGGCCGGGATGAGGTCCCAGGGCATCAGCTTGCCGAGCAGGATGCGGCAGCGTTCTTTTTCGCGAAGCCGCTTCGAGCGCGGATCCTTGTCGATTTCCGCCCAGAGTTCTTTGACGCGGACGGTCAGTTCCGTCAGATCGACGCCCGGCTTGAGGTCCAGGACCAGCGACACGCGCGAGCCGTTCACGAGGGCCTTGACGGCCTTGCGGCTGAGTTGGAAGCCGACCGGTCCTTCCAGGCCGCCGTCGGTGAAATCGATGTCGCCGAATTCGCTATCCGCCTCCGTGCCTTCGATCTGCAGCGACAGCTGGATATTCTTGAGCTGGATGCCGCACAGGGCCTGTCCCAGCTCCGAGAGCTGGGTGCTCCGGTCAATATGCAAGTCTTTGTCTTCCGTGAGTTTATATCCTTTCGGGACCAGGGCCGTCAAAGACGGGAAGGTCGGCACGATCCGGTGTCCGAGCGCCTCCGCCCAGCGCAGCCCGTCGCCGGTCGATCCCGTCGTCGGATAGCTCAGCCCGCCCGTCGCCACGATCAGTTTCTGGCACACATATTCCTGTCCATCCGCCAGCATCACGCGGAAAAAAGCTCCGCCGGGGAGCTCCTGCGCGATGCTGGCGACTTCGGCTTCCGTAATGATCTTGACGCCGAGCGAGAGGCAGGCGTTCACGAGGGTGTCGACTACGTCGGAAGCGTGGTGCGAGACTGGAAAAGCCCGGTCGCCGCGCTCGACGACGGCCGGCATCCCGAATCCCTCGAACCAGCCCACAACGGCTTGCGGGGGCAGATTGTAGAACGCCGACTTGACGAAATTCGGCTTCGAGCGGATGTGCGCGGAGAATTCGTTCCACTCCTTGACATTCGTGAAATTGCACCGGCCCTTGCCGGTGATCATCACCTTGCGCGCCGGGCGCGGCATCTTCTCCAGCACCGTCACCTGCGCACTCCGGCCGGCGTCCACGAGCGTCCGGGCAGCGTGGTACGCCGCCATCAGACCGGAGGCTCCCCCGCCGATGATTATGATCTCAGACTTCATCTATTTCTCTTTCATCCAGACTTCCATGTGCCCGGCCCCGCGATGGTTCCAGGCGTAATACGGGATCAGCGTGAGGGCGCCGTCCCGCACCACGCGCAGCCCGCCCGGCAGATCGCCGCGGAATTCCTCCGTCAGCACATCCTCCGCGGAGACCTCGGCCTGCAGCACGTCGCCGGCATTGTCCGGCCATTCGGCGCAGTACACCAGCGGGCCGCACTCCACGGCCAGGCGGCCGCGGTCTGCCTCCACGGCCTTGTTTGCGCGCACGAAGCGCGGCTCCATCGGGAAGTCGAGCGCGACCTCGTCTCCGGTCTTCCAGTCACGCGTGATGCAGAAATAGCCGTCCTGGAGCTCGCCGGAGAGCCGTTCGCCGTTCAGGCTGACGCTGTAGGGCGTCGGCCGGCTGTCCGCGAAGGCATACAGGTCGCCCGGCACCACCTCGCCGCGCACCCAGCCCGGGATACGGAGGCGCAGGGTGAAACGTCCCGCCGCATTGGCGTCCACGCACACGCGGACACTCCCGCTCCACGGGTAGTCCGTGTGCTGGGAGAGCGTGACTTCCCTGCCCCCGATCCGGTGTGTCATCGTATTGTCCAGATAGAGATTCACATACAGGTCCCGGTCCTTCGCGGCATAGACATAGCCCGGCACGGACGGGATGAAGCGGCAGATGTTGGACGGGCAGCAGGCGCAGCCGAACCAGGGCTCGCGCTGGTGGCGTCCGTCAGACTCCAGCGGATTCGGATAGAAGAAGGCGCCGCCGTCGAGCGACACGCCCGAGATCACGCCGTTGTAGAGCGTCCGCTCCAGCACGTCGATATACTTGGCGTCGCCGTGCAGCAGGAACATCCGGTAGTTGGTATAGACGTTGCCGATCGCCGCGCAGGTCTCGCAGTAGGAAGTCAGGTTCGGCAACTCATAATCCCCGCCGAACGCTTCCCCGGCGTGGCGGGCGCCGACGCCGCCCGTCAGGTACAGTTTCCTGGTGACGATATTCTCCCAGATGCGGTCGATCGCATCGATGTATGCCTGTTCGCCGGTCAGCGCGGCCACGTCCGCCATCCCCGAATACATATACTCGGCGCGGACGGCATGTCCCACCGCCTCGTCCTGCTCCAGGACAGGCAGGTGCGACTGGTTGTAGGGATCCCGGTGCTCCGTGCGGCCCCGCTTGTCCAGGAAATACTTCGCCTGGGCGAGATATTTGGCATCCCCCGTCGCCAGATAAAGCTTGCACAGGGCCATCTCGGCGATCTGGTGCCCCGGCACGCGCGCCACCTGCCCCTCCCCGTCTCCGATCGCCGCGCACACGCAGTCGGCATAGCGGATCGCGATATCCAGGAAATTGCGTTTGCCTGTGGCCTGCCAGTGCGCCACGGCGCCCTCGACCATGTGGCCAAGGTTGTAGAATTCGTGGCTGAGCTCCTCCACCTGCGACCAGCGCTCCTTCCCCATCCACGGATGCGGATGCCAGGGATTCATCTGGCGGGCGGTGTTCAGGTAGCCGTCCGGCTCCTGCGCGGCCGCGACGAGCACCAGCACGCTGTCGATGTAGGCTTCAAGATTCGCGTCTGGATAGGTCTGCAGAAGGTAGCTCGCGCCCTCGATGGTCTTATAGACATCCGTGTCGTCGAAAGAGAAACCCTCCACCCGGAAGGTGGAATCGGGTTTCGTGGCACGCACGAAATTCTCGTAGCGTCCCGTCTCCTCGCACTTGCTGAACGCAAGCGGGATCGTGACTTCGCGGCTGGCCTGCAGGCGCTGTCCCCAGAACGCATCGGAGACCTGAACATCGGTGAAGGGCACCTGCCCGATCGGATAGCCCGCCTGCGGGGCCTGCCCGCGGCAGCCGGCCAAGGCTGCAGCAAGGCAAAACAGCAGAATAAAATTCTTGGACATAGGGGATACAAAAAAAGGGAAAGCTTAGCACATCGCACCGCTACGACCTCCTACCCTTGCTGCCTTCCGGCCCTGGGGGAGTTCAGAGGGAGCTGGTCGTGTACGACTTTCCCGCTGCAAATATAACAAAAAATCAAATGCTGTTGAAGATGAGCGGAAGAATATCGTCCACTTTTTTGAATTTCCAGATCTTGTCCGACGAAATCATGATCACGCTCATCGGCTTGCCGGACTTGGCCTGGTACTGGGCCATCACCTGACGGCAGGCTCCGCAAGGCGTGGCGGGCTCCGAAGCCAGCCGCCCGTACACGCCCCCTGCAAGGGCGATGCTCAGCATATCCTTGTTGGGATACCGGGCACTGGCGGCAAACATCGCCGTCCGCTCGGCGCAGAGTCCGGACGGGAAGGCGGCGTTCTCCTGGTTCGCTCCCCGGACGATCTGTCCGTTCGACATACGCACAGCAGCCCCCACGTGGAAATGAGAATACGGTGCGTATGCGCCTCCCATGGCCTGGATGGCCTCGGCGGCCAGTTCCCGGTCCTCCGGATTCAGTTCCTCGATAGAATTGTACTCCTGATAGGAGATGTTGATTGCTCGTTCGGTCATACCTTATGCGGTTAAATCTTTCAAATTTAGCAATAATCTCCGAAAAACGAAAATGCCCGGATGAGTCCATCCAGGACCCGCGTCTTACGCACCGCGGGCGGTCTGGCGCCCCTCCCGGTTCAGATCACCCCGCTGCCGAGCATCTCGCCGTCGGGGGCGTACCAGACGGCGAACTGGCCGGGGGTGATACTGCGCTGGGGCTGGTCGAAGAGGATGTAGAGGCCGCCTTCCCGCATCAGCAGGGTGGCGTCCTGCAGGGGCTGGCGGTAGCGGATGCGCACGCGGTAGCGGCGGTCTTCTCCGGCCTGCATGGCCAGGTCCGGCCGGATCCAATGGATCTCGTCCGGAGCGATGCGCAGGCAGGAACGCAGCAGGCCGGGGTGGTTCTCCCCTTCCCCGACATAAATGATATTGCGCGCGATGTCGGTCGCGATCACGAACACCGGGCTGGCGTGGCCGCCGATGCCCAGGCCCTTGCGCTGGCCGATGGTATAGAACTGGGCGCCTTCGTGGCGGCCGATGCGCCGGGCCCAGGGATGCGCCTTGTCGCGCGTCTTCTTGATATGGTGCCTGCCGGAGCGGTACGTCTCCGTCTCGAAGCGGATATCCGAATAGTCGATCGGGGTGGACAGTTCGAGCAACTCGCCGTCCGTCAGGTCCGAGCCCTTCGCGATCAGCTCCCGGTCGCGGGCGAATTTCGCCGAATCCGCATAGTACGCGCCATACACCTCCACCACGTCGCCATCCACGCTCGCGAGCTGCTGCTGCAGGAAGACCGGCAGGTCCACCTTGCCCACGAAGCAGATGCCCTGGGAGTCCTTCTTGTCGGCCGACGGCAGGTCCGCTTCCCGGGCGAGGCGCCGCACCTCGGGCTTGCAGATATCCCCGATGGGGAACAGCGCCCGGGACAGCTGCTCCTGCGTGAGCTGGCAGAGAAAGTAGCTCTGGTCCTTGTTGGGGTCGGTCCCCTCCAGGATGCGGCAGGTGCCGTCCGGAAGCGTCTCCTTGCGGCAATAGTGGCCCGTGGCCACATAATCGGCCCCCAGGCGCTGCGCCGCCTGCAGGAAGGCGTCGAACTTGATCTCGCGGTTGCACAGCACGTCCGGATTAGGTGTACGCCCCTTGGCGTACTCGTCGAACATATAGTCCACCACGCGCTGGCGGTACTGCTTGCTCAGATCGATGAAATAGAACGGGATGCCGATCTTGCGCGCGACCATTTCGGCCACGAACCGGTCTTCCTCCCACTCGCAGTCACCGTGGAGCGTCCCCTCGGTGTCGTGCCAGTTCTGCATGAACATCGCGAACACGTCGTAGCCCTGCCGCTTGAGCAGCAAGGCGGCCACGCTGGAGTCCACGCCTCCGGAAAGTCCTACACAAATCTTCATATCGATGCAAAATTAAACATTTCTGCCTGCAAGGCAAAAACTCCAGGCCGCAGAGTGGACAAAAACAGTGTTTTTTTCGTATCTTCGTATTTTGTACAAAGATTTTTGCTTATGGCAAGCATACCTACTCCACACATCGAAGCACAGTACGGTGATATCGCCGGGACCGTCATCATGGCCGGAGATCCGCTCCGCGCCAAATTCATGGCCGACACCTTCCTGCAGGACATCGTCCAGTTCAACGGGGTCCGCGGCATGCTCGGATTCACCGGCACGTATCAGGGCAAGCGCGTCAGCGTGATGGGCCACGGGATGGGCATCCCGTCCATCGGCATCTATACCTATGAGCTGTTCAACTTCTACGGCGTGCAGACCATCATCCGCGTGGGCTCCGCCGGCGCATACGATACCGACCTGCAACTGGGCGACCTCGTCCTCGTGATGGGCGCCTGCACGGACTCCAACTACGGCGCCCAGTTCGGCCTGCCCGGCACGTTCGCCCCGGTCGCCGACTTCGGCCTGCTGCGCAGCGCCGCCGACTTCTGCGAGCAGCACGGATTCCGCTACAAGGTTGGCAACGTCCTGTCCTCGGATGTCTTCTATTCCGACAATCCGCAGACGGAGAAATGGCGCAAGATGGGCGTGCTAGCCGTAGAGATGGAGGCGTCCGCCCTGTATATGAACGCGGCGCGCGCCGGCAGGCGGGCCCTCGTGATCAACACCATCTCCGACCACATCATCACCGGCGCGGTCACGACCTCCGAACAGCGCCGGACCACCTTTACCCAGATGATGGAAGTGGCCCTGTCGCTCGTCTGACGTTATTCCTAATCAACCTATGATCCCCTATGACCTGTAACCGTTTCCTTTCTTCGCTTCTTCTGGCCTGCCTGATCTCCGCTCCCGCGATGGCGCAGGGCGGCATGGAAGATTTCCTGCTGAACAGCAGCCGGCATACCTTCCGCCTCAACCCGGCGCTGACCCCGGACCACGACTTCCTCAGCATCGGGAACGCTTCGATGATGAACCGCGCCAATATCGGCGCCTCGAGCCTCCTCTTCGAAAACGGAGGCAAGATCGTCAGCGGATTCCACCCGTCCGTGCCGGAGGAGCAGTTCCTCGGCGGCCTGAAGCCGGACAATTTTTATTCAGCGTTCCTGAACTATTCCCTGGCGGCGTACGGCATCCGGCGCGGCGACAAGTTCCACACCTTCGAGGTGAGCCTCAAGAGCAACGCGGGGTGCACCATTCCCAAGGACGTCTTTGCGTTCATCAAAAGAGGCGTTCAGGGGGAAATGCTGAACTTCGGCAATTCACGCACCAACGCCGACATGTATGCCGAATTCGCCTATGGCTATACGCAGAAACTTTCCGACATCGTCACCGTCGGCGTGCGGGGCAAGCTGCTGGTGGGACTGTTCTCCTTCGATGCCAAGACCAACCGGATGAACCTGTATTTCCAGGACAACCAGATGATGACCTACCTCGAGGCGGAGCTAAACCTGACCGGACGCTGGCAAGACCCGGCGACCGGAAAGAAGAAAGGGCTCAGGGTCCCGACCGGACTGGGCCTGGGCGTGGACCTGGGCATCGCCATCCAGCCCAGCCCCTATCTGACGCTGTCCGCCTCCGTCACCGACCTGGGATTCATGGGCTGGCTCTACGGCAAAGGCGGGCTGGCCGTCACCACCTTCGAGATGTTCGATCCGGTGAGCTATGACAGCGATAAATTCTCGATCGCACAGATTATCGGCATCGCCGGCTCCACGGCCAAGGAGATCAACGAGACGGTCAAGGTCACGGAATCCGGCCTGCGGGCCCGCGCGCTCGCCACGCCGATCAACTTCCACCTCGGGGCCAAATACAAAATGCCCTTCTACGACAAGTTGACTGTAGGACTCACCGGCGCCGCCACCCTCTACCGGACGATGAACTATATGGAAGCCCGCTTCGGCGCCGCCGTCGAGCCGCTCAACTGGCTGGAACTCTCCGCCAACTTCGGCTACAACACCTATGGCTGGGCCTACGGGATGGTCGGCTCCTTCCGGATCGAGAAATTCCGCATCCGCCTCGCCCTGCAGAACAACTTCGGCGGCTGGTTCAAGGGGACCGAACTCCCCTCGAAGCCGTCCGCGTCCGTTATCACCGCCGGACTGACGTACGATCTATAATCAAATCAAACTATATTATCTGTCAAAAATGAAAAAAATCCCCTTTATGATTCTATCAAGCATCCTTGCCTTTTTCGGCTGCACGCAGAAGCCGCAGGCACCGGACGGGAGCAAGTACCTTCCTTACGACCAGCGCACCGGCGACGAATCCGTTGTCTATTTCACCCGCAACCTCTCCGCCGAGGGCCTCATCCAGGCCTATGAGCAGGTGAACGGCAAGATCAGCGGACGCGTGGGCGTCAAGCTCCACACCGGCGAGCAGAACGGTCCCAACATCATCCCGCGCGAATGGGTCAAGGCCCTGCTGGAGAAAGATCTGCCCGAAGCCAGCATCATCGAGACCAACACCTACTACGAAGGCGACCGCTACACCACCGAGCAGCACCGCAAAACCCTGGAAGTCAACGGCTGGACCTTCTGCCCCGTGGACATCATGGATGAAGAAGGCGTAGTCACCATCCCCGTCGAGGGCGGCAAGTGGTTCCAGGCGATGTCCGTGGGCAACCATCTGCTGAACTACGACTCCGTGGTCGCCCTCACCCATTTCAAGGGCCACACGCAGGGCGGCTTCGGCGGCTCCAACAAGAGCATCGGCATCGGCTGCGCCGACGGCCGCATCGGCAAGGGCTGGATCCACACCAGCCCGGGTTCTCCCGACCAGTGGAACATCGCCGAAGAGGAGTTCATGGAGCGCATGACCGAATCCACCAAGGCCACGCTCGGGCACTTCGGCGAGCACGTCACCTTCGTGAACGTGATGCGTAATATGTCCGTCTCCTGCGACTGCGAAGGCGTTGCCGCGGAGCCCGTCGTCACCCCCAACGTGGGCATCCTCTCCTCCACCGACATCCTGGCCATTGACCAGGCCTGCGTGGATATCATCTATGCGATGACCGCCGAGGAGCACTACGACATGATCGAGCGCATCGAGACCCGCCACGGCCTGCGCCAGCTCTCCTATATGAAGGAAATGGGGATGGGCAACGACAAGTACGTCCTCATCGACCTGGACAACGGCGGCAAACGCATCACCGCCGAGGAAGCCGCCAAGGACCTCAAGCCTTTTGTAACGACCGGGCAATAGCCGCGGCCACGTTGATCCCGTCGAGGGCGCTGGATACGATGCCACCTGCGTATCCGGCGCCCTCGCCGCATGGATAGAGGCCGGGCAGGGAGACATATTCCAGCGTCTCGGGATCCCGCGGGATGCGCACGGGCGAGGAGGTACGGGACTCCACGCCGAGCAGCAGGGCGGCATTCGTATAGTAGTTGCGCATCTTCACGCGCGGGAAGGCCTTCTGCAGGCGCAGGGCCACGACAGGCGGCAGCAGTTCGTGCAGCGGCGCGCTCACCACGCCGGGATGGTACGAAGTCGGCGGCATGGTCTTGGAGACCTTGCCCAGGCAGAAATCCTCCATCCGCTGCGCCGGAGCCGTCATCGGGTTGGATGCCCCCTGGCTCTGGGCGTAGTCATACATCCGGCGCTCCACACCGTGCTGGAAGTCCATCAGTTTGAAGGGTCCCTCGCCGGGCACGTCTTCCGGCTCGATCTGGACCACGACGCCGGCGTTGGCGAACTTGCCGCTGCGCCCGGAGTTGGACATTCCGTTCAGCACGACGGTTCGCTCCTCAGTTGAGGAAGGCACCAGGATGCCGCCGGGGCACATGCAGAAGGAGAACACCCCGCGGCCGTCCACCTGCTCGACGAAGGAGTACTCCGCCGCCGGGATGCCCGGCTTCCATTGTCCGCTGTACTGGCACCAGTTGATCTTCTCCTGCGGATGCTCCACGCGCACGCCCATCGCGAAGCCCTTGGCTTCCAGCGCCCCGCCCGCCGCGTGCAGCATCTCGTACACGTCCCGCGCCGAATGGCCCGTCGCCAGGATCACTTTCCAGGACCGGAACTCCTTCCCGTCCGCCGTCCTTACCAGCATCGCTTTGGCTTCGCTGCGCGGCAGCTCGGGCCTGAAAACGTCCGGCTGCGCCGGACCCCTCCCAACGCCTTCGGCATCGGGCCCCTCCCTCTTACGGAGCCGAGGGTGGCTACGGTTTTCAGACCCGGCTGCCGTCCCTGCTTCGCCAGCGATGCCGATCGATGTGACTCTGGAATTGAAGTGGTATTCCCCGCCGTGGGCGATGATGAAGTTGCGGATATTCTCCACGATGACCGGGAGCTTGTCGGAGCCGATATGCGGATGGGCGTCGATCAGAATGTCCTTCGACGCACCGAACTTGACGAGCAGATGCAGCACCTCCCGCAGGTCGCCCCGCTTGGACGAGCGCGTATAGAGTTTGCCGTCGGAGAAAGCACCGGCGCCTCCCTCTCCGTAGCAGTAATTCGAATCCGGATCCACGATGCCGTCGCGCGACAGTTTCGCCATGTCGAACTTGCGCTCGTGCACGTTCTTGCCCCGCTCCAGGATGACGGGCCGCAGGCCCAGCGCCAGAAGCTTGAGCGCGGCGAACATCCCGGCAGGCCCGGCACCGACCACGATGACCGGCTCCGCCCCGTGGACATCCTGATATTCAGGAAGTTCGTACGGGACATACGTCTCGTCCGGGCCATAGGCCTCGTACTGGTAGCGCCAGACCGGCTCCTTGCGGGCGTCGATCGAGCGCTTCTTCAGCACCCATTTCATCCCCCCGGCCTTGGCCTCGATCTCCTTGAGGCGCGGCTCCCGCGTGAGCGGGCAGACAATCTCGAACTCCTTCATCGCAAATCTCCTAGAAATCAGACATCCGGGACACGGGCGCCACGTCCAGCGGCGTACGCTCCCCGGCGAGATAATGATAATAGCCCGCAATGGCGATCATCGCGGCATTGTCGGTCGTGAACTTGAATTCCGGCAGATAGGTGTTCCAGCCCCGCTTGCGGCCCTCGGCCTCGATGCGGGCGCGCAGGCCGCTGTTGGCCGACACGCCGCCGCCGATCGTGATCTCCCGGATGCCGGTCTGCTTCGCCGCCTTGATCAGTTTGTCCAGCAGGATGTCCACCAGCGTCTTCTGGAAAGAGGCGCACAGGTCTTCCTTGTTCTTCTCCAGGAAATCCGGATCCCGGGCCACCTCGTCCCGCACGAAATACAGCAGCGAAGTCTTCACGCCGCTGAAGCTGTAGTCCAGCCCCTCGATGTGGGGCTTGGTGAATTTGAAGCGCTCCGGATCGCCTTGCTTCGCAAGCCGGTCGATGACGGGTCCTCCGGGATAGCCCAGGCCCATCAGCTTGGAGCACTTGTCGAACGCCTCCCCCACCGCGTCGTCGATCGTCTGACCGAGGATTTCGAAATGCAGCGGGTCATCCACGCGGACGATCTGGGAATTGCCGCCGCTCACGAGCAGGCACAGGTACGGGAAGGCTGGCTCGCGCACCGGCTTGCCTTCCTCCCGGATGAAATCGGCCAGCAGGTGGCCCTGCAGATGGTTCACCATCACGATCGGAATGTCCAGCGCCAGTCCCATCGCCTTGGCGAAGGAGGTGCCCACCAGGAGCGAACCGAGCAGGCCCGGACCACGGGTGAAGGCGATTGCCGTCAGGTCGGAAGCCTTGATGCCCGCACGGGCTAGGGCCTCGCTGACCACCGGTACGATGTTGAGTTCATGGGCCCGCGAAGCCAGTTCCGGGACCACACCGCCGAAAGCGCGGTGCACGTCCTGGCTGGCAATGACGTTCGACAGCAGGTAGCCGTCGCGGATAACGGCCGCCGAGGTGTCGTCGCAGGAGGATTCGATGCCGAGTATGATGTCTGCCATCTGTCGCAATGATTAGAGTTTGCAAATTTAGCAATAATTCTTGAAGGCGCCCCCAGCGGATTTGCGCAAACTATTTCGTATATTTGTAGGATTAAGATTCATGTACAGGAAGACTGGATATATTATCGCGCGCATTTTCGGACTGCTGGCGGTGCTTCTGATGACGGCTTTCGTGGCCATCCAGATGCCCTATGTGCAGACCCGCCTGTCCAAGGTCGCCCTCAATCAGCTGGCGGCCATCATGGACGGTCGCATCCAGTACGACGAGCTCAAAGTGATGACCTCGGGCGTGATCCTGATCCGCAACCTCACCCTCGTGGACGAGTTTCCTGCAACTGACGTGGACACGGTCGCCCGCATCAAGACGGTCACGGCCACCTTCGCCCTCGACGGGCTCTTCAAAGGCGAAGGCCTACATCTGGGCCGCGTCACGATCGAGGACGGCCTGTTCCATCTGGTCAGCGAACCGGACCCGCCCGGCAACAACCTCAGCCGCATCTTCCGCGTGCAGCCGCAGGAGCAGAAGCCCCAGGAACAGACCGGCAGCCTTTTCGATATCAAGAAAGTCAAGATCAGCAACTTCCGTTTCATGTTGACGTCCCTGATCGGGAATGCCCAGGATTCCGCCCCGCAGTCAAAGGGGCCACATGTGGACTTCCAGGACCTGGACATCACGGCCAGCATCACGGCGCACAACCTGCGGATGAGCGACGGCAGGATCACCGGCGTGCTGGACAAGCTCTCCGCCCGGGAAAAATCCGGCTACACGCTGAAGGACATGTCCGCCAGCGTAGAGGTCAGCCCGGGCAAGGTGCTCGTCGAGGACGTCCGCATCCTGGACCCCTGGACGGACCTGCGCATGCGTTCCTTCTCGCTGTCCTACGCTTCGGGCGAGGCGTTCGCGAATTTTCTCGAGGAAGTCAGGCTGGACGCCGATATCCAGCGCAGCCAGGTCGGCCTGCAGACCGTCGCCTTCTTCAGCGGCGGGCTGTTCAACGGCTCCCCGACGGTCTTTGACCTGCGCCGCGGCAACTTCAGCGGCTATGTCAGCGATTTCCGCGTGAGCCGTTTCGTCTTCACGGAACGCAACACCGGCGTCTCCGGCCAGATCGAAGGACGGATGAACGGCATCCCGGAAGTGGACGAAATGGCCCTCAACGCCCAGGTCACCGACCTCAAGGGCACCGCGGAGAACTTCACCCGCCTGCTCCACGACATGTTCGGCACCCGCATCGAGCTCGGCAAGATCGGATACGGCATTCCGCTCACCCTGCAGGTCCGGCTCAGCGGCCTGCTCGCCTCGCTGGGCGTGGAGGCGGACGTCACCTCTCCCGAAGGCAATTTCAAGCTGGACGGCCGCCTGGACCATATCACCGACCCGAACCGGCCGCTGGACGCGACGGTGCAGGCTTCGCTCCAGGAGCTGGACCTGGGCCGCCTCCTCGGCACCGACGTCCTCGGCACCGCCACCCTGCGCACCCGGCTGCGCGCCACGCTCGGAAGCGGCCTGCCGGACGCCACGCTGGACACCCTCCATATCGAGAGAATCCGCGCCCTCGGACGCGACTTTCAGCAGATCACGGCCGTGGGCAGCCTGGAGAACGGCACCGCACAGGCGCACCTGCACAGCGACGACCCCGCGGCCCGCTTCGACATCAACGCCCTGCTGGACCTGGAAGAGCGTGCGGAGGGCAGCCGCTACCGGGTGAACGGGACGCTGTCCGACGTGGACCTGGACGCGCTCGGATTCAACCTCGGCGGCCGGGTCAGCCGGCTCTCCACCGCGCTGGGCGCCAATCTGGTCCGCCGCGGCGAATTCCTGGACGGACGGGCCGCCCTGCGCGACCTGGTCCTTCAGAATGCCGACGGCCGGCACCAGCTCGGCGACATCCGGATCAACGCGGAGACGAAAGACGGCGAGCAGCAGATCCGGCTGGACGCGCCTTTCCTTGAAGCGCACTACGCAGGTACGCGCCAGGTGACCGGATTCATCGAGGATCTCCAGGAAGTCACCGTGCGCCGCGAACTCCCCTCCCTGTTCCTGAACGAATCCGTGCCGGACGGGACCGGCCGCTACAGCCTGGAGGCCACCTTCCGCGACAGCCGCGGCCTGCTGGCCGTCCTGGTGCCCGGCGCCTATGTCGAGCAGAATTCCGCCCTGTCCCTGAACCTCAGCGAACAGGGCGCCCTGTCAGGCAGTCTCCGCTCCGGGCGCATCGCCTCCGGCAAGAACTACCTCAAGGACGTCGACCTCAGCCTGAACAATGCCAAGGACGCCCTGTCCGTGCGTGTCAGCACGTCCGAGATGCGGGCCAACGCCTTCGCCGTCAACAACCCTTCGATCCGCTTCACCGCCGACGAAGACCGCCTGCTGGCCAGCCTGTTGTTCGACAGTTTCACCGGCGCCGGCGGCGAGGGCGAGATCAACCTGGACGGCGAAATCTCCCGCAGCGAGGACGGCGAGCTGCTTCTCCACGCCAGGCCGCAGAACTCGTTCCTGACCACGGACAGCGACACCTGGTACCTCACCGCCTCCGACATCTTCCTCAAAGGAAAGGACCTGCGCCTCGACCGGCTGCTGCTCGGCAACGGCCCGCAACAGCTGCTCGTGGACGGCGGGCTCGGCTCCTCCCGGAGCGACACCCTGCGCCTGCAGATGAACCGTTTCGACCTGGCGCTCATCGACGGCTTCCTGCCCAAAGCCTTCGGCATCGAAGGGCGGATGAACGGCGATGCCCAGCTCCGCTCCGGCGGGGAATCGGAATTCGGGATGGAACTGGACTTCCGCGTCGACACCCTGCGCCTGGGCGGCGTGGATGCCGGCGACCTCCGGCTGAGCAGCCGCTGGCACGGCGAAGACGAATCGCTCGGACTGCTGCTCCTCGACCAGTTGAACGGCCGGGAAGCCCTCCGCGCCGCGGGTTCCTACTTCGTCAATGACAAGAAACTGAATCTCCAGGCCGATCTGGACCGCCTGCCGCTCGAAGTGGCCTCCCCGTTCCTGACCGGAGTCTTCTCGGAGATGGGCGGCGGCATCAGCGGCCGCATCGCCCTGAACGGCCCGACGGACGGGCTGACCCCTTCCAGCGAAGACCTGCGGCTGGAGGACGCCCGGATCCGCCTGGCCATCACCGGCGTCGCCTACACCGCCAACGGTCCGCTGCGGCTGGACGGGAAAGGACTCTATATTGACAAGCTGCAGGTGCGGGACGACACCGACGGCAGCGGATCGATCCAGGGCGCGCTCCGCTTCAACAACCTGCAGAACTTCACGCTGGACAGCCGGGTGAATTTCAACAACCTCAAGGTCGTGGACTCCCCCGAGCGTCCGGAGAACGCCTTCTACGGCCTGCTGCGCGCCACCGGAACGGCCTCCGTCACAGGGCCATTCTCCAACCTGCTCGTCGATGCCAACGTCAGCACCTCCGGCAACGGCAACATCCATGTTCCGCTGTCCAACGGGCTGCTGGCCAAGAGCCAGAGCGACCTGCTGACCTTCACCGAGCCGACCCGGCAGCTGGACGCCTATGAGGAAATGCTGGCCGGGATGGAAGCCAAGACCCAGGAATCCTCCGACCTGCGCATCCACGGCCGCCTGACGATCAATCCGGGCACACAGGCATTTATCGAGATCGACAAGGCCGCCGGCAACGTGGCCTCCTTCAACGGCCAGGGCACGGTCAACCTCAACCTCCGGCCGTCCAAGGCGGTTTTCGAGCTCAACGGGGACTACAACATCAACGAAGGCAATTACCAGTTCGTGATCCCCGGCCTGCTCTCCAAGGGATTCAGCATCCAGCGGGGCAGTTCCGTCAAATTCGGCGGAGACATCATGAACACCGAACTGAACATCACGGCCAACTATGAGCTCCGCACCGCCCTCGACGCGCTGGTCGGCATGGAGACATCCTCGCGCCGGCAGGTCCTGTGCGGCATCAACATCACGGACCGGCTGCGCGCGCCGCAGCTGGACCTCTCGATCGACATCCCGGACCTCGACCCGGTCATGCGCACCGGTGTCGAATCCGCGCTCAACACCACCGACAAGATCCAGAAGCAGTTCGTCGCACTGCTCCTCTTCGGCTCCTTCATTGCCGACGACTCGTCCGGTGTCTCCAACCGGGGCAGCAACCTGCTGTTCTCCAACGTGGTGGAGATGCTCTCCGGCCAGGTCAACAATGTCCTCCAGCGCCTGCAGATTCCGGTCGACGTCGGATTCGGCTACCAGCAGAGCAGCTACGGCAACAACCTCTTCGACGTCTCCCTGTCCACCCAGCTCTTCCACGACCGGGTGATCGTGGGCGGCAATTTCGGCAACCGCCGCTACTCGACAGGCACCGCCGGAGGCGACTTCATGGGCAACCTTGATCTCCAGGTCAAACTCGACCCGGAAGGAAAATTCCGTTTCACCGTATTTTCCCACTCCGCCGACGAATTCACCAACTTCCTGGACTACTCCCAGCGGAACGGCGTCGGCGTCAGCTACCAGCGGGAGTACTACGACTTCAACGACTTCCTGCGCAAGCTGTTCGTACCCAAGGCCAAACGGACGGAGATCGAGCAGCAGGCCCTGGAGAAGAGAATGGAACAAACCGTCATCGAGATAGAGCATGAACCCGGGCAAACTTTACCTGATCCCGACGCCCCTCGGCGAAAACGATCCCGCAGAGGTCCTGCCGAAGAACGTCCTTGAGACAGCGTGTTCGCTGCATTGTTTCGTCGTGGAGGAGTTGCGCACGGCACGGCGCTTCCTCTCCCGCTACGGACTGCGCGGGCACATTGACACCCTGGACTTCCACGTCCTCAACGAGCACACTCCGCCCGCGGAAGTGGAAGCGATGCTTCCGCTCTTCGACGGGCAGGACGTCGGGCTCCTGTCCGAAGCCGGCCTGCCGGCCGTCGCAGACCCCGGCGCCGCCCTGGTCGCGCTGTGCCACCGGCACGGCATCCAGGTCATTCCGCTGGTCGGTCCGTCCTCACTGATGCTGGCACTGATGGCTTCCGGGCTGAACGGCCAGTCCTTCGCCTTCCGCGGATACATTCCCGCCAAGACCGAGGAGCGGCGCACCGCCCTCAAGGAACTCGAGAAGCAGTCCCGCACCCTGAACCAGAGCCAGATCCTGATCGAGACGCCCTACCGCAACGACGCTCTCTTCGAGGATATGCTCCGGCAGCTCTCACCTGCCACGCGCCTGTGCGTCGCCGCCGACCTGACCCTGCCCACGCAGTCCATCCGGACGCGGACGGTCGCCGAATGGCGCCGCAGCCATTCCGAAGCCCCCACCGGTCATTCCGGGCCTGACCCGGAACCTCCCGTCGGCAAACGCCCCTGCGTCTTCATCCTGCTGGCATAATCCGCTCCTCCATGAAACGAATCAAGGTCACCCTCTTCCTGCTGCTCGCATTCGGCGGCACCGCCCTTGCCCAGTCCCGCGTCTGGTCCGAGGCCACCGCCCGGCAGTTCATCCACCGCTATGCCGACCCCGACGAGATCCGCTGGGGCACCCAGGACAACTCCTTCACCTGGCAGGCGGGGTATCTTATGTTCGCCCTGGAGCACCTGTGGCGCTGGACGGGCGATTCCGTCTATTTCGACTATATCCGCAAGTACGTGGACCAGAACGTGGACACCGAGGGCCGCCTGCGGCAGTTCAAGCCCGACGCGCTGGACAATTTCGTCCCGGGCTATGCCTGCCTGCTGCTTTACGAGCAGACCGGAGAGGAGCGCTATGCACGCGCCGCGGAAACCATCCGGCGCGGGTTCGACACCTATCCCCGTTTCGACAACGGGATGTTCTGGCACTCCGCACGCATCCGCCAGGTCTGGGTGGACGGCGTCTTCATGGGACAGATCTTCCTGGCCCGCTACGCCCGGACGATGGGCCATCCGGAAGACTTCGCCGAAGTGGTCCGGCAGATGCAGGGCATCACGGAACTCTGCGGCAAGGACAACGGGCATTTCGTCCACGGCTGGGACGAGGCGCATGGCGCCTACCCGGAAGTCTGGAGCGAGGGAATGGGATGGCTGGCCGTGCTCTGGGCGGATGTCTTCGACTACCTGCCCGCGCAGCAGCCCGGACGGGAAGCGCTGCTGGAACGCCTGCGCCTGATGTGCCGCGGCCTCAAGGCCTCGCAGGACCCGCAGACGGGGATGTGGTGCCAGGTCGTGGACAGGCCCCGGGAGAGCGGCAACTGGAACGAAACCTCGGGAACGGGAATGTTTCTCTACCTGATTTCCAGGGCCGTGGAGAAAGGTTTCCTGCCGGCGGAAGAGTTTGCGGAAGTGACCGCCCGCGCCTATAAGGGCCTGGTCTCGAAAGCCGTCGTCAACACGGACGGATTCGTGAACCTCACCGACTGCAGCAGCATCGGGCTCAAGCACAGCTATGCCGACTATATCGCCCAGCCCCGCGAGATCAGCACCTTCGCCGCCTACGGCTCCTTCCTGCTCGGCACGGGCATCGTCGAGCACGCGTTCGGACGCGCGGTGCCGGATTTCTATGCGACGGACTATTCGGGCGGGAAGGTCCTGCGCTTCCGCAACGGACGCATCGTCTGGGAGCACGACGCTCCGCTGAGCAACGACCTGCAGCTGCTGGAGAACGGCCATCTGCTCTTCACCACCGGCACCGGCGTGCTGGAACTGGATGCGGACGGCAAGGAAGTACTCCGCTACGATGCTCCCTGCCATGTTTTCGCCTGCCAGCGGCTGCCCGGCGGGCGGACCTTCGTCGGGGAATGCGAGTCCGGCCGCCTGCTGGAACTGGATGCGAGCGGCCGGACCGTCAAGCAGATCCCGATCCTCCCCCGTGGCGTCAGGGACGGCGGGATGGCCTTCATGCGCAACGCGCGCAAACTCAGCGGGGGCCACTACCTCGTGGCTCACTACGGAGACCAGAAACTGACGGAATATAATGCCCGCGGCCGCGTTGTACGCAGCGTCGGGCTGCCAGGCGGGCCGCATTCCGTGCAGGAACTGCCGGAAGGGCACATCCTCGTGTCGCTGGCCGACAAGGACCGCAACCCCAGGATCGTCGAACTGGACGAAGACTGGAACATCGTCTGGACCCTGTCCAACGAAGACCTCCCGGGAGCGCCCCTGCGCTTCTGCTCCGGATTCCAATACATTGAAGGTCAGGGCCTGTACCTGACCAACTGGCAGGGCCATCAGCGCGGGATCACCCAGCCCCACGCCTTGCTCGTGACCCGCGACAAGCGCATCCGCGCCGTCCTGCCGCCCCTGCCAGACGTGCAGAGCCTCTCCAACATCGCCGTCGTCCCTGGGCGGTAAAACCGACGGAAAGTAGTATTTTTGCAGGATGAAAGTTGCCTTGCTCACCCTGGGCTGTAAGCTCAATTTCGCCGAGACGGCCACCTACGAACGCGGTTTCCGCGCCGCAGGGCTGGAAACCGTGCCTTGGAGCGAGCGCGCCGACGTCTATCTGGTCAATACCTGCTCAGTCACGGCCACCGCCGACGGCAAGTCCCGCAACCTGGTGCGCAAGATGCACCGGATCAACCCCGAAGCCCGGATCATCGTGACGGGCTGCAGCGCCGAGCTGCGTCGCACCGAAATCGAGAAGATCGAGGGTGTCTCGCGTGTGTTCGGCGCCGCGGAGAAAGGGCGGGTGGTGGAGGAGACTCTGGGGCTGCTGGGCTTCCCGCTTCCGGCGCAGCAGCATACGGCTTCGTCGGTGTTTGCCGCATATTCGTCCTCGGACAATCGAACGCGCGCGTTCTTGAAAGTCCAGGACGGGTGCAACAATTACTGCAAGTACTGCACGGTCCCGTATGCCCGCGGGGAGAGCCGCAACATCCCCATTGCAGCGTGCGTACAGCATGCAGGGCAGATCGCGGCGGAAGGCGTGAAGGAGATCGTGCTGACGGGCGTGAACACGGGCGATTTCGGCCGGACGACGGGCGAGAACTTCCTCGACCTGCTGAAAGCCCTGAATGGGGTGGAAGGCATTGAGCGCTACCGCATTTCGAGTATCGAACCGAACCTCCTGACGGAGGAGATCGTGGACTGGATCGCCTCCGGGACCAAGTTCCAGCCGCATTTCCATATCCCGCTGCAGACCGGCTCCGACGCGCTGCTCTCCCGGATGGGACGGCACTATGACACCGCCTTTTTCGCGGAGCGGATCGAAATGATCCGCCGCAAGATGGAGCGGCCCGGGGCGCCGAAGGTCTTTTTCGGCATCGATGTGATGGTGGGCCTGCCCGGCGAGACGGACGCCCTCTTCAAGGACACCTTCCGTTTCATTGAACGCGTGCATCCGGCGTTCATCCATGTCTTTCCCTATTCGCGGCGCCCGGGCACCCCGGCGGCGGACATGCCGGACCAGGTGGAAGAGAGCGTCAAGAAGCACCGCGTGGCGGTGCTGGAGGAGCTTTGCGCCCGCCTGCACGCGGAATTCCGCGAAGCCAACCGGGGTCTGCGGGAGCGCGTGCTCTTTGAGTCCACGGAGCACGGCGGTCGGATGGAAGGGTACACGGGAAATTACATCCGCATCTCGCGGCCTTATGATCCGGCACTGGCAAATACGCTGGCGGATATTGTAATAGACTGATATGGAGAAGAAAGCGAAACTGACCTTCCTGGGGACGGGCACTTCGTCCGGTGTCCCGATGATCGCCTGCGACTGCGAGGTCTGCCGCTCGGCGGACCCGCGGGACAAGCGCCTGCGCGCTTCCGTGCTGGTGGAATACTGCGGCCTGACCATCCTGGTGGATGCCGGCCCTGATTTCCGGGAGCAGATGCTGCGCCAGGACGTGCACCATCTGGATACCATCCTGCTGACACACAACCACAAAGACCACACCGGCGGCCTGGACGACATCCGCGCCTTCAACCTGGCGGAGCGCCATCCGGTCAACATCTGGTGCGAGAGCTATGTGGAGAACACCCTGCGGCGCGAATACGGCTATGCCTTTGCAGAGGAGAAATATCCGGGTGCCCCCGAATGGCGCGTACACACCATCGACGGTGCGCATCCGTTTCTGGTGCATTCCAATGCAGGCGAGGAGATCCTCTCCTGGGAGAAGGGCTTCGGCTACCACCACCTGCCTCCGCAGTCCGCTGCCGACGCCACGGCGGAAATCATTCCCATCCAGGGCTGGCACCACCGCGAGAAAAAACTCTCCGTGCTGGGCTACCGTTTCGGCAACATCGCCTATCTCACGGACATCAAGATGCTGGACAGCGACGCCGAACTGGAGAAACTCCGTGGGGTGGAATATGTCACGCTGGGTTGCGTCAAGGTGGGTGACCATCATTCGCATCCGTCACTCCAGGAGACGCTGGATTTCTTCGACAAGGTCGGCGCCAGGGAGGCGTACATCACACACCTGTCCCACCAGCTGCCGCGGCACGAGGAGTTCGCCGCCATGCTCCCTCCGCACGTCCATCCCGCCTGGGACGGGCTGGTGCTGGAATAGTCTACAGGATCAGGTCGCTCTGGTCCACGTCGCCAAACCATTCATAGACCTTGGACTCCGCCTGGCTCTTGACCTGCGGCGTGATGCAGTGCCAGACCTTATAGACGGCGTAGGCCAGCGCCGCGATATCATCGGTATAGCCCACCCCCGGCAGGAAGTCCGGCACGAGGTCGAAAGGCAGCAGAAAATAGCCCAGCGCCCCGAGGATGATCCCCTTGTCTTTCCTGGAGACCTGCGGATCCTGCAGCGCATAATACAGGATCAGCGCATAATAGGCCGACTTGGCGCCCAGGCGTCTGAGCGAGCGGCGCAACTTCCTCCTGAACTTGTCGGCGTCGTAGTTCGGGATGTATTTCTCCAGATTGCGGGGTGCTTTCATCGCTGCAAATTTACACAAATTCCTTATATTTGTCATCATGAAATCCAGCGACAAGCGGCTTTTGTCCGATCTCGGGGAATTCGGCCTGATCGGCCGGATCCGCGAACGTTTCCGCGTCCCCGAAGGGGTGACGGGGATCGGGGACGACTGCGCCGTGCTCCCCCAGCGGAGCGGACGCGACACGCTCGTAAGCACCGACATGCTCATCGAGGGGACGCACTTCCTGCGCGCGGACATTCCCCCGTACCGGCTGGGCTGGAAGAGCGCCGCCGTCAACATCTCCGACATCGCCGCGATGGGCGGTTCCCCCACCGCCACCTTCCTTTCCGTCGCCCTGCCCGCAGATCTGGAAGCCGGCTGGATGGAAGAATTCCTGCGCGGCTACGCCGAACTCTCAGGACGCTTCGGCGCCGCCCTGCTTGGCGGCGACACCACCGCCTCCCCCGACCGCATCTGCATCAACGTGGCCGTGATCGGAGAATGCCCGTGCGGTGCCGCCCGGCTGCGGAGCCTGGCCCGGGAAGGCGACCTCGTCTGCGTGACCGGCTGCCTGGGCGATTCCGCCGGCGGGCTGAAAGCCATCCTGGAAGGCGTGGAGCGCGATGCCGACGTGCAGATGCTTATCGACCGGCACTACCTCCCGCTGCCGCGCGTGGCGGAAGGCCTGCGGCTCGCCGCCACCCCGGGCGTACACGCGATGATGGACATCTCCGACGGCATCGGCTCCGACCTGCAGCATATTCTGGACGCGTCCTCCGGCGGCCGGGCTGCTGCCCTAGGTGCAAAGATCAATCTGGCAAAACTGCCGTTATCGGAGGAGTTGCGCCGCGTCTGCGCCCGACTCGGCTGGGACGCGTTCCAACTGGCCATCGGCGGCGGCGAAGACTACGAACTGCTCTTCACCTGCACCCCGGAAGCGGAGCAGGCGCTGGACGTCCCGCACACGGTGATCGGCGAAGTCACGGGAAGGTTCCGGGTCAAGCCCGGAATGACGGGCAGAGAGCCCGAAATGACGGATATTGAATGGCGAGGCGCCGACAGACAGTTCTCTGGCTTCGACCATTTCCGGAAAGCCTAATTCCCCGTATAGAAGCGAACCATCGCGCGGATCGCCTCGGCGCATACGGGGCAGAAATCCGGATACCCGTTGGTCCGCATCCGGCAGTCCGGCGTGGCGCGCCAGACCCCCTTGGACTGGTAGCCGGCTCCCTCGATCAGCCCTACGCCGTCGCGCCCCATCATCCCCTGCCACTTGGCGCCGAAATCCGCCTGTGTGGTGATGTTGGGCTCCCAGGGCTCGACCCCCGGGAAATACTGCTCCTCGTACTGGTCGTCGTAGGCGTACTCGTCCGCGAGCCCCGCGAAGCTGTGCCCGAACTCATGCACCACCACCGGCCGGAAGGCGCTGTGGTGCGCCGTAGTCAGCGTATAGGAATTGTAGATGCCGCCTCCGCCATAGGTATCGGTATTCGCGAGGATGATGATGTGCTCATACGGAAGCCCCGCCAGCTGGTCGTGCATCCGCTTCAGTTGCAGGGTGGTCAGGTAGCGGTCCGAATAGAAGGTATCGAAATGCGAGCCCAGCGCCGTATCCTTCCACTCCCCGCGCCGGGGCACGCTGACACCGCTCCCGGCCGAAGGCAGCTCCACCGCCACGAAATTAAACCGATCTTGCAACTCGCTGAACACCTGATGGTTCAGAAAACTCTCCACGGCGATGGCCGCATCTTTGTAGAAGGTCTCCATCTCCACTGCTGTGTACCCTTCGGGCAGGATCACCACGTCGATGCATTCCTGTGGCGTTCCGCTGCGCAGGATGTCGCGCGTGCAGGGCGGTTCGGCCCCGATGCGGCGAATCAAGATGTCGGCGGGGTCCACCCGGTGCGTCAGCCGCGCCGCCACCTGCCGGTGGAAATCATACAGCACGACCGTCACGTCCACGGGGACCGAAGGCATCGGCAGCAGGAAGACATTCTCGAAACTCTTCCGCACGCGGGTGGCCTCCTCCGTGGCCTGCCACTCCTGGAAGAGCGTGGAGAAGGACTGGCAATACAGCAAGCGGCCCGTCTGCGCATCGTGCATCCGGATCTGGCCATTGCCCCGCAGGGGCGGCCGGTCCAGGTTCACCCGGCGTCCCGCCCAGCCGTCGAAGGCGGACAGGCCGTCCAGCGCGATCGTGCAGGAGCGGTCCATCCCGGAGAACACATAATCCACGCGGAGCGTGCGCTCCGTCAGCGGCGCGGGCAGCGGCTGCGCGCCCAGGGATAAGGCCGCTGCGATGGGAGCCAAAATGGTCAAAAAGCATCTCTTCATACTTCAAAGTTATGAAAAACCCTTGGTTTTTCCTTCAAAAAAATTATCTTGCCATAGATAACCAATTTCATTACCATGAAAAGATTCTGCATACTGGCAGTCCTCGCGCTGCTCTTCTCCTCCGCCGTACTCTCCGCCCAACCCTGGGAGAGCCTCTTCAACGGCAAGAATCTCAAAGGCTGGAAACAGGTGACCGGCACGGCCAGATTCCAGGCCCGCGACGGCATGATCATCGGCACGGCCACGGACAGCAAAGTCAATTCCTTCCTCGCCACCACCCGGGATTATGACGATTTCATCCTCGAATTCGACTTCCTGACCGAAGGTCTCAACTCCGGCGTCCAGCTCCGCAGCCACGTCAACAAGGAAAAAGGCCGCGTTTTCGGCTATCAATTCGAGATCGATCCATCTGAACGCGCCTGGACAGGCGGCATCTATGACGAAGTCCGCCGCCTCTGGCTCTACCGCATGACGGAAAACCCGGCCGGCAAGGCCGCCTACCACACGGGATGGAACAGTGCCCGCATCGAGGTTATCGGCAAGCACATCCGCACCTGGGTCAACGGCATCCCCTGCACCAACCTCATCGATGACGTGGATGCCAGCGGCTTCATCGCCCTGCAGGTCCACACTGCCAGTCCGGAAATGCAAGGCTCCAAGGTCTGCTGGAAAAACATCCGTATCCTCACGCAGGATGTAGCCAGGTACGCCACGCCCACCGATGCCCCGGCCGTCAACTGCATCGCCAATACCCTGACCCCGGAAGAGATCGCCGACGGCTGGAAGCTTCTGTTCGACGGAAAGACCACCAAAGGCTGGCAGAGTGCCCGCAGGCTCGGCACATTCCCCGACCACGGCTGGTCGGTCGAGGATGGCGTCCTGTCCGTCAACAAGGGTGACGGCGGCGAGAGCCGCAACGGCGGTGACATCATCACCGACCGTCAATACCGCAACTTCATCCTCAAGGTGGACTTCAAGCTCACTCCGGGTGCCAACAGCGGTATCAAATATTTCGTAGATCCGTTCATGAACCAGGGCGCCGGCTCCTCCATCGGCTGCGAGTTCCAAGTCCTTGATGACGAGCGCCATCCGGATGCCAAACTAGGCGTCAGAGGCAACCGCACCATGGGCTCGCTCTACGACCTGATCCCTGCTCCGAAGGGCGAATGGGAAAGCTACACCATCGACGGCTGGCAGCGCGCGATGGTCATCGTCAACGGCAACCACGTCGAACACTGGCTCAACGGCCACAAGCTCCTCGAATACGAGCGGAACAACCAGATGTGGAACGCGCTCGTGGCTTACAGCAAATACCGGGACTGGCCGAACTTCGGCAATGCCGAACAGGGCTACATCCTGCTGCAGGACCACGGCGACCACGTCTCCTACCGCAACATCAAGATCAAGGAACTCCCGTAGCACATACACTAAACCTTATATCACCATCATCATGAAGTTAACTCAACTATTCCTCCCCCTGGCCGTCCTTGCGGCCTCCCTGTGCCTGTCCTCTTGCACCGCAGGCCAAAGGGACGTCACCATCCCCTCCGACAAGAAAGAAGTGATTGACCGCTTCCTCGCCGGAACGCTCGATCCGTCCTACACCCCGGCCTTGTTCTTCGGCCACTTCGGCAGCGACCAGAAGCTCGGCGAAGGTGCCGTCAAGGCACACCTGAGCCTTTTCATGAAAGGTGGCGCCGATATCCTCAAGATCCAGACCGAACAGCCCATGCCCCGCGTCGAGGACCTGACGATGGACACCCCGCTCGTGCCTGAAGACTGGTACGCCCCGACCGTGGAAGTCATCAAGGAAGTCCTTTCCTACGTCGGCAAGGACGTCTATGTGATGCCGACCATCCTCAGCACCCACCAGGTAGCCCGCCAGGGCTTCGGCGACGACCGTCTGCCCGGCTGGTCCGTGGAGCGCCCGGAGGCCTACAAGCGCATGCTCGACTCCTACACCAAGGCCATCCTCTGGTACATCCGCGAATGCAAGAAGATCGGCGTCGAGTGCTTCTTCACCGCCACGCAGGGCGGCGAGAAGAAGTTCTACGAGCTGGCCGTGCCCGGCGGATTCTATGAGACCTGGATCCGTCCCTATGACCTGGAGGTGATGAACGAAGCTGCCAAGGACACCAAGTTCACCATCCTGCATATCTGCGACTGGGAAGGCCCGATGGATGACCTGACCCGCTTCCTGGACTATCCCGGCAAGATCGTCAACGTCCCGCTGACCGTGGACGGCAAGCCCATCTCCCTGACCGAGACCTACAAGATGTTCGGACGCCCGGTGCTCGGCGGCTTCAACCGCAAGGCCGAGATCGGCAAGGCCAGTCCTGAGCAGATCGCCGCCATGGCCCGCGAGATCATCGCCGGCGGCCCCAAGGGCCACCTGATGATCGGCGCCGACTGCTCCGTCCCTTCCCCGCTGAACATCACGGACAATATCCACGCCGCCGTCAGCGCCGCGCACGGACGGTAAGAAGCCCCCGCACCAAGACAACGAGAACCCGGAGCCGAAAGCCCCGGGTTCTCTGTTTCCGTTCCGGACTGAGACTAGTTCACCTCGGCACGGGCCATGGCGTCCTTGTAGTACTTCTGGTCCACGAACACATCCTCCTTGTAGGGGTTGATGTGGCGCTTGCGGGACACGCTGATGATGTAGCAGATCGCGATAAGGTTGGTCACCAGGGCCAGGGCGCTGATCACGGTCATCATCGTCGGATTGGCGGCGACCACGGAAGGATCGACGGTGGTGCCTACGGCGGCCGCTTCGCCGCCGGCTGCCTCATAGAGCTTGGCAATGGTATCCACGCCCTCCGGATAAAGCACGGGCAGGGTGGCCCAGCTGAACCACTGGCGGCCGTCCTTGAAGGTCTCCTGGAAGAGCGGGAACACCTGGGCGAACATACACCAGATCGCCAGGGTGTTGGCGCGGTTCTGGATCCAGCCGCCGCGGTTCCACAGCAGGGCTGCGATGGTCGGGGCGAGCAGCAGGGCGATACCGCAGTACCAGGAGTGCGTCGGGAGGCAGTTGTAGGTGTAGGCGAAGTTCCAGATGTCGTAGATCACGATATAGACCCAGGTCATATCCGCCCAGATCATATCCTTGCGGTCCTTGGAAGGATACACGTTCCACCAGGCGGTCATACACAGGATGTTGATCAGACCGGCCACGCCGTTCATCACGTTGTGCCAGCCGCCATACTGCCAGACGCCCTCGGAGGTGAGCCACCACTTGTTCCACCCGCAGACGGCGGACTCGAAGTCGGACACGCAGGCGATCAGGATATTGATGCCCACGATGATGAACGGGAAGGGCTTGAACCAATGCTTGGCGCCGATCCCCCACTCATACTTGATCATCATGAAGCCGATGCACCCGGCCGTGGCCGCATAGAGCTTGGCATAATGGAACCAGCCCTGCATGTAGATGTGCGTCTGGTTCTCGAGTGCCCACTGGGCGCCGGAACGCACGCCGATGGCGATGGCCAGGAAATAGACCGTCAGGGCCACCGGGACGGCCAGGAACGTGATGATGCCGCCGAGCTTGGTCCGGCGGGCGAACTCATTCAGGAGAATCAGACCGGCCAGCACAACCAGCAGCATCCCCCATTGAGCCAGGGCATTCGCCCCATACACTTGGAAAAACATAAGTAAAGATTTTAGTGAATAAAGAATTGAAACCAACTACTTTCCGTCATGCAGTCTTCCAGGCGCGGCGCTCCTTCAGGGCCGCCCAAAGGGCCCAGGCAAGCGTCAGGACCAGCGACATCGGGACGCCCACCGTGAGCATCTCGCGGAGCATCACCTCCCAGCCTCCGGTCTGTCCGAGGGCAGTGAAAAACGGGAACCGCCAGGTCAGTTCCCCGTTGATGACGTGGTCCACGATCAGCATGAGGGTACCTCCCCAGAGCATTTTTTCCAGATCAGAAATGTGGCGGTGCAGGAAAGAGTCCTGCCCGGCAGGGTCCTGTCCGCGCATGCGGGCGCGGAAGGCGGTCGTGGCAACGGCCTGTACCAGCGGTACGATAAAACAACACATACTATTGAATATTAATCATTTTAAATATTTCCCGGGACCTCGATCTCCCGGATCTCCACCTCGTTCCCCCGCAGCAAACAGGTCTTCCCGCTGCCGCAGTGCGGGCAGGTCTTTCCGTGCAGGACGGTTCGATACTCCTGCCGGCAGTCCTCGCAGAGCGTCACGGCCGGGATGACGTTGATCCGCAGTTCGCAGCCGCTCAGCAGTTCCTCCTTGTCGGCGGCCCAGCGCCAGCAGTCCTGCAGATAATCCGGCACGACCGTGGAAACCTCGCCGATGTCCATGACGACAGCCGAGACATGGCCCACGCCATGCTCTTCGGCTGCCTTCTTGACATCCTTGATAATATAAAACACAATCCCCAGTTCGTGCATAATCAAATACAAAAAATAAGATCGACGTGCATCTTATTTTTTATGGAAAAGGATCTTACCTGTACGCTTGATCATATAAGGGAGGATCCCCGCGAACTTGTCCTCGGATGTGCGCATCACGCTCGCATCCGGGTGCTCGCGGTGCAGATGGATCGCGTCAAAGCCGCACTTGGTCGTGCAGATGCCGCAGCCGATGCACTTGTTCTCATCCACGACGGAAGCGCCGCAGCCCAGGCAGCGGGCCGTCTCGGTGCGGACCTGCTCCTCCGTGAGCGTACCGTGGTACTCGGTGAAGCGGCTCTTCTGCGGGACCACGCCGGGCTCCTGCCGGGACGAGTTGTCGTAGGAGTTCACCACGATATCATTCTTGTCCAACTCGATGAAATCGCGGCGGTTGCGCCCGATCGTCATGTGGCCGTGCTGCACGAAGCGGTGCAGCGACTCGGCGGCCTCCTTGCCGGCAGCGATGGCGTCGATGGCGAACTTCGGCCCCGTGAACACGTCGCCGCCCACGAAGATGTCCGGCTCAGCCGTCTGGAAGGTCAGCTTGTCGGCGACGGGATAGACGCCGCGGAAGAACTCGACCTTCGTGTCCTTGAGCAGGTCCTTCAGCACCACGGTCTGGCCGATCGCGAAGATGACCAGGTCGGCTTCCAGCGTGATGAGTTCGCTTTCGTCATAGGCAGGGGCGAACTTGTGTTCCGCATTGAAGACGGACGTGCATTTTTTGAACACGATGCCGCTCACCTTGTCCGTGCCCAGGACTTCCTTGGGGCCCCAACCCGGATTCAGGACGACGCCGTCCTCCCGGGCCTCGGTGCGCTCCTCCAGGGAAGCGGGCATGATGTCCTCGGTCTCCAGGGAAAGCATGGTGACCGACGAAGCGCCGCTTCGCATCGCCACGCGGGCAGCGTCGATCGCGACGTTGCCGCCGCCGACCACGACCACCCTGCCGCTGACGGAGCGGGCGCCGCAGTTGGCCTCGCGCAGGAAATCGATGGCCGTCGTGGTGCCGGGAAGCGTCTCGCCGGGGATGCCCGGCAGACGGCCCCCCTGACAGCCGATGGCCACGTAGAAGCCCTTGTAGCCCTGTTCGCGGAGCTGCGCCAGGGTGATGTCGGCGCCCACCTCCACGCCGGTGCGGATCTCCACGCCGATCTCGCGCATGATGTCGATCTCGGCCTTGATCACGTCCTTCTCCAATTTGTAGGAAGGGATGCCGTAGCGAAGCATGCCGCCCGGCTCTTCGTTCTTCTCGAACACGGTCGGCTTATAGCCCATCGTGGCGAGGTAGTACGCGCAGCTCAGGCCGGCCGGACCGCCGCCGATCACGGCGATCTTCTCCTCCCAGCGCTCCTGCACGCTCGAGGCGATGTTGATCTGCGGCACGAAGCGGGTCTCAGCCCGGAGGTCCTGCTCCGCGATGAATTTCTTGACGGCGTCGATGGCAATCGGCTGGTCGATGGTGCCGCGCGTACAGGCATCCTCGCAGCGGCGGTTGCACACGCGGCCGCACACGGCCGGGAACGGATTCTCGCGCTTGATAAGTTCCAGCGCCTCGGTATATTTTCCCTCGGCGGCCTTCTTCAGATAGCCCTGGACGGCGATGTGCGCCGGACAGGCGGTCTTGCAGGGAGAAGTGCCCGTCTCGTAGCAGTTGATGCGGTTGCGGTCGCGGTAGTCCTCCGTCCACTTGTCCGGACCCCATTTCGCGGCGTCGGGCAGCTCCTGCTTGGGATACTGCACGGGGCCGCTCCTGGTGCAGAGCTTCTGGCCCAGCTTCACGGCGCCGGCGGGACAGTACTCCACGCAGCGGCCGCAGGCCACGCAGTTTTTCGGATCGACCTCGGCCACGTAGGCGCTGCGGGACATATTGGGCGTATTGAACAGCTGCGAGGTACGCAGGGCGTTGCATATCTTGACGTTGCAGTTGCAGATGGCAAAAATCTTACCCTCGCCGTCGATGTTGGTGATCTGGTGCACGAAGCCGTTGTCCTCGGCCTTCTGCAGGATTTTTATGCACTCCTCGTAGGTGATGTAGTGTCCGCGGTTGGTCTCCACGAGGTACTCGGCCATGTCGCCCACGCCGATGCACCAGTCGTGATAATCGTCCGCGCAACCCTCATCCAGGAGCTTGCGTCCGATGCGGCAGGAGCAGATGCCCACCGCCAGGTGGCCTTCATAGCGCTTGAGCCAGTAGGAGATGTGCTCAATGTCCACGGACTGGTTTTCCATCGAAATGGCCTTCTCCACCGGAATCACGTGCATACCGATACCGGAGCCGCCCATCGGGACGCTCGGGGTGATCTTCTCCAGCGGCAGGAAAGTCATCCGCTCGAAAAACATTCCCAACTCGGGATGCCGCTGCATCAGGGACTCGTTCATATTGGTATACTCGGCGCTGCCGGGCACGAACATCGGCACCCAGTAGACGCGGTCCTTGCGCTCGTAGGTGGTCCCGGGGACGGGGCCGTCCTTGGTATACTTGTCACCATAGTCATACTCCATCACGCCCAGGCGGGCCATCAGGTCCAGCAGGTCGTCGAAGCCGTCCTCCGTGGATGCGTAGTGCTTCAGGCGGTTCATCTCGTGCAGCTGGCCGTAGGTCCAGTGCTTGCGCACCTTCACAGGATTGCCCGGAAGCATATCCAGCATCAGGTCCAGGGAGGCCTCGCGGGTGATCGGGTCCATCTCGTCCTCGAAGATGCAGGCGAGGCCCCAGTATTCGGGTGCCTCGGTGGTCATCCTGATTTTCCCGGGAATGCGGTCGGTCACGTGCCGGACGAGTTTGATGAGCTTGGGGTTGGGGTTCTTGTCACCAAAGTGCTTGGGGACAAATTTTTTGGACATTTCGGGCATAGGGATATCAGCTTAAGCGTGTTTCCAGTTGTATACTTCTTCGACAAGCCAGTCGGCAAAGGCATCCACACCCTCGCCGGTCCTGGCACAGATGGGGAGGACCTTCGCACGGGGATTGCGCATCCGGATATACTCCCTGCATTTCTCCAGGTCGAAGTCGAAATACGGCAGCACATCCATCTTGTTGATGAGCACCAGGTCGCAGACCGAGAACATCAGGGGGTATTTCAGGGGCTTGTCCTCCCCTTCCGGTACGGACAGGATCATCGCATTGCGCACGGCGCCGGTATCGAACTCGGCCGGACAGACCAGATTGCCCACATTCTCCAGGACCACCAGGTCCACGTCCTGCAGGGCCACGTTGTCGAGCCCCTGGCGCGTCATCTCGGCATCCAGGTGGCACATCCCGCCCGTATGGAGCTGGATGGAAGGCACGCCCGTGGCTTCGCGGATCTTCACGGCGTCCACGTCGCTGTCGATATCAGCCTCCATCACGGCCACGCGCAACCTTCCTTCAAGGCGGAGCAGCGTCTGGATGAGCGTAGTGGTCTTGCCGCTGCCGGGCGAGGACATCAGGTTCAGCAGATACACGCCCCGGGCTTTCAGATCTGCACGCAGGGCTTCAGCGTCCGCATCATTGTCTGCAAAGACGCTCTTCTTGATCTCAATGATCTTGACTTCATCCATAGGTAGAATCAGAGACGACCCCGAAGGTTATCCGGTTTCAGTGTTGTGTGGTTTCCGTGTGCTAAGATAAGGAAAAAAAGGCTCGCTTGCAAACAAATCGGCTTTTTGTCAGCAAGCGAGCCGGAAAGGAATCGCAATTTCCTAGAGTTGCAGCTGGAACTTGAGCGAATTCTCTACATAGTCCACAAAAGCCTGGTTACACAGGCGGACGCCGCCCGGCGTAGGATACTCCCCGGTGAAATACCAGTCGCCCAGGTGGCCGGGACAGGCGCGGTGCAGGCCCTCAACGCTCTGGTATACCAGTTCGACAGGCGCCCGCATTCCCTCCGGCCGGAGCATCTCCACGATCTTGGCATTAATCTGTTCTACGGTAAACGGCGCGTAGATCTCCTGCACGTGATTCGCGGCCACGGGATATGCCTTGCAGGCCCGGTACACGTCGGCGATCCGCTGCTGCATGCCGTGATCCCGGATCAGCGCAATGGCTGCGCGGAAGGCGCAGAGTTCCTCGAGATGCGACATGTCGATGCCGTAGTAGTCCGGATAGCGGATCTGCGGGGCGCTCGACACCATCACGATCTTCTTGGGATGCAGGCGGTCCAGGATCTTGAAGATGCTCTCCCGCAGGGTGGTTCCACGCACGATGCTGTCGTCGATGATGACCAGATTGTCCTCATACGGCACGAGCGAACCATACGTGACATCATAGACGTGGGCGGCCAGGTCGTTCCGCTCCGCACCCTCGGTGATGAACGTGCGCAACTTGATGTCTTTCCATACCACCTTCTCGATGCGCACGTCGTGGTTGAACCTGCGTATCCCGTCCGTCATGCCGTGGAACGCCACCTCCGCCGTATTGGGGATATAGGAGTAGACCGTATGCGCCACATCCCCGCCGACCGCCTCCAGGATGGGTTCCGTCAACTGCTCCCCCAGCAGTTTGCGTTCCCGGTAGATGTCGCGGTCGGAGCCGCGGCTGAAGTAGATGCGCTCGAACGAGCAGGCGCTCAGTTTCTGGGCGGGCAGGATCTGTTCGAGCAGGCTCCCGCCTTTCTTCCGCACGATCAACGCCTGTCCGGGCAGGAGTTCGCAGATATCCCCGACTTCCAGGTTGAAGGTCGTCTGGAGCACGGGCCGTTCGCTAGCCAGCACCACGATCTCGTCGTCGCGATAGTAAAACGCAGGACGGATGCCCCAGGGATCGCGCACGGCGAACATTTCGCCGCTACCGGTAAGTCCGCACATCACATAGCCCCCGTCGTAGTGGGACATCGTGGAGCGCAGCACGTTGGCCATGCAGATGTGGTCGTCGATATAGCGCGTCAGGTCGAGCCGTTCCAGTCCCTTGTCCGTGGCCTCGTCGAACAGTCGCTCCACCTCTCGGTCCAGCCTGTGCCCCATCAGTTCGAGGGTGATGTACGCATCGCCGTACAGGCGGGGCGACTGCCCCTGTGCGGTCAGGAAATGGAAGACTTCGTCGATGTTGGTCATGTTGAAGTTACCGCACAGGCAAAGGTTTTTCGCCCGCCAGT
>JAFTGA010000002.1 GCA_017458145.1 Bacteroidales bacterium | reverse complement strand
TGCCCTGGAAATAATTCAGGACAGGTTTTGCGGTTTTCAAAAAAATATCTACCTTTGGGACAAAATAACGGACGTTAAAATGTCCCGCGCAGTTAGCTTCTCAGCTGCTTTATTTTCAGATATTTACGTTACTTTTTGGAGGTTCCGGATCAAGCCCGGAATGACGGACGACCTTCAATTTCACGATTAGGTACCCACGCTCCGAAGAGCAGGTCGGAGAATTATAGTATCTTTGCCGCATGAAAAAGATCATTTATCAGGCGTTGCCCCGGCTGTGGGGGCACGGCAAGTTTTCGGACTGGGACCGGACGGAGTTTGACTACCTGCTCTCGCTGGGCGTGGATTACCTGTGGCTGACTGGCGTGCCGCGGCACGCGACGGGGCGCGACTTCGTGAAGGGCAATCCCGGATCTCCCTACGCCGTGACGGACTGGTTCGACGTGAACCCGTACCTGGCCGACGAGCCGGAGCGGCGCATGGAGGAGTTCGACGCGCTCCTGCAGCGCGCCCATGCCGCCGGCCTGCGCGTCCTGATCGATTACATCCCCAACCACGTGGCCCCGGACTATGAAGGTGCCATCCGCCGTTTCGACTGGTACGACGGAGACTGGACGGACACCCGGAAAAACGACTGGTCGTCCCCCGAGACACGCGCGGCGATGCTGGAAATCCTCCGCTTCTGGGCCTCCCGCGGCGTAGACGGCTTCCGTTGCGACATGGTGGAGCTGGTCCCCGCCGATGCGCTCGGGGCGCTGATTTCGGCCGTCAGGGCCGATTTCCCGGACCTCTTCTTCGTGGCGGAGGTCTATCAGAAAGACAACTACCGCCGCTACCTGGACGAAGTGGGCTTCGACCTGCTCTACGACAAGTCGGGCCTGTACGACACCCTGCGCGCCGTCTGCTGCCACGGCGCCACCGCGCGCGGCATCACCTGGAACTGGCAGTGGCTCGGCGACATGCAGCCGCGGATGCTTAATTTCCTGGAGAACCACGACGAGCAGCGCCTCGCCTCGCCCGAGTTCCTCGGCGCCGCCCGGAAAGGCTATGCAGCCCTCGCCTGCTCCCTGCTCTTCAACACCGCATCCTTCCTGCTCTATTTCGGCCAGGAAGTCGGCGAAGACGGAATTGACGGGGCCTGCGGCCGCACGTCCATCTTCAACTGGTGCGATCCGCCCGAGCTGCGCGAGCTGTGGCGCTCCCTGCACGGCCTCTCCAAGCTGAATCGCGACGAGGCCGGCGTGCTCAGACGCTACCGCGCCCTGCTGAAATATGCCGTCAAACCTGCTTTCGCCGAAGGGGGCACCTGGGACCTCACCTACTGCAACGAGACGGCGCCCGGCTATGACCCGGACCGCCATTTCGCCTTCGTGCGCTTCGACAGGAAACACGCCTGGCTCGTGGCCTGCAATTTCTCGGACACCGCCGCCGAGCTGGAACTCACCCTCCCCGCAGAACTGCCCGTCCGGCACCCCGGCAGCATCTGCGCGACCGTCCCGCCCTTCGACGTCACCATCCTGCCGCTGTAGCCGGCGTCAGCCGACCGGCCCGGTCCCGTGTATTGGGGTTTGGGGCGGAGCCCCCCATCTAGAAAGGATAGCCCACGCCGAAATGGATGGCGAAGCCGTTGCTGGAGAACCATCCCTTCGGCCCCAGCCAGCGATGCCCCGCCTCGCGTGAAGGCTCGTACACCTTGAAACCGGCGTCCAGGCGCAGGAGGATGAAATCGAGATTGACGCGCAGCCCGAGCCCCCAGTCGCCGGCGATGCTGCCCAGGCTGGGCCGCTCCCGGGCGGCGTCCTCCCCGGAAAGACGCCTGTCCAGGCTCCACACGTTGCCCGCTTCGGCGAACAGCGCGCCTTCGAGTTTCCAGAACATCGGGAAACGGTATTCCAGGTCAGCTTCCAGCTTGAAGTTGCCCGTCTGGCTGGGCAGCTGGTAAAAATCGCTCATCTGGGAATAACCCGGTCCCAGCGTACGGGCCTGCCAGCCACGCATGCTGCTGGCACCGCCGCAGTAGAACTGCTTTTCGAAAGGCAGTGCGACGGAGTTGCCATAGGCAAAACCGACACCCGCCACGAAATGCATCGCCAGCGCGTGGTTGTTGTTCAGTCCGAAGCGCAGCACGCGGCCCAGGTCCAGCTCCGCACGCACATATTGCTTGTAGGGCACCCCGAGAATCATCCGCTCCGCTATGCCGATATCTTTATACTCATAGACAGGGAGCAAAGGATTGAACAGCGACAGGAGATTCCCGGACAGGTCCAGCCGGAGCCGCTCATAGTGATAGGCCGTCTTCGGGACTACGTCCGAATTGGTGGTGTGGTAGATCATCCCGCCCACGCCGGCATCCAGATGGTCTTCGAACGTGTCCCAGAGGTAGGGATACATGATCAGGATGGCCATAAAGTCTTCGTCGATGCCGAACAGCCGCACATAGTCCAGGCGCAGCGGGGAGATCTGATAGAAGAAATTCCGGCCCAGCTGTCCGGAAAGCCCCAGCTCAAGCGAGGCCAGACTCCGTTTGTACTCGGGCCGGTTGCGGTAGTTGTAGGATGCCTTGATCTCGGTCCGCGGCACGTTGCCGCCCCGCATCCACCCCATCGGGAATCCCAGCAGGCGCGGGAAACTCACGCTGGCGGTAATTCCGAATTCGGAAGACAGGGCCCCGGTGCTCGGCAGCCACTGCCAGTTGCCGGTAAAGCCCAGGTTCAGCCACTCGCCGCCGTGGAAGATGTTCTTGTGGTAGAAGTTCAGCCGCGGCGAAAAACCGATCAGCCCCGAGGCGTTGGTCGATGCCTCGAAGTTGGCCTTGAAGCCCACCAGGTCCGTCCCGCTCAGGCGGATGTCGCAGTCCACGACGGCGCTGTCGGCGGGCGTCATCTCGATATTGACATTGTTGAACACCTTCAGCGCGGAGAAACGGCTGTAGGTCGTATTGACCATGCGCTCGCTGTACAGCGCCCCGGGACGGATGATGTTGAACTTGCGCAGGAGCTGCTCCCGGAACTTGATGTCGGTGGGATGGCTGATCCGCACGTCGCCGATCCGGTAGCGCGCGAAAGGCGCGTCCTCGGCGGCGGAGCCGCCCCGCGTATGCTCCATGATCCGGAAATAAAGCTTCGTGCGGTCCGTGAGCGTATCGGCCTCGAAGGCGTAGTTGTTCTTGCTGAACTCATAGAACCCGCGGTTGCGCATCGCGGAAGCGCCGCGGACCGTCTCCGCCTCCAGGGATTTCTCGGCCAGGTAGTCCCCGGGCCTGACCGTGATGTTAGCACTGTCGGCGCTGAAGGCCCGGCCGAACTCGCCCCCCGGGACGTCGTAGATGATGGTGTCGATCTGGTAGCGCTTGCCCAGCCGGACGGTATAGGTCACATTGGCGAGACGCCGCCGGTACTGGACCGACGTGTCCACCTGGGAGCCGAAGTAGCCCAGGGTCTGGAGGTGATTGGCGATGTTGGAGCGGGAATTGTCGGCCAGCAAAGGGTCGAACACGACAGGCGCTTCGCCGATTTTCTTCCAGAAATGGTTGATCCCCCGGTCGCTTCCGTCGGACCAGTTGTAGATGTTCAGGAACGGATTCCAGCCCAGGACAAAGTAGGTATTCGGCTTCTGCCGGATATACTGCGAGACCTCGCCGGAGGCCACCTTCTCCTTGCCGTCGAAGACCACCTTGTTGGATGCAAGGCGGTAGGTCCCCGGAGGGAGAAGCTTTGTAGTGCTGCATGAGATAAGCGCAAGCAAAGCAATGATAAACAACAGTATGCGCTTCATCTTCTACGGAATTCTGAGAGTGTCACGGCCGTGGCTGCGGCCACATTGAGGGATTCCGCGCCCGGGCGGCCGGATCCGCCGTATGGCGGGATGAGCAGCCGGGCGTCCACCTCGGCGGCGAGGGCCGGGCGGATTCCCGCCGCTTCATTGCCCATTACCACGAGCCCTTCCGCGTCGAGCGCCTCGCCGTACAGGTTCTTCCCGTCCAGGAACGTCCCGTAAACACGCATCCCCGCCGCGCGGAATCGCCGCGCGAGTGCCGGCAGGTCGGCCGTAACGGCCCGCACGCGGAAAATGGAGCCCATCGAAGACTGGACGGACTTGGGATTGTACGGCTCCACGCAGTCGCCGGACAGGAAGACCGCCGTGACGCCGAACCAGTCGGCGATGCGCAGGATCGTCCCCAGGTTGCCGGGGTCCCGCACGCCGTCCAGGGCGAGGTACAGCGCGTGGCCGAACGCCGGCTCGGCGGGCTCCGCCGGCCGCGCGACGACCGCCAGCACGGGCGAAGGCGAAGACAACTGGCTGATGCGCTCCATGGCGGCTTCGCCGATCTCCTCGCGGCGCCACACGCGCACCACCTCGAAATCCGAAGCCAGCGCCTCCTGCACCATCTTCTCCCCCTCCACGACAAAAAGCCCGGACTCGTCGCGGAATTTCTTCTCCCGCAGCGAGCGGACCTGCTTGATTTCTGCCTGCGTGATGCTGCTCATACCCGACAAAGATACAAAAGAAAAAGGCCGCGGACAAACAAAAAAGTCCGCGGCCCCGGGGATTTCAGGCAAAATTATTCGCCAAGCTCCTCCACGACGGGAGAATCGACGGCGTTGCGCATCACGGAGGCGATGCCCTGCTTCATCGTACGCTCGGAGGCATACATCTGGCTGGAGCCGATGACCTGGCCATTGGAGGCCTTCAGGTTGAAGAAAGGCTTGCCGTTCTTGGCTTCCTTGATCTCATAGCGGTCCTCGACGGGACCGTTCTTGCGGACGGACTCGATGCCGTTCAGGCAGGCAGCCTTGGTGGTGTAGCCTTCGCTGGAGAGGATGACCTGGCCGTTGGTGGCCTTCAGGTTGAACTGGAACTCGCCGTTCTTGCGGAGAGTGACAACAAATTTACCCATGGTTGTATTGTTTAAAGTGTTAATGAGTTTTCGCTTTCGACAAATATAATAATTTATCTTCGTCTGCACCCCATTTTCAGCAAAAAAATGACCATTTTTCGCGATAACACTTTTGTTGTCGCATTAAACATATTTGTTTTTTATGCTTATTGTCAATTATTTATTTTTGAAATTATTCTTCTCCTGGCATCTGCGCAAAAACGCATATTTTTTCGTATCTTCGCAAAGAAATACGAGCTGTTATGGACAATTTCCAAATCCGCAAGGACCTCTACGACGCCGCATCCCTGTATGACGGTTTCGATCCCGCCGATGAGAGCACCTATGCCCAGTGCTACGACGGCCGTGTGTACGCCGACTTCATCGCCGAAGGCAAACGCTGCCGCGACCTGGAAGTCACCCTCCCCCGCGCGCTGCATGACCACTCCATCAGCAGTGCGATCCACCGTTATCTCAAGAAATGGTCACCGGCCGACGTGGTCGGCGTGATGGGCGGACATGCCCTGCACCGCAGCGACCCGAAGTTCCGCAAGGTGGCCCTGATGAGCAAAATGCTGACCGAACACGGCAAACTGATGATCTCCGGCGGCGGTCCCGGCGCGATGGAAGCCACGCACCTGGGCGCCTGGATGGCAGGCCGCACCGAAGCGGAACTGGACGAGGCCATCAAGATCCTGTGCGTGGCGGACACTTTCCGCGAAAAGGGCTGGATTTCCTCCGCCTTTCAGGTGATGGAGCGATATCCGCAGGACCGCTACGAGAGCCTGGGCATTCCGACCTGGCTGTACGGCCACGAACCCTCCACGCCCTTCGCCACCCAGATTGCCAAATACTACGACAACAGCATCCGGGAAGACAACATCCTGACCTTCGCCGTGGGCGGCATCATCTTCACGCCCGGCTCGGCCGGCACCCTGCAGGAAATCTTCCAGGAAGCCGCCCAGGACCACTACCTGAGCGTGGACGTGTCCAGTCCGATGGCCTTCTTCGGCGTGGACTTCTTCTGCAAGGACATCCCCGTGTACCCCTTCCTCCAGGACATGATGGCCCGCGGCAAATACAAACAGCTGCTCCTCTCCATCTCTGATGATCCGGAAGAGGTCGTCCGGGAGATCCTGTCATTTCATCCGGATTTAACACCCTCAAAATAGTTTTGAAATGAAAATCAGTTCTATAGGAGTTCTTACCTCAGGTGGAGATGCACCTGGAATGAACGCCTGCATCCGCGCCGTCACCCGCGCGGCCATCTACGAAGGATGGAAGGTCTTCGGCATCTACCGCGGCTGGGAGGGCCTCATCATGGGCGACATCAAGGAGCTCACCAGTTCCAGCGTCAGCAACACCATCCAGCGCGGCGGCACCTTCCTGAAAACGGCGCGAAGCGAAGAGTTCCGCACTCCCGAGGGCCGGGCCAAGGCCTTTGAGAACGTCAAGAAGTTCGGCATAGACGCCCTCGTCGTCATCGGCGGAAACGGCTCCCTCTCGGGCGCCCAGGCCCTCGCCAGCGAGCATGAAATCCCCGTGATCGGCCTGCCCGGCACGATCGACAACGATCTGTACGGCACCGATCTGACCATCGGATACGACACCGCGCTCAACACCATCATGGAATGCGTGGACAAGATCCGCGACACGGCCAACAGCCACGACCGCATCTTCTTCGTGGAGGTGATGGGCCGCGATGCCGGATTCCTGGCCCAGAACAGCGCCATCGCCTCCGGTGCGGAAGCCGCCATCATCCCGGAGGACAATACCGACATCGACCAGCTGGCCGCTTTCATCGGGCGGGGCATCCGCAAAAGCAAGAACAGTTCGATCGTGATCGTGTCCGAAAAGGACGGCGGCGCCATGCACTACGCCGAGCGTGTGCGTCAGGAATACCCAGAATACAAGGTGAAGGTCTCCATTCTGGGGCACTTGCAGCGCGGTGGCTCCCCTACCGCCCAGGACCGTATCCTTGCGAGCCGGTTGGGCGTCGCCGCCATCGAAGCGCTCAAGGAGGGCCAGCGCAACGTGATGGTCGGCATCAAGAACGACCAGATCGTCTATGTCCCGATCTCCCGTGCCGTCCACTACGACAAGCCCATCGACAAGGAGCTCATCAATGTCCTGAGCATCCTGTCGATTTAAATAAATCGAAAGAGGGTGGCTCATCAGTCTGCTGATTGAGTCACCCTCTTTTTACCGTGGAGATAAGGGGATTCGAACCCCTGACCTATAGATTGCGAACCTATCGCTCTACCAACTGAGCTATACCCCCGTTAGCGGATGCAAAGGTAATCAATTTTTCCCATATCACAACAAAAATTACCTGTTCATTTGGAATATCCAAAGAATTTGGAGTACTTTGCACCCGCAAAAAAGAATCGCATGAACTTTACCTCCGTCAACCAGCTCCTTCAGGAGAGCTTCGTCAAGCACTGGGACCGCCCGGCCCTGTCCAACTACCAGGGAATCACCCTGAAATACGGTGATGTAGCCCGCCGGATCGAGAAACTCCACATCGCCTTCGAGCAGTGCGGCCTGAAAAAAGGCGACAAGGTGGCCATCTGCTCCCGCAACCAGGCCAACTGGGGCGTGAGTTTCCTGGCGGCGCTTACCTACGGCGCCGTCCCCGTGCCCATCCTGCACGAGTTCAAGCCCGGCAACATCCACTATCTGGTCAACCACGCCGAGGCCAAAGTCCTCTTCGTGGACGAAGTCATCTGGGAAGGACTGCAGGCCGACGAAATGCCAGGAATTGATGTGATTGTACAGATAAATACATTCAAGTTCCTATATGCCAAGACAGAAGAATTGTGGCATATCCGCGAACACCTGAATGAGAGTTTCGGCCGGAAATACCCGGACCATTTCGGTCCGGAGGACCTGGCCTACTACGTGGACAGCCCGGACGAGCTGGCCGTCATCAACTACACCTCCGGCACTTCCGGCTTTTCCAAGGGGGTGATGATTCCCTACCGCGCCCTGTGGTCCAACATTGATTTCGCGCACAACTACGCCCTGCCGCAGCTCAACTGCGAGAGCAGCGTCGTCTCGATGCTCCCCTCCGCCCACATGTACGGGATGATGTTCGAGTTCCTCTTCGAGATGACGATCGGCATGCACGTCCACTTCCTGACCCGCGTCCCGAGCCCGAAGATCATCATGCAGGCGTTCGCCGACATCAAGCCCGACATCATCATCTCCGTGCCGCTGATCATCGAGAAAATCTATAAATCCAAGCTGAAACCCATCCTGGACAAGAACAAGATCCTGTTCGGTCTGCCGATCGTGGACCAGTTCCTGCAGAAGAAGATCTGCAAGGAACTGGTGGCGACTTTCGGCGGACAGTTCATCGAGGTGATCATCGGCGGCGCCGCCTTCAATCCCGAAGTGGAGCGTTTCTTCCGCAAGATCGAGTTCCCCTTCACCGTCGGCTACGGGATGACGGAATGCGCCCCGATCATCGCCTATGCCCACCACGACAGGACGCGACTCTTCTCCTGCGGCCAGGCCGCTCCCTACATGGAGATCCGCATCGATTCCCCCGACCCGGAGAACGTCCCGGGCGAAGTGCAGGTGCGCGGCGCCAACGTCTTCCTGGGTTACTTCAAGAATCCGGAAGCCACGGCGCAGGCCTTCACCAAGGACGGCTGGTTCCGCACGGGCGACATGGGCGTGCTGGACGCCGACGGCTACCTCTACCTCAAGGGACGCTCCAAGTGCATGATCCTTGGTCCTTCAGGACAAAACATTTACCCTGAAGAAATCGAAGGCGTACTCAACAACCTCAACTATGTCGTGGATTCGCTCGTCATCGAGGACGAAGGCGGGCTGACGGCCCTGGTCTATCCCGACTGGCACAAGGGCGAGCAGGACGGCATGGAGCGCGAACAGCTGGAGGCGCTGCTGAGCGCCAGCCTGCCGGTCGTGAACAAGGAACTGCCGAACTATGCGCGCCTGAGCCGGCTCGAATTCCTCCCCGAGGACTTTGAGCGCACGCCCAAGCGCAGCATCAAGCGCTATCTGTACCAGCGCAAATAGAACGGACCGCTAGTCCGCGAAGACCATTTCGTCCAGGAGCCAGTCCGCATGGCCGATCTCCTTCACGACGAAGAGCAGGTAGCGGATGTCCAGCGAGATATTGCGGCAGTAGTCCGGATCGAAGACGATGTCGCTCATCGTCCCCTCCCACACGCGGTCGAAGTTGATCCCGATCAGACGGCCGTCGGCGTTGATCACCGGGCTGCCGGAGTTGCCACCGGAAGTGTGGTTGGTCGCCAAGAAGCAGACCGGCTGGGCATCGTGGCCGCCAGCGGCATAGATATCGCGCAGGGCCTGCGGGATGTCATAATCAAAGATATCCGGATTGTCCTTCTCGATGATCCCCTTGAGCGTGGACACCGGCGCATAGTACACCGCGTCGGAAGGGCTGTAACCCGCCACGTGGCCGTAAGCGACACGCAGCGTGAGGTTGGCGTCGGGATAGAAGGCCTTGCCGGGCTCGAACTCCATCTGCGCGCGCATATAGGCGCGGTATGCCAGATTGATATCCTGGGCAGTCTCCGATATCACGGGCCGCAGTTCTGCGAGGTACCACTGGCTGAAGGCGTCGTAGAGTTCCCAGGCCGGATCGGCCTCGACGGCGGCCAGGTCGTCCGCAGTCAGCGCGGCCACGCGGGCAGGATCCGTGAACAGCGAGCGGGCATACAGATCATCCCTCCAGGCCTCCACGGAGCCGTATTCCGCCAGTTTCCGGAGGAAATACTCCGGCTTGTAGCCGGGCTCCAGGTTCTTGTCGAAGGCCGACAGCATCGCCACGAAAATCTCCTCGTCGATGGGCTGGTAGTAGTCCTTGTAGAAGCGCCCGGAGACCGGCGCCACCTCCCGTCCGCCCGCCAGCGCGGCCTGCACCTGGGCGGCAAAGGAGAGCAGTTCGACGGTCCGCACCGTCTCGGTGTAGTATTCGTACGCGCGGAATGCCGGATTGCGGCGGGCGTAGAGGCCCGACAAACGGTCCAGGAGGCCCTCATAGCGCGTCCCCCGGGCCCAGGCCGCAAAGCGCCGCTCGAAGTCCTGTTTCGCCGCCACGGTGTGCAGCCGGGCAATGCCCTTCGACTCCCCCTGCCACTTCTTCCAGGCGTTGGAGATATTGGCATACTTGGAAGAGTACTGGATGCGGACGGCCTGGTCCTGCGACATGTACTTCTGGAGGATGTCCAGGCGCAGGGTGCGCAGGGCAATCTTCTGCGGATCGGACACCTCGCCCACATAGCGCACCTCGTCGGAGGTCACGTACTCCTTCGTGCTGCCCGGGCAGCCATACACGAAAGTGAAGTCGCCCTCCTGCACGCCGGCGCGGGAGATCTCGAAGAAGCGCTTCGGATGGAACGGAACGTTATCCTCCGAATAATCAGCCGGTTCATTATTCTTATCTGCATAAATGCGGAAGATAGAGAAATCCCCCGTGTGGCGCGGCCACATCCAGTTGTCCGTGTCGCCGCCGAACTTGCCGATCGAGGACGGCGGAGCACCGACCAGACGCACGTCGCGGTACACCTTATAGACGAAGAGGAAGTACTGGTTGGCGTAGTAGAGCGCCTCCACGCGGGCGCGGACGCCCTTGTCCGGATTGGCCACCGACTTCACGATGGCGTCGGAATTGACCCGCACCACGGAGTCGCGCTGCGCCTCGCTCATCGTCGGCACATAGCCCTTCAGCACCGCCGCCGTGACCTCGTCCATCCGCTCCAGGAAACTGACGGTCAGCCCGGGATTGGGCAGCTCCTCGCCGCGGTTCATCGCCCAGAAGCCGTCTTTCAGGTAGTCGTGCTCCACGCTGCTGTGCTGCTGGATCTGGCCGTAGCCGCAGTGGTGGTTGGTGAAGAGCAGGCCGTCACGCGAGACCACCTCGCCCGTGCAGCCCGAGCCGAACAGCACTACGGCATCCTTGAGCGACGCCTGGTTGATACTGTACACATCTTCGGCCGTCAGCCGGAAGCCGTGGGCCTGCATATCCTCTATGCGCTGCGAGATCAGCATCGGCAGCCACATCCCCTCCTCCGCGCGCAGAGCGGGCAGGACGGCGAGCAGGGCCAGGGTAAGAACAAATAATTTTTTCATTTATCGTGCATTGATGATTTTCCCGTAATGGCAGTTCAGGACCTGTTCGCAGGAGCCGTGCCAGTTGTGCATCCCGTTGCCCAGGCAGTCGCGCCAGACCTTGCAGTGCGCGCAGGGGCCCCTGCGGGTCCAGCTGCGGTCGCGGAAAGGCCCGAAGCGCTCCTGCCAGACCTGCCAGAAGTCGTCCGTGTAGATGTTGCCCTGGCAGAACGCGTCCCGGTCGATGTTGGGACAGGCGCAGATCCGCCCGTCGATCAGCACCGAGGCGATGTTGATCCCTGCGTGGCAGAAATACGGCACGTCCCGCACTTTGTTTTCGTACGGGCCGAGATAGCCCTCGCAGGAGAAAGTAACTTTCATCGGACGGGCTGGACCCGGAAGCTCCCGCTTCGCGGCGATGAAGTCCATCAGGGAGACGAACTCCGCGTCGGTCAGGTGCATCTCGGGATCGTCGGCGGCGCGGCCGATCGGGATGATCGTGAAGATGCGCCACTGCGGCACCCCCAGGACCTGCAGACGGTCATACAGGACTTCCACTTCGCGGAAATTGCGCCGGTTGACGCAGGTCACCACGTCGAAGTTCAGCCGCGGCTCCGCGGCCGCCAGGCGGATGCCTTCCAGCGCGCGGGAGTAACTCCCGGCCCGGCCGCGCATCCAGTCGTGCGAGGCTTCCAGCCCGTCCAGGCTGATGGTGAGCGTGCCCATCCCGGCGGCCATCAGCTTCCGATGCATCGCCGCATCGTAGAACCATCCGTTGGAGACCATCCCCCAGCCGACGCCCCGGCTCCGCAGGGCCCGTCCCACCTCGCCGATATCAGGGCGCAGCAGCGGCTCCCCGCCCGTCAGCACGACGGTGAAGGGCTGCGCCCGCTCCTGTGCGGGAATGGTGTCGAAGGCCCGCAGGAAGTCCTCCAGGGGCATATCCACGTCGCGGCTCGCCGCAAAACAATCACTGCCGCAGTGGCGGCAGTGAAGATTGCAGCGGGTCGTGCACTCCCAGAAGAGGTAGTTCAGCTCATGAACCGCCGTCTCGTTGGCGCGGAAGGCACGGTGGAGCAGACGGCCGATCATTCGGCTGCGTCCGTTCCGGATTGCTTCTCAGAGGCGGCTTCACGCCCCTCCTCCGGGACCACTTCCTCCGGCGCGTCCTGCTCCTGCGCGGCCCATTGAGCCTGCTCCTCCGGCGGAGCAGGATGATCAATCCTATCCGGAGGCGTGCCGTAGCAGGCCTGGAAGACAAATAGCGCCGTCGTCAGCGATGCGCCCTTCAGCGCACGGTGGATCCATTTTCTGATCATGTTCGGAATATTTTTGACAAGATACGAAAAAAATTGATTGGATCGGCATATACAAAAAGACCTTCGGAGAATCTCTTCCGAAGGTCTTCTGCAAGTAGCTGACAATCAAAGATGTCTCAGAGAGCCGGGATGGCCTGCTGCGGGGCGAGCACGTCGTGGGCGGGCCAGGACTGGGCCTGGGAGAGCGTGAAGGGCAGCGAGCAGCGGATGTCGCGGGAGTTGGCGGCGAAGGCGACGGTGTACTCGCCTGCCGCGGCTTCCCAGGCAGACGCGGCTTCATTGAAGGAAGCCAGGCCGTAGGCGTCCACGTGCAGGGTCACGGTCTGGGTCTCGCCCGGCTTGAGTTCGCGGGTCTTGGCGTAGGCCTTGAGTTCGCGTACCGGCTTGTCCAGGCCGCCCGCGGGGGCGGAGATATAGAGCTGGACGACTTCCTTGCCCGCGACGGCACCGGTGTTGGTCACCTCCACGGTGGCGTCAAAACCGTCCGCGGCGGCCTTCACGGCCGGGTTGGCATAGGCGAAAGTCGTGTAGCTCAGGCCGTAGCCGAACGGGTAGGACACCTGCAGGCCCTTCTTGTCGAACCAGCGGTAGCCCACATAGATGCCCTCGGCATAGACCGTGCGGTCCACGTCTTTCTGGCCGATGTCCTCACGGCGGTTCACGAAGTACAAGCCCGTGTCGGCGTCGATCGGGAAGTTGGCCGAAGAGCCGGCGTCCATCAGGTTCACCGGGAAGGTCATCGGCAGACGGCCCGACGGGCTCTGGCGGCCGGTCAGGATGTCCGTCACGGAGTTGCCGCCCTCCTGTCCGGCCTGCCAGGCCAGCAGGACGGCGTCGGGGATGTTCTTCCAGGATGCGGTCTCGATCACGCCGCCGATGTTGAGCACGACGATGACCTTCTTGCCGGCCTTGTGGAAGGCGGCGGTCACGTCCTGCAGGAGCTTGTGCTCCTGGGCGGACAGGGAGAAGTCGGCTGCGGAGCGGTCGAAGAACTCCCCGGAGTTGCGACCGAAGGTAATGATGGCCAGGTCATTGGCGCGGGAAGAGACCGCCAGTTCCGGCGCGGAAATCACCAGCTCGGACGGACGCGGAACCGGGTAGAAGGCAGAATTCTGGTCGTCAGGCAGCGACGCCTTGAAGGCAGCCTCCTCCTCGGAGATGTGCCGCAGGTACACATCCTTGAAGGATTCGTCCACCGTGAAACCGGCGTTCTTCAGGCCGTCCAGCAGGGACACGGTGTAGGCGCGGTTGACGTTGCCGGAGCCGGTGCCGCCCGGGATGAAATCGTAGGAGGTGCAGCCGAAGAGGGCCACCTTGCCGGTCCCCTGCAGCGGGAGCACACCCTTGTTCTCCAGCAGGACCATGCCCTCCAGCGCGCTCTGGCGCGTCACGGCGGCGTGGGCCTTGAGGTCGGGCTCATTGCCGTAGGCATAGCCCTTCGCCTTGGGGCTGCGGAGCACGAGTTCCAGGCCGCGGCGCACGCACACGTCCAGTTCGGCTTCGCTCAGCGAGCCATCCTTCAGGGCGGCCATGATCTGCTCGTACTGCTTGTCCGTGCCCGGCTGGAGCATGTCGTTGCCGGCCGCGATCTGCGCCGCACCGTCGTCACCGCCGAACCAGTCGGTCATCACCAGGCCCTTGTAGCCCCACTCGTCACGCAGGATGGTGGTCAGCAGGTCGCGGCTCTGGGAAGTGTACGTGCCGTTGATCTTGTTGTAGGAGGACATCACCGTCCAGGGATCGGACTCCTTGATGGTGATTTCGAAGCCCTTGAGGTAGATCTCCCGCTGGGCGCGGCGGCTGATCACGGCGTCGTTGCCCGTGCGGTTGGTCTCCTGGTTGTTGTAGGCAAAGTGCTTGATGGAAGTGCCCACGTCGTTCTTCTGGACGCCGCGCACATACGCCGCGGCGGTCTTGCCGGCGATGACCGGATCCTCGGAATAGTATTCGAAGTTGCGGCCGTTCAACGGATGGCGGTGGATATTGAGGGCCGGAGCGAGATACACGTCGGCGCCGTACTCGTGGACTTCCTCGCCCATCGCGGTGCCCACCTGCTCCACGAGTTCCTGGTTCCAGGTGGAAGCGAGCAGGGTCCCGATCGGGAAATGGGTGCAGTAATAGGTGCGCGTCTCCCCTTCCCGGGTCGGATCAATGCGCAGGCCGGCAGGGCCGTCGGCCAGTACGATGGACGGAATACCCAGGCGCTCAATCGGATACGTGGTACCGGCCGCACCGGGCACGATCTTCTTGGTGGCGCCGATGACGGCATTGTCTCCGGAGGCGCCGGACATGCCGGTGCCGATCACGAAATGGACCTTCTCCTCGAGGGTCATCGCTCCGAGGACCTTGTCCACGGAGGCCTTTCCCAACTGCGGATCGCCGCCCTGGCAGGCGGCGAACAGCAGGCAGGAAGAAGCAAACATCAGTGCTTTCTTCATATCTCTGTCAGATTATTTTCTCGTTACGGTGATTTCCTCCAGCGGCTGCTCCAGCTTGAACAGGTCGTTCACCGGCCAGCTCTGCGCCTTCTTGAGGGTATAGACGGCCGTGGCGCGGATGTCCTCGACGCTGGCGCCGAACTGCACGCGGTACGTCCCGGCAGGGGCTTCCCAGGCAGAGGCGGCGTCGTTGAAGGAGGCGACGGAGTAGTTGTCCACCTTCATCGTGAGGGTCTGGCTCTCACCCGGCTTGAGCTCGCGCGTCTTGGCGAAGGCCTTGAGTTCGCGGGCGGGCTTGGCGAGCCCGGCCTCGGGGGCGGTCACGTAGAGTTCGACCGCTTCCTTGCCGGCCACGGAGCCGGTGTTGGTCACGGTGACACTGGCCTCGAAGCCGTCCGCCGTGGCCTTCACCACCGGCTTGCCATAGGCGAAGGAGGTGTAGCTCAGGCCGAAGCCGAACGGATAGGAGACCTCCTTGCCGGCGGTGTTGAAGTAGCGGTAGCCGACATAGATCCCTTCTTCATATTCCGTGTAGTCCACGTCCTTGACGGGCTGCTGCGGGCCGCGGTTCCAGCCGAAATTCTGCGGACGGGTGTAGTTGTACGGGAAGTTGGCGGAGGACGGATGGTCCATGAAATTGACCGGGAAGGTCATCGGGAGCTTGCCGGAAGGGTTCACCTTGCCGGTGAGCACGTCGACGACGGCGTTCGCTCCCTCCTGGCCCGGAGACCAGGGCAGCAGGATGGCGTCCACGAGATTCTTCCAGGAGTTGGTCTCGATCACGCCGCCGATGTTGAGCACGACCACGACCTTCTTGCCCAGGGCGTGGAAGGAGGCGCTCACGTTCTGCAGGAGCTCGCGCTCCACGGCGGTCAGCTCGAAGTCGTCAATCATCTTGCGGTCGGCGCCTTCGCCGGCGTTGCGGCCGAGCACGATGACGGCCAGGTCATTGGCCTTCGCCTGACGCTCGATGGCGGCGGCGGGGACGGCGATCTCAGCGAGCTTGCGGCGGGTGAACCAGTTATTGCCGGTGCCGCTCAGCGTCGTCTGGGCCTTGTCATAAGCGGCGAAGGCCTTGTAGTAGTCGACGAGGTCTTTCTCCAGGGTGAAGCCGGCCTGGACCATCGCGTCTTCCATATTCACGACGTAGGCCTTGTTGACGTCGCCCGAACCGGTACCGCCCGCGACGAAGTCGATGGCGGAGACGCCGTACAGGGCCACTTTCCCGGCGCCCTTCAGCGGGAGGGCGGCGTTCTCGTTGCGCAGCAGGACCATCGACTCACCGGCGGCGCGGCGCGCCACGGCGGCGTGGGCCTTGAGGTCCGGCTTGTTGGAATACCTGTACTTCGCGAAGGACGGGGTGCGGACGATGTACTCGAGCATCCGGCGGACATTGCGGTCCACATCCTTGATGTCCAGGCTGCCGTCCTGCACGCCCGCGACGATGCGGTCGATCTCGTTCTGGTTGCCCGGCTCCATCAGGTCGTTGCCGGACCAGGCGGACTTGACGGTCCCCGCTTTGTTGCCCCAGTCGGTCATCACGATGCCCTTGAAGCCCCACTCGTCCCGCAGGACGGTGGTCAGCAGATCCTTCTTCTGCTGTGTGTACTCGCCGTTGAGCTGGTTGTAGGAGGACATCACGGTCCAGGGATCGGACTCCTTGACGGCGATTTCGAAGTTCTTGAGGTAGATCTCGCGCAGGGCACGCTCGCTGATGCGGGCGTCGTTCTCGTTGCGGTTGGTCTCCTGGTTGTTGGCTGCATAGTGCTTGATCGAGGTGCCCACACCGTTCTTCTGGATGCCGCGCACGTAGGCGGCGGCCATCTTGCCGGACAGGAGCGGATCCTCGGAGAAATACTCGAAGTTGCGTCCGCAGAGCGGGTTGCGGTGGATGTTCATACCCGGGGCAAGCAGCACGTCCACACCGTATTCGTGGACCTCGTTGCCCATCGCGTCGGTCACCTGCTCCACCAGGGCGGTGTCCCAGGAGCTGGCGAGGAGCGTACCCACCGGAAATCCGGTGCAGTAGAAGGTCTGGGAGGCGCCTTCGCGGGTCGGGCTGATGCGCAGGCCGGCAGGGCCGTCGGCGAGGACGGTGCCCGGGATGCCGAGGCGCTCGATGGGACGGGTGTTGCCGGCTGCGCCGGGCACCTGGGCGGCGACACCGGAGGTAACGCCGTTCACGACCGCGGCGCGGGCGCCGCCGACCAGCAGGGTGGCCTTCTCTTGCAGGGTCATCGCAGCGAGGACTTCGTCGATGTTGTCCTTTCTCAGCTGCGGCTGGGCCAGCGCGGACACGCCCATCAGGGCGGCGGCGGCCATCAGAAAGTATTTCTTCATATCCGTTGAATTATGTGAGTTGTATGAGTTTCGCAAAAGTAGCTATTTCTTGCCGGACTTTCCGTGTCCGGTTGTTCAGAAATTGTGCGGAATGTTCAATTTCTGACGGACAGCTCATTCCTGCCCGGATGCAGGGGATAGTCGCTGCCGCCAGGCAAAGGGTCGCGAATAGAAGGACTGCTGTTCTTTTCATATTCGGGGTTTTGTAGATTGTCTGAATACTACCCCAAATGTAGGTTCTTTCACCCGGAAAAGCCTTCCGGTATCTTCATATCTGTTTGCAGAATCTTCAATTCTATTGCAGCACCGCGTATATCATTTTCTTTTTCATTTCACGTTTTGACAACGGTCCGCCCAGACGCGCAAAGCGGCATCCCGCCAGCGGGCTACTGTCTGTGCGCCTTGATGGACATCTTCGAATTCATCAGGATCCTGCACGTCAGTCCACCAGTTCTCCCCCACGGTCCAATCATCCGGGTGCGGGTTGCCCGGCCAATGGTTGTCCACCACAAAAGTACCGCTCTGCTCTACGGCTCCATCGATCGTATAAGGCACGACACCGGCCGCCTTGGGAGCATACCGGACCTGGTAACGGCCATCACCCAGATAGTAACCGTCCCAGTCCTGCCCCAGGCAATGCAGGGTAAAGCAGGCTTCCCCCGTATCCTGAGGACGAACCGGTCCGCGAAGGTGCATTTCCACGATCGAGAACACCGGCACGGTATCCCGGACCGTCAGCGGCCTGTCGAACACCCTGCGGGAGGAATGCGTCATCCGCTCGAAACGCCCGCCCCAATGCTCAGCGCCGGGATTTTCAGGATCCATCTCCCGGTAATTCTGCATATACAGCACGGAAGGCGTATCTCCCATCCGGACGATGCCGCCGCAATGCGCCACAAAATCGTCCGCAAGGGCAGAGGTTCCTTTCATGTGTTTCTCATAGAAGTCCCGGCCGAAAGCGCTCTCTCTCCGGTCGTTATGGATGAAGCCCCGGTAGGAAGCATTATTCTCGATGAAATGCAGGTCCGGGAAATGCGAAACGATATATGAATAGGCATCCGGGCTGAATTTCTTGTTCGGGCCGCCGATCCAGTAAACCCGGAGCTTACCGGCGATATCCGGTGCATCATGGAGCGCCTGGGCCAGGTCCTCCAGCCCGCCCCAGACAAGTACATACAGGGGCCTGGGATCGGGTTTGCGCGCGCATCGGACAATCCAGTCCGATCCATCTGTCGACACACGGTAGCCGGCTGCCGGAGCAAGCCTGTCCACACCTTGATGGACCAGCGCCTTCAGGCTGTCAGAAGAGCGATATCCTCCACCGGAGAAGTCTTCGGCGTACAAATCGATCAGATGCAGGATGGGTCGCACGGATCCGCCACCGAAGGATGGGGATGACACCAGTCCCTCCAGATCGAAAAGATCATTGAACATCAGCAGATGACCCATGGACTGGAAATCATCTTCATCCGGGCCGCCGATATCCGTGCTGACCAGCACGCGCGGACGGGCCGGTTCCGCCTCCTGGCGGCAGGCCGAAAGGCAGAACGTCATGACGCCGCACGCTACCAATAAAAGGAGCCGTTTCATTATTTGACCGTTATGATTGTCCGGGCATAGCGGGTCAGGGCGGGTTCGCCGTTGTCCGTGACCTCGCAGATGAAGTGAAGCGTCGAGCCGGGGATGGCTTCCTCGGGCACGGTGATCCGGGTCTCGGCCTGTCCGGGCGCGACGATCTCCGCCTCCAGCGGGCAGGTGCCGGCCTCCCGGTACTGCCACCAGCGGAGGGTCAGCGCATCACCGTCGGGATCGGTCGCCGCCACGCGGACGGTGACGCTCTCCCCCGGCTTCGCCGTATTCATGAAGGGTGTTTCCAGCTGTACGGCAGGCTGGTGGTTCGCTTCCTCCGGCGACAGGACGGTCCAGCTCATGCGGGCCGCAAAGTCGTTCTGGAAGGCGCGGGTCCAACGGGTCATCGGCCGGAAATAGGCCTCTACCTGGGCTTCCGTCGCCGGGATGTCTCCCCGCAGGGAAGAGCGTCCCCAGGTATTGGAACTGTAGATACGTCCTTTCGGATAGACATAGGTAGAATCCGGAACCGGATCCACCCAGACATTCTCCCGAAGAGGGACATATCGTCCGCCCCAGCTGCCCCAGTCCGGGTGCTCCGGGTCGTTCATCCCGGTCGGGATGACGTACATATAAGATGGAGAATCCCCTTCGGAGCGGAAATCCCCCGCCATTGCCGGGAAAGCGCCCTGGCGCGGCATGCCGGAGACATTCGTGGGGTTGAACCAGTCACCGTCCTCGCAGGCCCGGTAGGTGGCGCCCAACGGCCCCACGCCGAGGATCCATTTCTTCATCCAGGCGCTCTCCAGCCAGGGCCAGTTCTCCTTCGGCTGGGCCGTATGCCAGCGGTAGGCGATGGCCTCGAACTGGTCGCTGATGATCACCAGGATGCCGTATTTCTCCCAATGGGGCCGGATATAGCTCTGGTAGGTAGAATCCTGCTCCCAGATGTTGTAGAGGCGCAGGCGCTCCGCCACTTCCTGCATCCGCTCGGGATGCTCTTCCTCGATGGTCTTGAGGGCGCGGGCGAGCGTATTCACTCCGCCCCAAGCCTGGATCCAGACCGGGCGCGGGTCGCTGCGGTCCAGCAGGACCTCGACGATGCGCTGCGAGCCCGGCGTGACCTGCTCCATCTCCCCTTCCGCGTCCACGTTGCCCAGATAGCTGCGCTCCCGCAGGAACTCCGGCGACGGATAGCGGGCGTCGTGCCTGACGAGCTTGGGATACACCTGGGCGTATGCGCCCATCACGGTGTCCATCCAATCGTCACCCGCCCACTTGTGGCCCCGCCAGTGGTACTGCGAGCTGCTGGTGATGATGGCCTCCACGTCCCACTCGTTGCAGTAGAGCAGGAAGCGGACCAGCGAGCATTCGTCGTCGATCTCACCGTCCGTCGTCACGATGACGCGGGGGCGCTGCGGCTCCTGCGGGCCGGGGGCGGAGCACCCTGCGCCGCACAGCAGCGCAAGGCCCATGAGGAATAGAAAAAGCTTTTTCATATTCCGCAAAGATAACAAAATAGCAGTAAGTTTTCTCTACTCCAGCACAAGGGTATTGACCGATCCGGCAGGGAGTTCGAAGGCCCGGACCCGGCCGGCAAGCTCCACGCTGACCGTCTTCGGGGCCACATCCTTGTTGGCGAGCAGCAGCACGGTCCGGCCGTCGGGATTCAGGAAGCCCATGCCGCTGATATACGCGGCCTTCGGGTCGGTCAGGATGCGGTCCCACATCTCGGGATCGGCGCGTTCGACGGTGCCCAGCCATACCTCTACGCCACGTTTCTGCATCTCGGGTCCAAGACAGGCGATGAACTGCGCCAAGCCTTCCGGGGTCCAGGTGCAGGCGGGATACCATTGAGCGGAATTCGGCTCGTTCTGCGGCATCACCATCCGGATGTCGATCCCCTCCGCGCGGTAGGCGTCAATGAACTTGCCGAAGTAGCGGGCATACGCCTCGAGGTATTCCGGCTCCAGCCGGAAGGCATCTTGGCCTTCGCGGATCTGGGCATCGAGTGGGAGGCCGTTGTCCGGCAGCATCGCCGGATTCATCCCGAAGGAGGAGCCGCCGGTGGCGCGCACGTCATCGGGGCGGTCGCTACGGTTCTTCATCATCTGCTCGAAGCGCTGCTTGATGGGCAGCGTGGAGGTGTTGGCGTAGTGGCCGTTGACCTTCATCCACGCCGGCGGGCACCAGGGCGAGGCCCAGATGCGCAGGTCCGGCCGCACGGCGAGCGCCGCCCGGATGAAAGGCAGGAGCGTCCGCTCATCGTGGGCGATGGAGAAATGCTCCAGCGCCAGGTCGCCCGGGGTGTCGTCGTAGGAATAATAATCCACCGAGAAATCATTGGCGCCCACCGGCATGCGCGCCATCGTCAGGCCCAGCCCCTCCGGGGAAAAGAGGTCCCGGATGATTCCCGTGCGGTCCTCCTCGGACAGCTCGGACAGGGAGGTCCAGCCCAGCTCGTTGAAGCAGGTGCCGAAGCCCTCCACCGCCTGCAGGGTCTTCGCGGGGTCCACGACTACGCACTCTCCCGCCCCGTTTTCGGCTTTTGCCGCCGGAATGGATTGTACGGTCCAGGGGGAATCAAAAGTCGTACTGACCCATTCTGTCTTGTCCGGGTTGCAGGCGGCGAAGCCCAGAAGGGCTGCGACGGCAAAGAAACGAATCAAAATATGCTTCATGTTTTTTTTGATGCAAATATAACTGCTGTGCCAAATCCCGGCATCGCGCAATCTTCAAAACAGTTGTCATATTTTACTCGCACCATCACCGTAGTCAGTTAAGATTATTTGCATATTTACACGAAGAACCATGAAGTTGTTTCAATGAACGCAAAAGAGAACAAATTATTTGACCCTGACGAGATGCATTATGCCGTGACGCACCGGACGGCAGCTGAAATTATTTATGACCGTGCAGGAAAGACCTTTCTAATTGGCCAAGAGCATGACAATTCCAGCGCCTGCGGCCAAATAGCAACATTTAATTTGGCCAAACAATATCTTTTTTATACATTTGTGGCCAAACAACGACATTATGATTGGACGTAAAAGAGAATTTGAGCTTCTTAGAGAGGCTACCGGTAAACCACGGGCACAGTTTATTACGATTTATGGCCGACGGCGCGTAGGAAAGACTTTTCTTGTGAATGAGTTTTTTCAGAATCAATACGCCTTCAAGCATACAGCTGTATCCCCATTTGATGAAAAGGAAAAGAAATATAAGCGGAATATCATGAGGCTTCAGCTCCAAGAATTTCATTATTCGCTCAGAAACTACGGTCTTTCCGCGGAAGAGCCAATTCCCACAAACTGGGTAGATGCCTTTCATCTTCTACAGAGTCTGCTGGAGAGCAAGGATAATGGCGACAGTCAAGTCATTTTCATAGATGAGTTGCCGTGGATGGATACTCCCCGCTCCAATTTCCTGTCGGCATTTGAGCATTTTGCCAATGACTGGGTACTAGCCCGAAAGAGTGCCAGACTGGTCGTGTGCGGTAGCGCTACATCGTGGATTCTTGACAAACTCCTAAATAATAAAGGCGGTCTGTATGGAAGAGTGACTCTTCCGATGTATATTGAACCGTTTACGCTGAAAGAGTGCCGGGAGTTCTTCCGCGAAGGCGGATATGCGATGGATGAATACGACATCATCCAGTCATATATGGCATTCGGCGGCATCCCCTATTATCTGGACCTTTTCAGCAGGGGGTTCAGTGTCCCGCAGAACTTCGATGCCCTCCTTTATGGTAGGAAAGCACCGCTTGGCGATGAGTTTGACAAACTTTTTTCTTCCCAGTTTGCCAATCCGGAAGAATTGCAGAAGATTGTGACGATTCTCGCGGGGAAAAGATCGGGCTACTCGCGGGAAGAAATTGCGTCCAAGGGGGATTTTACATCTGGAGGAGGCCTCACAAGATTGTTGAAGGCACTGACCAACAGCGCTTTGATAACGCCCTATGTCCCGTTTGGAGAAGAACTGACAAAATATAGGCTTTCCGATCCCTTCTGCATATTTTACCTTAAGCATGTAAAAAACAATCAGGATGCAACAACGTACTGGCAGTCAATGCATAACTCTCCTGCGGCATCTTCCTGGGCAGGACATGCTTTTGAAGATGTATGTTTTGCGCATATCCGGCAAATCAAACGAGCCCTGGGCATCGGAGATGTCATCACGCGCGAATCTTCCTGGATTGTTCCCGGGACAGATAAGGCAAGAGAAATGCAGATTGACCTTGTTATCGACCGGGACGACCGCAAGATCAGCCTTTGCGAGATAAAATTCCGACAAGGGTCTTTTGCGGTCGACCACGACTATGCCATAAAGATTCAGGAGCGGATTAACCGCACAATGGAAATCACCAAGCACAAAAAGCCGGTCATCTCTGTATTGATTACCACCTACGGCCTCCACCGGAATGAATATGCCGGGAAGTTTCAAAAAGTCGTAACAATGGAGGACCTGTTCGAATAATTATTATATTCACATTTTCCCCTCCGGGCACAAAAAAGCTGGCGGCTGCACCTCGGAAAGGCAAAATTTGTTTTTCTCTCGGTTGGCACGTATATTTGCAATGTTCCCTGCATCTATACCGCATGATACCGCTCGCCGCACATATACGCTTTTCTGACACTCTTTCCCGCTTCTTAGGGCGGAGACCGTCTTCTCTTCATCTTCTGCTGGCAGTATTCGCCTGCCTAAGCATATCTCCGCTCTTGGCACAGGAGATACGCTCGGTCGAAACTGTATGTAAAATATATCCTGACGGATCTGCCGGGATTCTGCAGTCCTGGGATGTAATGGTTACTTCCGGAACCGAATGGCATATCCCCATCGGAAATTTGAATGGTATGGAAATCAGCGATTTCCATGTGTATGAGGGAGAGGAGGAGAGAGAATACCTGGACGAGGGCCGAAGCTGGGATTCCGGGCGCGGCCTCTCTCAAAAAGCTGGCCGGAGCGGCATTGTTGACAAGGGATCCGACGGGGTTGAGCTCTGCTGGGGGCTGGGCAGTTACGGAAGCCATCAGTGGTACATCACCTATACCATTTCCGGACTGGTACAGCGACTACAGGACTACGACGCCTTCAACCACATGTTCATCAATCCCGGACTCGTCTCCCCTCCCCAGAACGCCTCGCTGTACATTACAAACAACACAGGCGGGCCGAAGTGGACGCAGGAGAACGTGCGCGTCTGGGGCTTCGGTTACAAAGGAACCGTCCGGGTGAACAACAACGCCGTCATCCTGGAGACCACGGCTCCCATGAAAAAAGACAGCCGGATGATTGCCATGGTGCGGTTTGACAAGGGACTGCTGGAGCCTGCCGTCTCGCGGGACATTCCCTTCTCCGAAATGGAGAAAAAGGCTCGCAAGGGCAGCGACTATTCCTCCGGACGCGGCTTTTCCGCATTCTGGAACAGCATCGATCCCCGGCTGAGGCTCGCCTTCTGGTTGGTCCTTCCCGCCCTGCTCCTCCTGCTCTATTTCCGTTTTCGCGATGTGAGACGGGTAATCAGCGGAAAAGTCTGGAAGGAGAATTTCTTCGGCGCCAGCAAGATCGACGGCTACTGCCGGGAAGCGCCCTTTGACGGACGGCTGGCCGTGTCTTACTTTGTACTGAAATGCGGATCTGCCCTCATCTGGCCGCCTAAGTGGGGAAAGAACATCATCGGCGCATACCTTCTCAAATGGATCAGCGACGGCCGGATCCACCCGGAAAAAGATGCCGGAGGGAAGACCATTCTCCGCATCGCGGACGACTCGACGGTAAACATCGTCTCCTCCAGCGAGAAAAAGCTGTTCGGATACATCACCGCTGCCGCCGGCGAGAACGGGATCCTGGAGAAGGGCGAACTCAAGAGATGGAGCCGGAACCATCCCGACGCCTTGTATTATTGGCTTGAAAACGACCTTACAGCCGAAGGTCGCGTGTGGATACGTGAACACGGTGGGAAATGGACGGGTGAGGCATTTGAGGATGAACCATCCAGGGCCGAGGCCCGCAAGGTGGTGCAGTTCAAGGACTTCCTTCGTGACTTCACCTTGGTCTCGGAGCGGCAGACGCCGGAAGTGGGACTTTGGAAGCAGTATCTGATATATGCGCAGCTCTTCGGTATATCCAAAAAGGTAACGGCAAATCTCCGGCACCTGTATCCTGCCGAGTTCGAAGACTTCAGCCGGAATGTCTTCAACACCAAGGATTTCGACCTCCGTGAAGTCCTTGCGCTCACGTCAAGTTTTTCCGCCCCCGTCAGCGTTGCGGCGAAAAATCCGGACGCTGATTCCGGCTCGTCACGCAGCAGCGGAGGCGGTGGCAGATCCTCGTACGGCGGTGGCGGCGGCCATTCCGGTGGCGGTTATGGCGGAGGCACGCGGTAAACAGCACACAGGCAAAGGAAGAAGCCGTCCGGGATTGGGTGGCTTCTTCGCATGTAAGAAAGGGATTTACAGCCTGGCGACGAGGTCGCTGATCATCTTCATCTGCTCGAAAGGTTTGGCAAATTCTGCAAAAACGAGTAAATTCGCAAAAAAGCAACCACAGCATCATATGAACATCTCCCGCATCCTTTCTCTCGCCGCCGCATTCGTGCTGGGTGCCAGCGCGTGGGCCGGCCCCATCGAGGTCAGCCTCGCCGGAAAAGGCGCCCCGATCCAACCGACGATGTACGGCATTTTCTTCGAAGACATCAACTTCGCCGCCGACGGCGGCCTGTACGCCGAGCTGGTCAAGAACCGCTCGTTCGAGTTCCCGCAGGACGCCCTGCAGGGCTGGAAGGCCTTCGGGCGCGTGGAGGTCCGCGACGACGGTCCCTTTCCCCGCAACCCGCACTATGTGCGCCTGCACGAGCCCGGGCATCCCCACAAGTGGACCGGCCTGGACAACGAGGGCTTCTTCGGTATCGGCCTGCAGGAGGGCGCGACCTACCGTTTCAGCGTGTGGGCGCGCGTGCCCGACGGGGGCAGCGCCACGCTGCGCGTAAAGCTGATCAATCCCGCCTCCTCCGGAGAGAAGCAGTATTATACCCGGGAGGAGATCACCGTCGATTCCCGCGAGTGGAAGCAATATGAGCTCATCCTGACCGCTCCGCAGACGGATCCCAAGGCGACGCTGCGCATCTTCCTGCAGTCCCGGGGCACGAGCGTGGACCTCGAGCACGTCTCCCTCTTCCCCACCGACACCTGGATGGGGCGGCCGGGTGGCCTGCGCAAGGACCTCGCCCAGGCGCTCGCCGACCTGCACCCCGGCGTGTTCCGTTTCCCGGGCGGCTGCATCGTCGAGGGCACGGATCTGGCCACGCGCTACAACTGGAAGAACACCGTCGGCCCGGTGGAGAACCGGCCGCTGAATGAGAACCGCTGGGAATACACCTTCCAGAACCGCTTTTATCCGGACTATTTCCAGAGCGGAGGGCTCGGCTTCTTTGAGTTCTTCTGCCTGAGCGAGGACATCGGCGCCGAGCCGCTCCCGATCCTGAGCTGCGGCCTGGCGTGCCAGTTCCAGAACGACTCGCCGGACGCGCACGTGAGCGTGTCCGAGCTGGATCCGTATATCCAGGATGCACTCGACCTGATCGAGTTCGCCAACGGCGGCACGGACACGAAATGGGGCGCGCTCCGCGCTGAAATGGGCCACCCGGCGCCGTTCCACCTCAAGTACATCGGCATCGGCAACGAACAGTGGGGCGAGGAATATCCCGAGCATCTGGAGCCCTTCGTGAAGGCCCTCCGCGCCGCCCATCCCGAGATCCGGATCGTCGGCTCGTCCGGCCCCGACTCCGAAGGCGCGCAGTTCGACTACCTGTGGCCCCAGATGCGCCGGCTGGGGGCGGACCTCGTGGACGAGCACTTCTACCGCCCGTACGAATGGTTCCTCTCCCAGGGCGCCCGCTACGACAACTACGACCGCAAGGGGCCGAAGGTCTTCGCCGGCGAATACGCCTGCCACGCCCGCGGCCGCAAGCTCAACCACTTCTACGCCTCGCTGCTCGAGGCGGCCTTCATGACCGGCCTGGAGCGCAACGCAGACATTGTCCACATGGCCACCTACGCGCCCCTGTTCGCCCATGTGGACGGCTGGCAGTGGCGTCCCGACCTGATCTGGTACGACAACCTGCGGTCCATGCGCACGGCCAGCTGGCACGTGCAGGAGCTCTACTCCGAGTTCAAGGGAGAGAACGTCCTGAAGACCACGATGGACGGCGCCTCCGTGAGCGGAGCCGAAGGCCAGGAGGGCATCTTCGCCAGCAGCGTGATCGACGGCGACCGGATCTATGTCAAGGTGGTCAACACCTCCGCCGAACTGCGCGTCGTGCCGATCCGCTTCACCGGCCTGAAGAAGGGGCAGCGGATCAGCGGCGTCGAGCGCGTGCGCTTCACTACCGACAAGCTCTACGAAGACAATACACTGGACGCCCCGGAACAGATCGCACCCGTGCGCAGCGCCTTCAGCGCCATCCCGTCCACGGCAGCCGAGCGCGCTGCCGCCGAGGGCCGCAGGCCCGGCCCCGCCGAAGCCCGCTCCCGCGACCGCTCGCTCGAAGTGTCCCTCAGCCCCTACACCTTCGACATCTACGTATTCGAACTGAAGTAGCCATGCAAAAGCGGCCGGTCCTTTCGGGACCGGCCGCTGCACTACTACCTAACCTGAGTTGCAACGCAACTCTATTGTCTGCCCGGATAGTCCTCGAGGGCTTTCTGCAGCACGACGAGGGCCTGGGCAAGGTCTTCCTTGCAAAGGACATAGGCGATACGCACCTCCTGACGGCCCTCCCCCGGCTCCGTGTAGAAGCCGGCGCCGGGCGCCATCATCACCGTCGCGCCTTCCCACTGGAAATCGCGCAGGCACCAGATGCAGAACTTCTCGGCATCGTCCACGGGGAGCTTCGCCATCGTATAGAAGGCGCCCATCGGGATGGGCGAATACACGCCCGGTATCTTGTTGAGTCCGTCAATCAAGTAATTGCGGCGCTCCAGGTATTCTTCATAGACATTGTGCAGATACTCCTTCTGCACCCCCACGGAGGCCTCGGCCACGATCTGGCCCAGCAGCGGCGGGGACAGGCGGGCCTGGCAGAACTTCATCACGGCGTCGCGCACCTGACGGTTCTTGGTGCAGAGGCAACCGATGCGGATGCCGCATTCCGAATAACGCTTGGACACGGAGTCGAACAGGACCACGTTGTCCTCGATCCCCTCCATGTGGAAGGCGGAGATATAGGGCATCCCGGTATAGATGAACTCGCGGTATACCTCGTCGCTGAAGAGGAACAGGTTGTGTTTCTTCACGATATCGCGCAAGCGCTGCATCTCCTTGCGGGTGTACAGGTAGCCCGTCGGGTTGTTGGGGTTGCAGATCAGGATAGCCTTGGTGCGCGGCGTGATCTGCTCCTCGAACGCCTCCACGGAGGGCAGCCGGAAGCCATCCTCGATGCAGGTCTTCACGCTCTTGATCACGGCGCCCACGGAGATGGCAAAGGCCATGTAGTTGGCATAGAACGGGTCCGTCACGATCACCTCGTCGCCGGGTCCCAGACAGGCCAGGAAGGCGAAAAGCACAGCTTCCGAGCCGCCCGTCGTGATGATGATTTCCTCGGGCGACAGATAGATACCGTACTCGGCATAGTACTGGACCATCTTGGTACGCAGGGACAGGTAGCCGTCAGACGGGCTGTATTCCAGGATGCTGCGGTCCACGCTCTTCAGGGCGTCCAGGCCGCACTGCGGCGTGGGGATGTCCGGCTGGCCGATATTGAGGTGATACACATGCACGCCGTTGCGCTTGGCGGCATCGGCATAGGGCGCCAGCTTCCGGATCGGGGAAGAAGGCATGTTCTGGGCGCGCTGGGAAATCTCCATGACAATCTGCAATGTCTACAAATATACGGATTAATTGTCAATCCCGCAACGGACTACTCCCAGCTGAACCCTTCCACGTCGTCGAGGAAGATCTTCTCGCGCTCGTCCGGAGCCATCAGCTCCATCGTCACGTTCTTGAAGGTGATGTTCCGGGCGTGCTGCATCGACAGGCCCCAGGCGGGCTGGATGCCGTGGGCCGAGGGCTCGGGATAGCCGCTGTTGCGCCCGAAGAAGAAGGCGTTGGCCCCGCGCTGCAGGCGGGCGTCCTCCTTGGTCAGGCCGCCCTTGTACTGGATGTGGATATCTTTGAGCGTCACGTTCTCCACCGGATTGCCGGGCAGTCCGACGATCAGCAGGGCGTAGCGCGTGTCGCAGTTCGTCACCACCACGTCGGAGATCTCGATGTTGCGCGCGATCGAGGCGGGCAGTTCCTTGGGGCCGCGCATCCGGTCGCCGATGCGGATGTAGATCGGAGAGTTCCAGATGTCGTCCATTCGCAAATGGCGGACTTTGATGTTCTCCATCGGAGCGCCGTCCACCGTCTCCAGGGCAAGGCCGCGGCAGCGCTTGAAGGTGACGTTCTCGATGCGGATGTTGCGGAAGCCGCCGTTGCTCTCGGTGCCCAGTTTCACGCGGCCCGTGGGGCCGTCGCGGTCCGGCGCAGCCGTGATGGTGGTGCCGTAGGTCCCCGCATAGACGGTGCCCGGGTCATAGCCGGACACAGTGCAGTTCTTGATCAGAACGTTCTCCGTGGCCTTGGGACGGCCCAGGCCGTAGGAGCATTTGAGCACGATGCCGTCGTCGTTGAGCGAGTTGACCACGCAGTTGGTGATCCGCACGTTGGCGCAGCAGTCGATGTCGAAGGCGTCGCGGTTCGTATCGCACAGCACACGGTCGATCTTGAGGTTGTCCACCCCGGTCAGGAGCAGGGAGAAATGGCCGCTGTTGAGCAGGCTGATCCCGGTGATGGTCACATTCTTGCACTCCTTCAGGGCGATGGCCTTGTTGGCCTCGGCGATCGGTCCCTGGCGGCCCAGGCCGCGCGAGAGGGCGTCCGTGCCGTCAATCAGCCCCTCCCCCTCGAACTTGAGGTTCTTCAGGCCGATGCCCCAGATCAGGGAGTTCTGCCAGTGGCTGTGGCCGAAGTCCTGGTACATGTCCCAGGGGTTCGGCTCCGCGACGTCATAGCCCTGCTCGGCCGTGGGCTTGGCCGCCTTGATCACGGCGCCCTTCTCGAGCCGGAGGGTGATGTTGTCCTTGAGACGGATCGAATAGCTGCTGTACACGCCGGCGGGGAACAGGATCACGCCGCCTCCCTTGGCCGCTGCGGCTTCGATGGCGGCGTTGATGGCCGGAGAGTCGATCTGCACGCCGTCACCGGCAGCGCCGAAGTCACGCACGTTGTACACTTTGGCCTGGAGCGCCATCGCGGCAAGCCCCAGGCAGAGAACGGTCAATAATCGTTTCATATCGGGTTGATTGGTTTTATTCGGTCGGGAAAGCGGCCGGGTAGCCCAGCAGCTGGTAAGCCAGCGCCCACGCCATCCGCACGTGGCCGGGGGTGTTGGGATGCAGGCGGTCCGTGTCGGCGTTGCGGAAATAATGCGCGTGCTCGTCGAGCATCGGGTACAGTCCGCTGATGCTGTTCAGGTCGATCACGGGCACGGCCCAGACGTTGGCGATCTCCTGCACGGCCTGCACGTAGTCGTCGATGAAGAGGCCGCAGGCGTTGGAAAACGACTCCGGCGGCTGGATGTTGTCAGCGCTGAACTGGGCGAACGCCCGGTGGATCGGGGTCAGGAAAATGATCTGCTTGTCGGGATAGTGGGTCTTGAGCCAGCGGAGCGTCGTGTTGGCGCGGCCGCGGAACGTGGCATCGTCGTAGACCAGTTCGCGGTGCCGGCGGACCACCTCCTGGCGGCCCGTCTGCCGGTTGGCGGCCACGGTCTGCTCATAGGAATAGCTGTACCAGTCGCCCAGCGGGATGCCGCCGTTGTAGTCGTTGGTCCCCACGAAGACGATGATCGCGTCCACGTCCTGGCCATGCTCGCGCTCCAGGCGCTCGCCCTGGCCGATGATCTGGTTCATCCGATGGCCGCTGATGCCGTAGACATACGGCCGGATGCCGAGGATGTCCTCCAGCATGTGCCAATAGACGTCGTTGGTGGTGCCGATCTGGCGGGCGTCCGTGATCGAGTCGCCCAGGAACGCCACGCGCGCACCCTCCCACTGGCTGCGGATCTGCGGCTGGGCAAGCGCCGCGGTGCAGGACAGCAAAAGAAGCAGGAAAACAAGTGTATGTCTCATAAATTGGTTATGGGTTGTTCTCACAAAAATACAAATAATCCCCGGGAATCCCGTCAACGCTGCGCAGAAAACAACGCATCGAACACCTCCCGGGCCACATCCACCGACTGGATGCGTTTGTGTCCCGGCGTCCCCATCACGATTCTTTTTCAGCAATATGCACATCGCACTGCGGGAACGGGATCTGAATCCCCGCCTCCCCCAGCGCCTTGTAGATGACTTCCCGGGCCCGGTCGATATAGCCGAAGCGCTCGGACACGAGCACGTGCTGCTTGACGGCAATCTCCACGGCGCTGTCGCCGAACTCGCCCAGCGCGACGCGGATGCCCCGCTTCGGGTCCACGATGTCGCGTCCGTAGGCATCCTTGGTCAGCAGGGCCTCCGTGGCCCGGGTCAGGACCTCCCGGACCCGCTCGATGTCCGTGCCATAGGCCACCCCGACCGTGATCTTGGTGTACTCGTAGGAATTGTTGCGGGTGAGGTTGGTGAAGTTCTTGGCGAAGAGCGACGAATTGAGGAAGGACATCAGCGCGCCGCTCGTGGTCTCGATCTGCGTGCTCTGGTAACTGATGTCCGTGACCTTGCCGCGGACCCCGTCGCACTCGATCCAGTCGCCCACGCGCAGTCGGCCGGACATCAGCTGGATGCCGTAGATGAAGTTGTTGAGCACGTCCTTCATCGCGAGGCCGATACCGGCGGAGAGGCCGCCGACGGCGAGCGACAGCGAGCCGGTCGGGATCTTGAGCAGGAGCACCACAATCACGACATAGGTGAACCAGACCACCACGCTGACGATGCTGTTGCCCAGCGAGAGATTGACTTCGTTACTGCGCACGACCTTGCGCTTGTTGCGGTGCAGGAAGGTGCGGTAGCTCACGCCCATATAGAGCCCGCGGGCCACGTAGCCGACATAGCGGAACACGAAGAAGAGCCCCAGCGTCAGCACGATGCTATAGCAGGAGATGCGCAGGATCTCGGCCCCTTCGGCATTGGTCAGGTTGACGAAGGACATGGTGAAGAACTCCTGGTAGAGATCCGAGAAGTCAAAGACATTCAGCGACATCCGCACGCAGAACGGGAAGGACATCAGGGTCAGGACCGGGATGAGCACCATCCGCACCAGGTCGTAGAACCAGGTGGCGGGCAGCAGCAGTTTGTCCCGCTCCGGCCCGGTGACGAAGTTGATCTTCCTGCGGTACTCGTTCATCCGGTCCTGCATACGGTTGTCGCGGTAATAGACCAGCCGGTTGAAGATCGCCGTCAGGGTCTGGATGCAGGCGAGCTGGAAGAACCACCACAGCAGGACCAGCATGGACAGGAAGACATACCCCAGCAGCGCCGTGACCAGCGCGACCAGGATGACCGCGAACGACACCCAACCGATGGCCCGGTCGCTCTGCATCAGCTTCGGCCCCGTGTACAGGCAGACCAGCAACTGGCAGACCAGGAAGAACAGCAGCACGGGCGGGAACAGGATGTTCATCATGGCGTTGGGCAGGAAGACCATTCGCACGCCGAACACGAACAGGGCCAGGACCGACATCGGCAGATAGTGGAGCAGGCCCCGTCCCAGCTGGACCGGCTCCAGGCGCATCAGCAGCGACAGCAGGATTGCCGCGACCAGCCAGGAATAGGTCAGCACCAGCGAAGTGGACGCCCGGGCGACGTAGCTGCCGCCGGGATTGCTCATCATCAGCAGGGCGAAGACCACGATGCCGCCCAGCAGCGCGAGCGTGAAGCGGCGCTGCCGGTAGGACGGCGTGCGGAGATTCCGGAAGAAGCGGGGCAGCAGCCAGACCACCAGGCCGGCCGCCAGGACGCTGGACAGCAGCGCCAGCACGAAGATGATGATGAACCGGACGAACACCCGTCCGCCCCACTGGCTCTCCGTGACGGTGCCCGAGCCGGCGGCCAGCACCCGGGATGTAGCGAGGTAGCGGTCCTCCATCCCGGCCACGGCCCGCTTCCAGTACCGTCCGAAATTGCCGAGAATCGTGCCGTAAGGGGTCTGGCCCTCCACGAAGATCCGGTTCTGGAGGATCTTGTAGCGCCGCTGGGCGTAGTCGTACGACTCCTTGAGGCGCAGATAGACATTCTCATAATGGGTGCTGTCTTCGACGATGTAGTCCTTGTTGGCAGAGTACATCTTGAGCATCGTCGTGGCGAAGAAAATGCAGGAATCGCGCTCCAGCTGCCCCTCCTCGTCCAGCACGAAGGTGTCGTCCTCGAGTGCCTCGGCATCCTCCTCAGTCAGGCCCAGCTGGCGCTCCATCTCGAGGATGTCCACCTTGATGCTGTCGTTGCGGTAGCGCAGGCTGTCCGGCAGGTCCTTGATGTCGAGGTCCGACAGCTGGGGCGGCAGGCGGCGCAGTGACTCGATCAGGCGCGAATAGCGGTCGATCTCGATGTCCAGCTGGCTCACGATGCGGTCGTAGGGCATCCGGTTCCGGTTGAAGTCGTTGTACTCCTCTGTCACGGACTCAAGCGCATAAGTGAGGTCGAAGGTGTATTCCTGCTTCTGGGAATAGAGCATCAGCGAGAGCTCGTTGCACTTCTTCATGATGGACACCATCTGGTCGTGCTGGCGGCCGTGCTGCTCCGCGAGGCGTCCCTGCGACGTGAAGATCTTCTCGTAGTCGGCCTCCAGCTCGGCCCGCAGCGAGTGCAGGGTCGACGCCAGGTTCCGCTCGCCCAGCACGGCGGCAAGGGGCAGCGCCAGCGCGAACGCGAAGAGCAGCGCGAGGATCCTTTTCTTTTTCATCTTTTTTCTTTCAAGGCTCTGTTATCTGTTTCCTTCAATCTACAAAAATAACTAAATTCGCGGGAAATAACACATCCAATGAAACTCCTCACCCTGCTGCTTGCAGTGCTGCCCGTCCTGGGCGGCCCGGACGCCCGCCTTCAGGTCCGCCTGTCCGACGACAGCGGCCGCCTCCGCTACGCAATCGCCTATGACGGCAAGACCCTTGTCTCCCCCTCCCTTCTCGGCCTGCAGACCAACGAAGCTGACTACACCCGGCTCGAAGTCGTCTCCGCCGAGACGGAAGACGTGCGCGACACCTACGTCCTGGACCGCATCAAGGCCTCGCACATCGACCACGCCGCCGTGCGGGCCGTGCTGCACTGCCAGAACCCCGATGGACGGGCGCTGGACATCGAATGGCACCTGACCGCCAACGACGCCGCGTTCCGCTACCTGCTGCCCCGCGACACGGAGACCGGCAGCGTCCGCGTGCTGCGCGAAGCGACCGCCTTCCGCTTCCCGGAGGGCGCGACCGGCTTCCTCACCCCGCAGAGCCATGCGATGATCGGCTGGAAGCGCAGCAAGCCCAGCTACGAGGAATTCTACACCCTCGACGCCCCGCTCGCCACCCCGTCGCAGTACGGCCACGGCTACACCTTCCCCTGCCTGTTCCGCATCGGCAGCGACGGCTGGGTGCTGGTCAGCGAGACCGGCGTGGACAGCCGCTACTGCGCCTCGCATCTGTCCGACTGGGACGCCGCCGAGGGCTACGGCATCGCCTTCCCCCTGCCGGAGGAGAACAACGGCAACGGCACCGTGGAGCCGGCCTTCGCCCTGCCCGGCGCTACCCCCTGGCGCACCTTGACGGTAGGGGCGGACCTCGCGCCCATCGTGGAGACGACCATCGCCTTCGACGTGGTGGAGCCCCGTTACGAGAGCTCCCGCGGCTACCGCTACGGCAAGAGCAGCTGGAGCTGGATCGTCTGGCAGGACGACAGCATGAACAAGGCCGACCAGCTGGCCTTCATCGACCTGGCCGCGCAGATGCAGTGGCCCTACATCCTCATCGACGCCGGCTGGGACAAGGAATTCGGCCGCGCCGGGATGGAAGAACTGGTCCGCTACGCCCGCAGCAAGGGCGTGGACGTGTTCCTGTGGTACTCCTCCAGCGGCTGGTGGAACGACATCGTCCAGAGCCCGACGGACATCATGTGCGACCCGCTGGTCCGCAAGCCGGAGATGCGCTGGCTGGAGCGCATCGGGGTCAAAGGCATCAAGGTGGACTTCTTCGGCGGGGACAAACAGGAGACGATGCGCCTGTATGAGGCGATCCTGAGCGACGCCGACGACCACGGCCTGATGTGCATCTTCCACGGCGCCACCCTGCCCCGCGGCTGGGAGCGGATGTACCCCAACTACGTCGGCAGCGAGGCCGTGCTGGCCTCCGAAAACCTGGTCTTCGGCCAGGTCCACTGCGACCTCGAGTCCCAGAACGCCGCCCTGCACCCCTTCCTGCGCAACACCGTGGGCAGCATGGAGTTCGGCGGGGTCTTCCTCAACCGCTACCTGCACCGGCTGAACGGCGCGCCCGACGCGAAAGGCCGCGTGCGCGGCACTGTCCGCCGGACTACCGACGCCGCCGAACTGGCCGTCGCCGTGCTCTACCAGAACCCGATCCAGCATTTCGCGATCACGCCCAACAACCTCAGCGACGCCCCGGCGGCTGCCATCGGCTTCCTGCGCGAGGTGCCGACCACCTGGGACGAGACGCGCCTGCTCGACGGCTACCCCGGCCGCAACATCGTGCTCGCGCGGCGCCACGGCGCCACCTGGTACGTCGCGGCCGTCAACGCCTCCGAAGAGCAGCCCCTGACGGTGGACGTGCGCGCCATCGAGCGGCGCCTGGGCGGCACCGCCCTGGTCTACAGCACCGGCAAGGACGGCCTGCAGACCGGCGCGGCCGCGAAAAAACCGCTCAGTCTCCCGAAGGACGACGGAGCGGTCATCGTGCTGCGCTGAGATTCCGGCGCTTCGGCCTAACGTCATTCCGGGCTTGACCCGGAGCCTACTTCCGCATATACGCGGCGAACTTCTCCGCCGTGTTCAGCTCGGACTCCTTGACGGACGCGGCCACGACCTGCGTCTCGATCCGGGAAGCCGGCTTGGAGATGATGCGGACCATGTTGTCGGTCTGCTCGGGGGCCTCGAACCTGTTCGGCCGGAACCACATGCCGCCGCCCAGCTCGCAGGGGTTCTGCGACACGTCGGCCGGATGCACGCCCCAGACGCTGATATACTTTTTGCCGAACTCGACCGTCTCGCCGGGATGGTAGTTCACGCCCGTGAGGAACTGGACCTTGCGGCCGCCCAGTTCGGTGGCGATGACCTTCGCCACGCGGCTGCCGTCCGTCACTTCCACGCGGATGGACACGTCCACCGGCTCGCCCTTGTACATCACCCCGTAGGCGATCATCTCGGCGAAAGCGCCGCCCTTGATCTCGCCCACGCGGGCCGTGCGGCCTTTCGTGGCCACCAGCTTGACCTCCTTCCCGCCGTCCCAGAGGGCCACGCCGCCCAGGCCTACCGTCTTGCCGACGAGGTATTCGTCGCAGCCGGCGCCTTCCGCGGCCATCTGCTCCGCGGTGGGATACCAGAGATACTTCCGCAGCTCCATCTGCGCACCGCTCTTGGAATAGACGTCGATGGCGCCGCTGTCGTTGAAATAAATGCGCAGGGCGCAGTGCGAGTTCTCGACGGCCGCACCGTGATGGCCGACGAAGCTGTATTGGACGGCCTGTTCGGAGACGATCTCCTTGACCTGCAGGCTGTCAGCACGCCAGAAAAGGCTGTAGGCAGTCTGTGCGTCGCTGCGCGCGCACGAGAACAATAGCGGGAGGGCAGCCAGGGCTGCGAGGTAGATTTTTTGTTTCATAGGGGCAAATATAAAGAATTTTGCGTATATTTGTAGATACCACTTCTTAACAAAGACCAATATGCCTACCAAGAACTACTTAGCAGTCGACCTCGGTGCCACCAGCGGGCGCACCATCATCGCCACCTACGACGGCCACAAGGTCGAAATGCGCGAACTCACCCGTTTCAAGAACCCCCAGATTCCCCTCGGCGGACACCTCTTCTGGGATCTCCCCGCCCTCTACAACGAAATCCTCATCGCCCTGCGCAAGACCGTGAGCGAAGGGATCCGGATCGAGACCATCGGCATCGACACCTGGGGCTGCGACTTCGCCTTCTTCGGCAAGGACGGCCAGCTGCTGAGCCTGCCCTACTGCTACCGTGACTCCCATACCGACGGCGCCATCGACCGTTACATGAAGATGCACGACAAGCGCGAGGTCTACGACAAGACCGGCATCCAGTTCATGGAGTTCAACTCCCTGTTCCAGCTCGACACCCTGCGCCACAACGGCTGCACTGCGATGGAGCACGCCGACAAGATTCTCTTCATCCCGGACGCACTCATCTATATGCTGACCGGCCAGGCCATCTGCGAATACACCGTGGCCTCCACCTCCCAGCTGCTCAACCCCGTCACCGGCGATCTCGACAAGGATCTGCTGATGAGCATCGGCCTGAAGCGCGAGCAGTTCGGCCCGATGACCCAGCCCGGCACCGTGATCGGCCCGCTGAGCAAGCAGGTGCAGGACGCCACCGGCATCGGATCCGAGGTCAAGGTCGTGGCCATCGCCGCCCACGACACCGCCTCCGCCGTGGCCGCCGTGCCCGCCAAGGACGCCAACTACGCCTACCTCTCCTGCGGCACCTGGTCCCTGATGGGCATCGAGTCCCCCACCCCGATCATCACCGACGAGAGCTTCAAGCAGAACTTCACCAACGAAGGCGGTATCGAAGGCACGACCCGTTTCCTCAAGAACATCTGCGGCCTGTGGCTCTTCGAGCAGTGCCGTCCGGAGTTCAAGGACGTCCCGCAGGAGATCGGTCCGCTGACCGCCCTGTGCGAGACCACCCGCTTCGGCTCCATCATCAACCCCGACGACCCGGCGTTCGCGCATCCCGTCTCGATGTGCAAGGCCATCGATGACTACTGCGAGCGCACCGGCCAGATCGCCCCGCGCACCCCGGCCGAGTACATCCGCTGCATCTACAAGTCCCTGGCACACCGCTACACCGCTATCATCAGCATCCTTCAGGAGATGTCCCCCAATCCGATCAAGTGCCTGCACGTGATCGGCGGCGGCTCCCTCAACAAGCACCTGATGCAGATGACGGCCGACGAACTGCAGATGCCCGTAATCTGCGGCCCGACCGAAGGCACCGCCCTCGGCAACGTCCTGCTCCAGATCAAGGCCCAGGGCCTGGTGGACACCCTGCCCCAAATGCGGCAGATCGTCGCCAACTCCGTCGAACTCAAAGTCTATAATCCTACTAAATAACAACTCAAAACCAATTTCTCTACACAATGAACGAACAGCAAATCCTCAAGGCGTACGAGATCGCCAAAGAGCGCTATGCCGCCATCGGCGTAGACACCGACAAAGCCATCGCTGAGCTCGAGAAGCAGCAAATCTCCCTGCATTGCTGGCAGACCGACGACGTGGTCGGTTTCGAGAGCAAGAAGGAAGTTTCCGGCGGTATCCGCACCACCGGCCACTATCCGGGACGCGCCAACAACATCGACGAGGTGCGTGCTGACCTCGAATTCGTGAAGACGCTGCTTGCAGGCAACCACAGGGTGAACCTCCACGCCATTTATGCCGACTACGGCGGAAAGGCCATCGACCGCGACCAGATCGGTGTCGAGCAGTTCCAGAGCTGGATCGAGTGGGCCAAGGAGAACAACCTGAAGCTCGACTTCAACTCCACCTCCTTCAGCCACCCGAAGAGCGGCAGCCTGTCCCTGGCCAACCCCGACCCCGCCATCCGCGAATTCTGGATCGAGCACACCAAGCGCTGCCGCCGCATTGCCGACGCGATGGGCAAGGCCCAGGGCGATCCCTGTATCATGAACATCTGGGTCCATGACGGACAGAAAGACCTCACGGTCAACCGCCTGAAATACCGCCAGATCCTCTCCGACTCCCTCGACGAGATCCTCAAGGAGGACCTGCCGGGCATGAAGAGCTGCGTCGAGGCCAAGCTCTTCGGCATCGGTCTCGAGAGCTACACCGTCGGTTCCATGGACTTCTTCGAGGGCTACTGCGCCACCCGCAAGGTGATGTACACCCTCGACACCGGCCACTACGAGCCCACTGAGAACGTCGCCGACAAGGTGTCCGCCCTGCTCCTTTACGTGCCAGAACTCATGCTGCACGTCTCCCGTCCGGTCCGCTGGGACTCCGACCACGTGACGATCATGAACGACCCGACCCTCGATTTCTTCAAGGAGCTTGTCCGCGCCGACGCCCTGCACCGCGCCCACGTCGGTCTGGACTACTTCGACGCTTCCATCAACCGTATCGGTGCCTACATCATCGGTGCCCGCGCCACGCAGAAGTGCATCCTGAGCGCCCTGCTCGAGCCGCTTGCCAAGCTGCGCGAATACGAGGCCAACGGCCAGGGCTTCGAGCGTCTCGCCCTCCTCGAGGAGGCCAAGACCCTCCCGTTCGGCGCCGTGTACGATTACATCAACTACAAGAACAACGTGCCCGTGGGTGAGGAGTTCATCGGCTGCATCGAGCAGTACGAGAAGGACGTCACCTCCAAGCGCTGCTAATCCGCCGCTATGGGCTCGTCTATTCTTTTGGGCCTGTTGATCATCGCGATCGGGGCGTTCTGCCAGTCAAGCTGCTACGTCCCGATCAACAAGATCAAAGGCTGGTCCTGGGAGTCCTACTGGATCGTCCAGGGCGTCTTCGCCTGGCTGGTCCTACCCTTCCTCGGCCTGTTGCTTGCCGTCCCCTCCGGCCACTCGGTGGGTGAACTGTTTGCGAACGCCAACTCGTTCAACGTCTGGATGACCATCCTGTTCGGCGTGCTCTGGGGCGTCGGCGGCCTGACTTTCGGCCTGTCGATGCGCTACCTGGGCGTTGCGCTCGGCCAGTCCATCGCCCTCGGCACCTGTGCCGGCCTGGGCACGATCATGGGGCCGGTCCTGCTCAACATGTTCTTCCCGGAGATGAAAGCCCTGGAGTCGCTGACCTTCTCCGTCATCCTGGGCGTGGTCGTCTGCCTGGTCGGCATCGCCGTCATCGGCATCGCGGGCGGCATGAAATCCGCCTCCCTCAGCGAGGAGGAGAAGAAGGCCGCCGTCAAGGACTTCAACTTCCCGAAGGGCCTTGCGATCGCGCTGCTCGCCGGCTTCATGAGCGGCTGCTTCAACGTCGGCCTGGAGTTCGGCAAGGGCATCAACTTCCCCGAGACGGCGGATATGTTCAAGACTCTGCCCGCCACGTTCCTCGTGACCCTGGGCGGCTTCGTGACCAACGCCGTCTACTGCTTCTGGCAGAACACCAAGAACAAGACCTGGGGCGACTACGCCAAGAAAGAAGTCTGGGGCAACAACCTGCTCTTCTGCCTGCTCGCCGGCGCCCTGTGGTACAGCCAGTTCTTCGGACTGAGCCTGGGCCGCTCGTTCTTCGTGCCGGGCAGCGCGATGGACACCCTCGCCTTCTGCATCCTGATGGCGCTCAACGTGACCTTCTCCAATGTCTGGGGCATCATCCTCAAGGAGTGGAAAGGCTGCTCCACCAAGACCATCGCCGTGCTCGTCTGCGGCCTCGTGATCCTGGTCTTCAGCACCTTCCTCCCCCAGTTCATCGGATAGCACAGCACCGCATCCTGACGAAACAGGCGGAACGCACTTGCTGCATTCCGCCTGTTTCCATTCCATGTGTCCCGGCGCCGGGCCTATGCTTCCTCCGGCTGCGCTTCTGCGGCTTCCGCCTCCGCCCGCTCCCGCCAGGGAGCGAAGAAGGCCTCAATCATATGGTAGGCCGACCACGCTGCATCCTTGACCTTGTGGCCGTACCACTTCGCCTCCACCTTATCGCCGGAATCATACTCCTGGTAGATGCGGTGGGCGTAGCCTCCGGTGATCGGCTCATCCAGATGATAACCGTTCAGCTTATATACCTTGCGCTCCGACAGCAGGTTCTGGAGCGAGTCCACGACGGCGGCATCGACCGGGAATTCCCGGCGGATCTCGGGATCCTGGAAGCGGTTGCCGATATGGAGCGCCACGACGACCTTGGGCGTAGTGCCCGGATCGGCGATCAGTTCGCAATAATCCTTGCCGAGTCCGGCGGAGCCTGATTCGGCGTAACTGCAATACGTGAGTTTCCCTTTGGGCGCCCGCCCGGAGCAGGCCATCCCGAGCAATGCGAGAGCCATGACAAACAGAATCTTAAGTTTCATACATCGTGCGTTTCCGCAAAAATACGCATTTATGCCCAATTCTTCGTATCTTTACACGATATTTTTGACGTATGAAAGAATCCCTTTTCCCCGGCCTGATCGCAGCCCTTGCGCTTGCGGCCGCCTGCACCTCCACCCCCGCGGAGCTCGTGGACGTGATGGACGGCATGCCCGAATTCACCCTTCCCTACGCGCAGGTGGCACCCTACCTGCAGCCGCGGATCAAAGCCCTCCTGGGCCTGTAGGTCCTGTCTCAATCCCCCGTACCATGAAGAACCGCCTGTTCTTTTTCATCCTTCTCGCCGTGGTGTTCACGGGCTGCAGCCGGCAGGTCCTGGTCCACCCCAGCGCCTCCCCCTTCACGCTCTGGAACACCTGCGAGTCCATCACCGTCCTCCAGGAATATGTCCAGGACGTCACGAACCCCGCCTCCGCCCACTTCATCCGGCAGGAGGACCGGATCGCCACCTTCGATATGGACGGGACGTTCATCGGGGAGCTCTACCCGACCTACTTCGAATACAACCTGCTGGAATACCGCGTTCTGGACGATCCCGCCTACCGGGACGCCGCCCCGGATGACGTGCGGGAGACCGCCCTGCAGATCCGAGACTTCGTCCGCCACGGGACGCCGCTGCCGGACCACTTCGACATGAAGCACGCCCGCGCGGCAGCCAAGGCCTATGCCGGGATGACGATCGCCGGGTTCGACGCCTACGTAAAGGCGTATGCGGCGAAGCCCGCGAACGGATTCTCCGGAATGACCTACGCACAGAGCTTCTACAAGCCGATGCTGGAGATCTTTGACTACCTGAAGGCCAACGGCTTCACCTACTACGTCGTGTCCGGCTCCGACCGCTTCATCTGCCGCGCGCTGGTGGAGCCGCTGGGCATCGGGCCCGACCGCGTGATCGGGATGGACGTCCGGCTGATGTCCTCCCGCCAGGGCGACCAGGCCGGCGTCGACTACACCCTCGCGCAGGACGAAGACCTCGTCAGGACCGACGAACTCCTCATCAAGAACCTCAAGAACAACAAGGTGATGCAGATCGCCCAGGAGATCGGCAAGGTCCCCGTGCTGTCGTTCGGCAACAGCGGCGGCGACTGCGCGATGCACAACTACTGCCTGGCCAACCCCAGATACCGGAGCGCCGCGTTCATGCTCATCGCCGACAATCCGGCCGATGACCACGCCAACCGGGAAAAGGCCCTCTCGCTGGGCCTTCAGTGGCAGGCTGCCGGGTACCACGTCATCTCCATGCGGGACGACTTCAAGACCATCTACGGCCCCGGCGTAAGCAAGATAGATTTCTCCTTCTGAGAGACGGCCCGGCCCTGCATCAACGCCGGATGCCAGACGCGCAGGTAGTTGCGCAGGCCGCCCTCCCCCACGCCGCACCTCGCCGCGATCTCGACGTAGGTCAGCTCCGTCTCCTGGACCAGCCGCAGAGCTTCGGCGTATTTCGCCACCGTCTCCGGCTTGGGCTCGCGGTGCGCGCCGTTGCCGCCCCGCTGCCCCCGCGCCACCTTCCGGCCTGCCGCGTCCTCCCGCTGGCGAAGCCGTGCGTCCGCCAGTTCCCGGTGGTAGAACAGCACGTGCGAGCGAAGGCCCGTGTAGCTCACCCCCGCCTGCGCCGCCGCT
>JAFTGA010000041.1 GCA_017458145.1 Bacteroidales bacterium | reverse complement strand
GTTCATCCTGAGCCAGGATCAAACTCTTCTTTGTATATTCTTATACTGCTTTGTCCTCTCCTGACACTCTATCAATTTCCAAAGAAATCAACGCTCTCGATTCTTAGTTCTCGGTACTTGCTTGTACTTATCTTTTCAGTCTTTTCAATGATCTTTCAATTTTGGCGCTAAAAAAACCAGCCTTGCGGCTGATGGCCAAACCCTCTCTTGCGATTGGGATTGCAAAGGTAATCACATTTTTTGAATCTGCAAATTTTTTGTGAAAAAATTTGAAATCCGATGTTGTAAAAGAGCTTTTCAATCCCCCCGTTTCCGAAAGGGGTTGCAAAGGTAGTCACTTTTCTTGAATATGCAAATTTTTCTTCAAAAAATTTAAATTCGATGTTGTAAAAGAGCTTTTCAATCCCCCGTTTCCGAAAGGGGTTGCAAAGGTAGACACTTTTCTCGAATCTGCAAATCTTTTTCGCAATTATTTTCTCTCGGGCAACCGCTATTATATTATAATGGAGTTCCGGTCTGCCGGGGCACACGCACAGGGCGGGCACCGGCAGGCCGGAACTCCAAAGGACGGAACGTTTCTACATCATTCCGCCTGCCGGCATCGCAGGAGCGGCCGGAGCAGGCTCCGGGATGTCCACGATGCCACACTCGGTGGTCAGGAACATGCCGGCCACGGAAGCGGCGTTCTCGAGGGCCACGCGGGCGACCTTGGTCGGATCGATCACGCCGGCCTCGTACATCTGCACGTACTCGCCGGTACGGGCGTTGTAACCGAAGTCTCCCTTGCCCTCCTTGATCTTCTGGATAATCACGGATCCGTCCACGCCGGCGTTGAGCGCGATCTGGCGGAGCGGCTCCTCGATGGCCTTGGCCACGATGTGGATGCCGGTGGTCTCATCCTCGTTCTCGCCCTTGAGGCCTTCGAGGGCCTTGGCTGAACGGATGTAGGCGACACCGCCGCCCGGCAGATAGCCTTCCTCGACCGCAGCGCGGGTGGCATTGAGGGCATCCTCCACGCGGTCCTTCTTCTCCTTCATCTCCACCTCGGTGGTCGCACCGACATAGAGGACGGCCACGCCGCCGCCGAGCTTACCAAGACGCTCATGGAGTTTCTCCTTGTCATAGTCGGAGGTGCTGACCTCGATCTGCTTGCGGATGCTCTCCACACGCTCTGCGATGGCTTCCTTGGAGCCGGAGCCGCCGACGATGGTCGTATTCTCCTTGGTGATGGTCACCTTCTCGGCATGGCCGAGCATATCCGGAGTGGTGTTCTCCAGGGTGAAACCGCGCTCCTCGGATACCACGACAGCGCCCGTCAGGGTAGCGATGTCCTGCAGCATTTCCTTGCGGCGGTCACCGAAGCCCGGGGCCTTGACGGCGGCGATCTTCAGCGCACCGCGCAGTTTGTTGACCACGAGGGTGGTCAGCGCCTCACCGTCCACGTCCTCGGCGATAATGAGCAGTTCGCGACCCTCGCGGGCCATCGGCTCAAGGATCGGGAGGAGATCCTTCATCGCGGAGATCTTCTTGTCGGTGATCAGGATGGACGGATTGGAGAGTTCGGCCTCCATCTTGTCGCCGTTGGTCATGAAGTACGGGCTGATGTAGCCGCGGTCGAACTGCATGCCCTCAACGACCTTCACCTCCGTATCGGTACCCTTGGCCTCCTCGACGGTGATCACGCCGTCCTGGCCGACCTTGGACATCGCGTCGGCGATGAGCTTGCCGATATAACCGTCGTTGTTGGCGGACACGGTGCCGACCTGCTCCACCTTGGAGTAGTCGCTGCCGACCTTCTGGCTCTGCTTCTTGAGGTCCTCGACCACGGTCGCGACGGCCTTGTCGATTCCGCGCTTGAGGTCCATAGGATTGGCGCCGGCCGTCACGTTCTTGATGCCGACATTGATGATCGCCTGGGCGAGGACGGTCGCGGTGGTAGTGCCGTCGCCGGCCTGCTCGTTGGTCTTGGAAGCGACCTCCTTGACCATCTGGGCGCCCATGTTCTCGAAACGGTCTTCCAGTTCGACCTCCTTGGCGACGGTCACACCGTCCTTGGTCACCTGGGGAGCACCGAATTTCTTATCTATCACAACATTGCGGCCCTTCGGTCCGAGGGTCACCTTCACTGCGTTTGCCAGCGCGTCCGCACCGGACTTCATCTTGGAGCGGACATCCACGTCGAATTTGATTTCCTTTGCCATAATTACAGAATTGCTAAAATGTCAGACTGCTTCACGATAAGATACTTTTTGTCATCCACCGTCACCTCGGTACCGGCGTACTTGCCATAGAGGACCTGGTCTCCGACCTTCACCTCCATCGGTTCGTCTTTCTTGCCGGGGCCGGCCGCGAGGACCGTGCCCTGCTGGGGCTTTTCTTTCGCCGTGTCAGGGATGTAGATACCGGATGCTGTCTTGGTCTCGGCCTCCTTGGGCTCGATCAGGACTCTGTCTGCTAAAGGTTTGATCATAATGCGTATTTGTTTGATTTGTTATCTGTATCTGCCGCGGCACCCGGCCGTGGCAGGACAAGTAAAATCAAGGTCCGTGCCAATGACAAATTGTCAAAACGCAGTTTTTTCCAAGATTATTATTAAATTTGTAGACAATCAAAAAACCAATTTTCCGCATTTCCCTGTCTATGAGAAAAATCCTTACGATCCTCGCAGCGCTGGCTTATGCTGCCGGCCTGCAAGCACAGACCGTCGATCTGCACTGGATCGACAAAACGCCCGGCTACAACCTCGGCCAGAGCTGGGGCGTCCCCTTCGCCAAAGGCACGATGAACGAGCAGGGCACCTTCACCCTGAAGGGCGCTGACGGCAGCGTCATCCCCTCCCAGCACTGGGTCCTCTCCCGCTGGGGTGACGGCAGTGTCAAGTGGATGGGCTTTTACGCCACGCTCACGCCGGACAACGCCGGCGGCCTCCATCTCGAGGCCGTCAAGGCGGACGCCAGGGCCATCCGTGCCGCCGCACGGAAGAAAGCTCCCGCAGAGCCGACGCTCGTGGTCCGCGACGACCTGGCCGGTATCGTCATCGACAACGGCCTGTACCAGGTCGAATTCTCCCGCAGCGGGAAGAACATCATCGACCGCATCACCATGGACGGCCGCGAAATCCTCTCCGGCGGGCGCCTGGTCGCCCGGACGGAGGACCGCTCCAGGCTCGGCCAGGACATCCTCTCCTACTGCGATTTCGAGAGCCGCCTGAGTTCGATGGAAGTGGAACGCAGCGGCCCCGTGGCCGTGGTCATCAAGGCCAAAGGCATGCACAAGTCCCTGAAGGACAGCCGCGAATGGCTCCCTTTCACCGTGCGTTTCTACATCCACAAGGATGCAGCTCCGATCCGGATGGTCCACTCCTTCGTCTATGACGGCGAGCAGCACGACGACTATATCAAGGGGCTCGGCGTGGAGTTCGACCTGCCGCTGCGCGAGCAGCTGCAGAACCGCCACGTTGCCTTCGCCGGCGACGGCGTCGGGCTCTGGGGCGAGGCGGTGGAACCGTTCATCAACCAGCGCAAGGTCACGGCCCCGACGCCTCCCGGCCAGCAGCCGGCCAACTTCGAGCGGATCCAGTTCCGCTTCGAGCGGGTGCCCGACCTCGAAGAATATGACGCCCGCTCGCAGGAACTTGTGCGCGAGTACGGGAAATACGACGACTACAAACTCGTGCAGCCGACCTCCGACGGTTTCACCATCCAGAAGCGCACCGGCGGCCATAGCACCTGGTTCGGCACGGCCGGCGGCCACCGTGCCCGCGGTTTCATCCTCGCCGGCGACATGACCGGCGGCCTGGGCGTCTCGCTCAAGAACTTCTGGCAGTCCTTCCCCGCCGAGCTCGCCGCCTCCGGGATGCGGACCGACGAAGGGAAAATCACCGTGTGGATGTGGAGCCCGAGCGCCGAGGCGATGGACCTGCGCCACTACGACATCGAGGGCCACGGACTCAACTCTTCCTATGAAGACTGGGTGGAAGGCTATGACACCGCCTACGGCATCGCCCGCACCAGCGAACTGACGCTCTTCCCCTTCAGCGAAATGCCCTCGCGCGAGACCATTTCCCGCTATGCCGACATCGGCCAGGACATCGTCCAGCTGCTTCCCACGCCGCAATACCTGCACGACGCCCGCGCCTTCGGCGTCTGGTCCCTGCCCGCAGCGGACGGCAATGACACGCAGCGCTACCTGGAGAAACAGATCGACACCTACCTCAAATTCTACGAGGCAAGCATCGACGCCCAGCGCTGGTACGGCTTCTGGAACTACGGCGACGTGATGCACTCCTACGACCCCAACCGCCACTGCTGGAACTACGACGCCGGCGGCAAGGCCTGGGACAACACCGAGCTGGAGACCGACCTGTGGCTGTGGTTCGGATTCGTGCGCTCCGGCCGCGCCGACTTCTGGCGCCTGGCCACGGCGATGACCCGCCACACCTCCGAGGTGGATGCCTACCACATCGGCCCGATGAAGGGTCTCGGCACACGCCACAACGTGGTGCACTGGGGATGCGGCGCCAAGGAAGCCCGCGTCGGCCAGGCCTGGTGGAAGCGCTACTACTATTATCTCACCACGGACGACCGGCTCGGTGACCTGATGCACGAGTCGCTCGATGCCAACGAAGCCTTCATCGACTTCGACCCGCTCGTGCGCGCCCAGCCGCGCTCACAGTTCCCCACCGCGCAGCCGACCCGCCTGCGCTGGGGGCCGGACTGGACTTCGCTCGTAGGCAACTGGTTCACCGAATGGGAGCGGACCGGCGACAAGAAATACCTCGACCTGATCCACAACGGCATGGAGTCCCTGTCACACCTGCCCAACGGCCTGTTCACCGGCCAGGGTCCCTACGGCTACGACCCCGCCACGGGCCGCCTGACCTACGAGGGCGATCCCGACTGGGTGACCAACCGCAACCACCTGGCCAACCTGCAGAGCAGCGTGGAGATCTTCCTTGAGGTGCTCGACGAAGTCGGCACGCCCGAATTCATCAAGACCTATATGGACTACGCTGCCTGGTACAACGTGCCGCAGGATGACCCGATCCGGGACCTGCCCGAGAACGCAGCCTACAAGCGCTGGTGGGGCCACTGGAACATCCCGCGCCTGCTGGCCTTCTATGCCGCGCGCAGCGGCGACGATTATCGCGCCAAACTGGCCTGGAAGCGTTTTCTGGAAAGAGCGGTGGGTCCGGACGGCAAGCCCGCGGACATCGTGAAAATGGACTGGATCGGCGGCACCGACGCCCTCAATCCTACTCCCGAGGATCCGCGCGTGAGCACGAACGGCGTGGCCCAGTGGAACCTGGAAGCCATCATCATGCAGGAACTCCTGCCAGGCAGCATCCCCTCGCTGAAAGACATCGAACCGTCACGCCCCAGGAGACAGTAACTGCCAGAGCACGATCCCCACGGAGACGCTCACATTGAGCGAATGTTTCGAGCCGAACTGGGGGATCTCGACACACAGGTCGGCGGCGTCCACGACATCCTGTCGGACGCCGTCGACTTCGTTTCCGAAGACCACGGCATAGCGGCGGCCCGGCTCACGGCGCAGCTGCTGGAGCGGTACGGCGTGCACCGTCTGTTCGGCGCAGACGACGGTCCACCCTTCCCCCTGCAGCCGCCGCACCAGCGCCAGGGTATCCCCCACATGTTCCCAGGGGACGCTGTTCTCGGCGCCGAGCGCCACCTTGTGGATCTCCGCGGAAGGAGGCGTGGCACAGATACCGCACAGCCAGACCCGGTCCGCCTTGAAAGCATCGCCCGTGCGGAAGGCACTGCCCACATTGTGGGCGCTGCGGATGTTGTCCAGCACCAGCACGACACCGGAAGGCGGCAGTGCCCGGTAATCATCCGGCCGGACGCGGCCCAGTTCAATATTCAGCAATTTCCTGTCACTCATGCTCGCAAAGGTACGGAAAAAGTGTTATATTTGTCCGCTTTACATATCCGATTAAAACCATGAAACAGGACATCCAAATCTTCGCGCTGATCAAGAAAGAACACGAGCGCCAGAAATCCGGCCTTGAACTCATCGCCTCAGAGAACTACGTATCAGACGAGGTGCTTGAAGCCATGGGCTCCATCTGCACCAACAAATATGCCGAAGGATACCCCGGCAAGCGTTATTACGGCGGCTGTGAAATCGTGGACCAGATTGAGCAGCTGGCCATCGACCGCCTCAAGCAGATCTACGGCGCAGAGTGGGCCAATGTCCAGCCGCATTCCGGTGCGCAGGCCAATATGGCCGTTACGATGGCCGTCCTCCAGCCCGGCGACACCTTCATGGGGCTTGACCTCAGCCAGGGCGGACACCTCACCCACGGATCTCCTGTCAACGCTTCCGGCCTCCTGTACCACGCCGTGGCCTACGGACTCGACCCCGGGACCGGCCGCGTGGACTACGACAAGATGGAGGAACTGGCCCTCGCCAACAAGCCAAAACTCATCATCGGCGGCGCCTCCGCCTACTCCCGGGAATGGGACTATGCCAGGATGCGCGCCATCGCCGACAAGGTCGGCGCCATCCTCTGGATCGACATGGCCCATACCGCCGGCCTGATTGCCGCCGGCCTGCTGGAGAATCCGGTCAAGCACGCCCATATCGTGACCTCCACCACGCACAAGACGCTGCGTGGCCCGCGCGGTGGCATCATCCTGATCGGCAAGGACTTCGACGATCCGCGGGGCCGTACTACGCCGAAGGGCGTCGTCAAGAAGATGAGCCAGGTCCTCGACTCCTATGTCTTCCCCGGCGTGCAGGGCGGCCCGCTCGAGCACGTGATTGCCGCCAAGGCCGTCGCCTTCTTCGAGGCGATGCAGCCGGAATATGTCCAGTACCAGAAGCAGGTCATCGCCAACGCCCAGGCGATGTGCTCCGAGTTCCTGCGCCGCGGCTACAAGGTCGTCAGCGGGGGCACGGACAACCACCTGATGCTGATCGACCTGCGCGGCAAATTCGACGAGGTGACCGGACGCATCGCCGAGCAGCAGCTCGAGCGCGCCGCCATCACCCTCAACAAGAACATGGTTCCCTTCGACACCCGCAGTCCGTTCCAGACCTCCGGCTTCCGCATCGGCACCCCGGCCATCACCTCCCGCGGCTTCGTGGAGAAAGATATGGTCGATATCGTGGCGTTGATTGACAAGGTCCTCAGTTCCTGCGCCACGCACATTGACGCACTTTCCCTGAAGAAAGGGGAAGCGCCGACGGCGGAGCAGCAGGCTTCCCTTGCCGCCCATCAGGCGGTACTGGACGAGGTCAAGCGCCGGGTGCACCAGATGACGGCCGGCATGCCGCTGAATAAATGAGAAAACTTTTCTGTATCCTCCTGTTCTGCACGCTGGCACTGCCGGCGTCGGCGCAGCGGACACGGGAAGGTTTTGCTTGGGAATACGATGCCGATTTCCAGTTCATCTTCGACAACCGGGAGTTCGCGTTCTCAAAAGATGCCGTCATTCCGTCCGGGACGCTGAATGTCCTGGTGCTTGCACCGACGGTCGGATTCAGTTTCCGCCAGTCGCATACGGTCCACCACCGCCTTTCGGCCGGGGTGGAGCTCGCCCACGACCTGGGGTCCGGCGTCTGGTCCGACATCGCCCGGGAAGCATTGATTTATTATGACGCGCACGTCCGGACGCGCCACGGCACCTTCGAGGGCCTGGCCGGCATCTTCCCGCGCCGTTTCCTGGAAGGATACTACTCCGAGGCATTCTTTTCCGGCCTGATCCGCAACACCGACCGCAACCTGGAAGGCATCCTGCTCAAGTGGCGCTCCGAGCGGTTCTTCGCAGAGCTCGGTGCCGACTGGATGGGACAGTACGGCCAGAACCGCCGGGAGCGTTTCCAGCTGATGTCGTCCGGCCGCTGGAGCGCGACGCCCTGGCTCTCGCTGGGCTGGACGGGCAGTTTCTATCATTTCGCCGGCTCGGAGCTCGCACCCAACGCAGTGGACAATCATCTGCTGGAGCCCTGGCTCAAACTGGATGCCGCAGGCCATTCAGGATGGGACGAACTGTCCCTGCGGGCCGCCCTGCTGGCCGGCTATCAGCGTGACCGGGCGCAAAGCAGCCGCCCGACCATCCCCCTGGGCGGAGATGTGATGCTGACCGCCCGCCGCTGGGGCTTGACCCTGCAGAACGAGACCTTCTTCGGCGGCAATCTGCTTCCGCTGCTCGGGCAGACCGATCCGGCCGGAAACCGCTACGGCACGGACCTGTATTTCTGCCTGCCCACCTACAACGGTTTCTATGACCGCGTAGAACTCAACTGGATGCCCCGGCTGAACCGCTTCCTCACGCTGCGGCTGGCCGTTCGTGCCCATTTCGGCAGAGAAGGCTTCCTGGGCTGGCAGCAGCAGTTCTACCTGCGTTTCAGCCTGGATGCCCTGCGGCACCGCGACATCGTCTCCGGTCGTTGTCTATGAAATACTGGGACTTCCGGGAGAGCGGCAAGCCGCATTACGACTACTTCGCCTATACGGACGGCAGTTACCGCGTACCCAAGAACTTCGGCGCGGCGGCCTGCATCGTCCTGGACGGCGAAGGGGACAAGGTCCTCTACCAATGGAGCGAGGTGAGCCGCTATTCGACCAGCAACCGCCAGGAACTTGCCGCCATCATCCACGCCCTGCTGCATGTCCCGGAAGGGAGCAGCGTGCTTGTGCGCAGCGACAGCGAGAACGGCGTGGCCCTGCTCACCGGCCAGGCACGAAGCAAGAAGGACCTGGATCTGGTACAGCTCTACCGCCAGGTAAAAAAGGAGCGCGCGCTGCACGTGACGCTGGAGTGGATCCGAAGCCACAGCGGAGACCGCTGGAACGACTACGTGGATTACCTTTGCATCGAGGCGTTGGACCTCTTCGAGTCGGATGGGACACGGGTGCGGGAGGGGGTTGACCCGGAAGCGCTTTTTGCTTACATTTGTCGTCATTAATACCGAATCTGTATGAAGATCGCAGTCATCGGCGCCGGCAACATGGGCGGCGCCACGGCCCTGGGCCTCGCGGCCGCCTTCCCCGACGCCCGCATCACCGTCACGGCGAAACACGCCGCCACGCTCGAAAAATACACCGCACGCGGCCTCCAGACCACGCTCGACAACCCGGCCGCCGCCCGGGATGCCGAGCTTGTCATCCTGGGTGTCAAGCCCTGGCTGGCGCAGAGTATGCTGCAGCAGTTGCACGGCTCGCTGTCCGGCAAGATCCTGGTCTCGCTGGTCGCCGGCGTACCGGATGACGAGATGCGGGGCTGGATTGCCGGCTACGGTCTCGCAGGAGCCTACACCGTGATCCCCAACCTCGCGATCGAATACAGGCAAAGTATGACGTTCATCCATGAACTCACCGGCACGGCAGAAACGCTGCACACGGTCAAGATGCTCTTCGACGCCGTCGGCCGCAGCATGGTCGTAGATGAACGGCGACTCCACGCCGGAATGATGCTCGCCTCCTGCGGTACGGCCTTCGCGCTGCGCTATGTCCGCGCAGCCGCCGAGGGCGGCGTGGAGCTCGGCCTTTATCCCAAGGAAGCCATCGATGCGGCACTGCAGACCGTCAAAGGTGCGGCGGCGCTGCTGGAAGCGCGCGGCACACACCCCGAAGCGGAAATTGACCGCGTGACCACCCCGGGCGGCATCACCATCAAGGGGCTCAACGCAATGGAAGAAGCCGGCTTCACCGCCGCCGTCATCGCCGGTCTCAAAGCATAGCTACGCCCCGTACCGGAGCGCAGCGACCGAGGGGGTCCCGGGGGAACCATCCCCCGTCATAGCAACAGCGGT
>JAFTGA010000009.1 GCA_017458145.1 Bacteroidales bacterium | reverse complement strand
TGCCCTGGAAATAATTCAGGACAGGTTTTGCGGTTTTCAAAAAAATATCTACCTTTGGGACAAAATAACGGACGTTAAAATGTCCCGCGCAGTTAGCTTCTCAGCTGCTTTATTTTCAGATATTTACGTTACTTTTTGGAGATTCCGGATCAAGCCCGGAACCGACGCAGCGAGCGAGAGCAGAAACAGCTGGCTGCTTCTGCCGAGCCGTGAGGAGGAAAACAGCCACAGGCTGTTAATGACGTAGAAGGGGACCGGCGGCTAATACTGCGAGACGAATTCGTAGACGATGTTGCCTTGCTGTTTGGCCGGAGCGTCGGCCTTGGCGGAGAACTTGGACAGCCGGGCGGCGCGGATGGCGAAGGATCGCAGGCAACCGTCTTTGGATGAGGCGCTTTCATCTACTTTTGCCGCCACCACCGCGCCTGATGGATTGACGGTGATCAGGACCGTCACCTGTCCCGCGCCCATGCAGCGGTAGGCCGGGATGGGGAGGTGGCTGGCCTTGCGCCCCTCCAGGAAATACGATACGACGGAAGGGCCGCTGTAGACCGGCGTCGGCTGTGTCGCGGTTTCTTCCTTTTCCTGAGGGGTGACGGTGCCCGGATCGGCCACATCTTCCTGTGGGACTTCATAACCCCGCGCCAGCTCCTCCTGGAGCCGCTGGGCGTCTTTGTAGAGCTGCTCCGCGTCCGTGCCGCGGTCATCCTTGAGCGCCGCCCTGTCCACGGCCACGCCGCGCACGGCCGGTGCCGCCTGGATCCGGGCGTCAATCTTGCGGGCGATGCTTTCCTGGAAGTCGGCTGCCTCCTGGAGTTTCTCGGCCTCTTCCTGCTGCCGCTCCAGCTCCTCCAGTTTGGAGAAATCCAGCACGAAGCTGCTCTCCTGCCGGATGGAATAGTCCAGCCCGGCAAGCAATAAGACAATCACCACCGCGAGGTGTACGATCACGGTGGTGTAGATCCCTGCTTTGTCTTCTTTGGATAGCCGGCGCACGGTAGGGCTATTGTTTTCTTGCGAGCGACTTCTCCACCGTGGCGGTGATGACGTCGATGGCCACGCGGTTGTGTCCGCCCTGCGGAATGATGATGTCGGCGTAGCGCTTGCTCGGCTCGATGAACTGCAGGTACATCGGCTTGACGGTGCGCGAATAGCGCTCGATGACCCAGTGGACGTCCTTGCCGCGCTCGCTGATGTCGCGGGCCATCACGCGCATCAGCCGGTCATCGTCATCCGCGTCCACGAAAATCTTGATGTCCATCTGGTCACGCAGCGGCTTGCAGGTGAAGATCAGGATGCCCTCGATGATGATCACGTCGGCAGGTTCGACCCGCACGGTCTCCGTCTTGGAGCGCGAGCAGGAGATGTAGGAATAGACCGGCTGCTGGATGGTCCTGCCGTGCTTGAGCTCGGCAAGCTGTTCGCAGAGCAGGTCCCAGTCAATCGCGTCCGGGTGGTCGAAGTTGTGGTTGCGCTTCTCCTCGTCGGAGAGGTCAGAAGAGTCCTTGTAGTAGGAATCCTGGGGGATGACCACTACGCTTTTCCCCTTGAGCTGTTCGGTGATGGCCTTGACCACCGTGGTTTTTCCGGAGCCGGATCCACCGGCAATACCTATTACTAACATATGATTCCGCTGAAATCGTCAGAATTCAGCATTTTTCGGGGTACGCGGGAAAGGAATGACATCCCGGATGTTGGCCATGCCGGTGATGAAGAGGAGCAGGCGCTCGAATCCCAGGCCGAAGCCGCTGTGCGGGCAGCTGCCGAAGCGACGGGTATCGATGTACCATTCCAGGTTCTTGCGGCTCATCTTCAGCTCGTCAATGCGCTTTTCGAGCTTGTCCAGGTCGGCTTCGCGCTCGGAGCCGCCGATGATCTCTCCGATCTTCGGGAAGAGCACGTCCATCGCGCGGACGGTCTTCCCGTCCTCGTTCTGCTTCATGTAGAAGGCCTTGATGTCCTTGGGATAGCCCGTCAGGATGACCGGCTTGCCGAAGTGCTTCTCCACCAGGTAGCGCTCGTGCTCGCTCTGCAGGTCCACGCCCCAGCTGACCGGATACTCGAACTGCACGCCGTTTGCTACGGCCTCTTCGAGGATGCGGATGCCTTCGGTGTATTCCAGGCGGACGAACTCGGTGCCGACCACGCTGCGCAGCCGGTCGACGAGTTCGTTGTCGTAACGGTCATTCAGGAACTGGATGTCGTCCATACAATGCTCCAGGGCGTAGGAAACGAGGTGCTTGATGAAGTCCTCGGCCAGGTCCATGTTGTCCTTGATGTCGTAGAAGGCCATCTCCGGCTCGATCATCCAGAACTCGGCGAGGTGGCGCGGGGTGTTGGAATTCTCGGCGCGGAAGGTGGGGCCGAAGGTGTAGATCTCGCCGAGCGCCGTGGCGCCCAGTTCTCCCTCCAGCTGGCCGCTCACCGTCAGGCTGGTCTGCTTGCCGAAGAAATCCTTGCCATAGTCGATCCGGCCTTTCTTGTCGCGGGGGACGTTCTCCAGGTCGAGCGTGGTGACCTGGAACATCTGTCCGGCTCCTTCCGCGTCGGAGGCGGTGATCAGCGGGGTGTGCAGGTACACGAAGCCCCGGCTGTGGAAATACTCGTGGATGGCGAAGGCCATCTGGCTGCGCAGGCGCAGGATGGCGCCGAAGGTATTGGTCCTCGGGCGCATGTGTGCGACCGTGCGGAGATACTCGAAGGACGTGTCCTTCTTCTGGAGGGGATAGCGCATCGGGTCACAGGTGCCGTACACCGTGATCTCCTCCGCCTTGATCTCGACCGACTGTCCGCTGCCCACGGATTCGACGAGATTGCCGCGCACGGCGATGCAGGCGCCCGTACTGACCTGCGCCAGTACCGGCTCCGTGTCTGCATTCTTGTCCACGACGATCTGGACGTTCTTGATGGTCGATCCGTCGTTCAGGGCGATGAACGCGATCTCCTTGTTCCCTCTCTTGGTCCTGACCCAGCCTTTGGCCAGGACTTCCTGACCTGCCTTCATCTGCAGCAGGTCCTTCACCTTGGTACGAAGTATTTCCTTCATTTGTTCTTATGGATTTTAAAAAGCAGCCCTCGTTGAAGGGGGCTGCTCGTATTCAATACTGCATCAGTTTATTTTGCAGGCTTTCTTGCTGAGTACATGATCTTAAGGGCGGAGCAACGTCTGAGCTCCTGCTTAACATCTGTCACGATACCCATTCTAACGTCCTGGTCAGCGCGGATAGAGACGGTCATCAACTGACGGTCGGCCTCGCTCAAGGCGTCACGCTCGGCGGCGATGAAGTCGCGGATGTCGTCCGTGGTGCGGAAGGCGTCGTTCAACTGGATACGGGCATCGGTACCGTACTGGCCCTGGTACTGCAGGGTCGGGGAGCCGATGTTGATGTAGGAGTTGAGGTCCTTGCGCTCCAGTTTGACAACTTCGGAGGCTTCCGGCGTGGTGACCTTGACCTTCTGCTCGGTCTCGCGCATCTGCGTGGTGACCATGAAGAAGAACAGGAGCATGAAAACGATATCAGAGAGCGAACTCGATGTGATCGCCGGCATTTCTTTCTTGCCGCCTTTCTTGAATCTTGACATAATCTTTATCTCCTATTATCTTCTTTTGCCGACGTCCTTAGGCTCTGCCTCGGAAATGTTCTGCGGGACACAGTCGCGGACGACCTTCTGCTGGTCCTCGGTGAGGGCCGAGTAGTTGCGGCCGAACTCGCGCATCGAGAACTCGTCACGAAGTTCGTTGACGGCCTTGACAAGCTCGTTCTGCACGGCGATATAAGCCTGGTAGCTCGTACCGCGGTCGTTCTGCAGGGAAATCACGCCTTTGGAGACGGGATAGGAACCCTTGCTGTAGCCCTCGATCTCCTTCACCTCTTTCTCCGGGAGGTTCGGGTCGTTGGCAGGATTGCTTAAGAACTCTTTGATCTTATCTTTGAGCTGAGAGACATCAATGGCTTCGGTACCGGCAAGAATCCTATCGGCAGAGTTGATCTTCACCACGATGATGTTGCGGCGATTGACCTTCTGGTCCTCGACCTTCTGATTGGGATCAGGCATCGGGGGGAGACGACGGGACAATCCGAAGTGCGAACCCATGGTTGTGGTCATGAGGAAGTAGCACAACAACAGGAAAGCGATATCGGCCGTAGAACTCGAATTGATTGCTGGTGTTTTCTTTGCCATGATTACTTCTTGTTAGCGATAGCCAGACGGATTTCACCGACGATGATGGCAGCGATGGCGCCGACACCGGCGATGGCCGTGAGGATCAGGATGGTATCAGTGAGTTTGAGTTCGCCGGCGGATGCGTTGAGGGTCGCGCCGGGTACAGGGTTACCCTTGGCAAGCAGGAAGGCGATCAGACAGACCGCGACGATGCCGACCAGGACGATGCCCATCTTGACGAGGGACTTCGGGTCGTTCATCACGCTCACGATGAGTCCGATGCAGATCCAGCAGAAGAGGGCGACGCCGATCATGATCCCAGCCCAGGCGAGGAGTGCGTTCGTGGCGGGAAGTGCTTCAGGACCATCGTTGAAGCCCGCCATGAAACCCCAGACCAGGAGTGCGACACTGATAAGGATCAGCACCACCATTCCCCATTTGAATATCTTGTTGAGTTTCATTATTCAGTTGTTTAAACCGGGGTTGAAATTATTTCTTCTGGCCGTACTTGGTGAGCACGTCGATCAGGCTGATGGAGGAGTCCTCCATGTCGATGGTGATGGACTCGATCTTCGCGAGGATGTAGTTGTAGAAGACCTGGAGGATCATGGCGACGATGAGACCACCGACCGTAGTGATGAGGGCGACCTTCATACCGCCGGCAACGACGTTCGGGGAGATGTCACCCGCAGCCTGGATGGCGTCGAAGGCGTTGATCATACCGATAACCGTACCGAGGAATCCGAGGGACGGGGCGATCGCGATGAACAGGGAGATCCAGGAAAGGCCGTTCTCAAGCTGGCTCTGCTGGACGGAACCGTAGGAAACGATCGTCTTCTCGACCACGTCAAGGCCCTGGTCGTAGCGCAGGAGACCCTGATAGAAAATGCTGGCGACAGGACCGCGCGTCTCACGGCAAACATCTTTCGCCTTCTCGATACCGCCTTCGTTGAGGGCAGCCTCGACCTTCTCGACCAGCTTCTTGGTGTTGATCTTGGAGAAGGAGAGATAGAGGATGCGCTCGATGGCGAGGGCAAGACCGATGATCAAGCAGATGATGATCAGCGACATGAACGCAGGACCACCTTCGATGAATTTCTGCTTGAGGGCCTGGTTGAGAGGCTGCTCGCTACCGGAGAGGAGGTCAGCAGCGCTCATCTCTTCCTGGGCGAATGCGAAGTTTGCAGAGAAGGCCATAGCGCCCGCAACTGCCAAAAACCTGAAAAACTTTTTCATAATGAATTTAATAATGTATTAGTTGTGATATATTCTATGTCGGTTTTCCATCTAAAAGCGGTGCAATTTAGCAAAAAAAATCCATTAATCAATAATTATTTTGAGATTTCTCCCTTTAAATTGCGTTCCAGGAGGGCTTTTACCTTCCCGTTGTCGGCGTGCGCCCCCATCAGATAGAAGAGTTTCCCGAGTGCGCTTTCGGTCGTGATGTCATGCCCGCAGATGACGCCTGCCTCCTTGAGGGCGCGGCCGGTGGCGTAGATGTCCATGTCCACGTCGCCACTCAGGCACTGCGTCACGTTGAGCAGGATCTTGCCCCGGGAGGCGGCCTCCCGCACGAGCGAAAGGAACCAGGGGCGGCACGGGGCGTTGCCGGCGCCGTAGGTCTCCAGGATGACGGCGCGGGAGCCGTCTCCGAGCAGGATGTCGCGCACGGCCTGCTCCGTGATGCCGGGGTGCAGCTTGAGCACGGACACGCGCGTGTCCAGCGCGGTATGGATGGTCAGCCCCCGGCGGCGGTCGTAACCATAGTGGATGAAACTGTTGTTGTACTTGATGCTGATGCCGGCCGTTGCCAGGAGCGGATAGTTGGGCGACTTGAAGGCGTCGAAGCCGGTGGCGTTGACCTTGACGCTGCGGTTGCCCCGCAGCAGCTGGGAGTTGAAGCAGATGCACACTTCCGGGACCATCGGGTGGCGGTGGGAGTCCTTGGCCATGGCAATCTCCACGGCGGAGATCAGGTTCTCCTTGCCGTCCGTGCGCGGCTGGCCGATGGGCAGCTGGCTGCCGGTGAAGACGACGGGTTTGCCCAGGTTCTCCAGCATGAAACTCAGCGCGGAGGCGCTGTAGGCCATCGTGTCCGTGCCGTGCAGGACCACGAAGCCGTCGTAGTCGTCATAACGGTTCCGGATCAGCCGGGCGAGGGCCTGCCAGAGCGAGGGCTCCACGTCGGAGGAGTCGATGATCGGGTTGAATGCGTACGAATCGATTTTCATCGCGAACTTGCGCAGTTCGGGCACTTCCTCGAGGATGCCGCTGAAATCGAAGGGCCTGAGGGCCCCGTCGACCGGGTCCGCCTTCATCCCGATGGTGCCGCCGGTATAGATCAGCAGCACGGCGTTCCGCTCGTTCTTCTCGGATGAGAACAAATTGAAATTCAGCTTCATATGGCAAACAGTCTTTTCGCATTGGCGGTGGTCGTGGCGGCGACTTCTTCGGGGCTGACGCCCTTGAGCTGCGCCACGAACGCGCCGATCAGGGGGAGATAGGCGCTCTCGTTGCGCTCGCCGCGATGGGGCACCGGGGTCAGGTAGGGGGCGTCCGTTTCCAGCAGGATGCGGTCCAGCGGGATGCGCTTCACGGCCTGTGCGACGGCGGCGTTCTTGAAGGTCACGACCCCGCCGATGCCCACGTACCAGTCTCCGCCGAGCCGCTGCAGGCGCCGGAAGGTCTCGGCGCTGCCGCTGAAGGCATGCAGGTTGCCCCGCAGGTGCAGGCGGGTGCAGTCGGCCATAATGCGGAAGAAATCTTCCGTGGCGTCGCGCAGGTGGATGTTGACCGGCAGATCCCAGGCGGCGGCCAGTTCGAGCTGTACCCGGAAGGCCTCCTGCTGCTCGGCTTTGAACTCCGTGCCGTAGTGGTAGTCCAGCCCGATCTCCCCCACGGCCACGGGGCCGCGGCTGCGCCAGGCCTCCAGCGCGTCGATTCCGCGGCGCCAGTCCCGGTCCACGGAACCGGGGTAAAGACCCAGCATCGGGCGGAGCACGCCGGGATGCCGCTCCACGAGGGCGTACATCCGATCCCGCTCGCGTGCGTCCACGTCGGCCTGCAGCTGCACGCCCACCCCGGCCCGGACGGCCCGGGCCACGATTTCGTCCTCGCATCCGGCGAAGGCCTCGTCATAGGCGTGCGTATGCGTGTCGATCCATTCCATTCCCACAAATTTACATATTTTTTATATTAATGCTGCATCTTTGGAGCACGTCGACCTGGATGAAGCCTTCCTCCTCCAGCAGACCGGCGCCGCGGACGACCGAGGCATAGTCTGCCTCCGCCTCGCGGCACAGCTCGTCGAACTGGATGCCGCGCCGCTCCCGGATGATGCCGGCGAGGTGGACCAGGCGGTCCACTTCTTCCGGGGGCAGGGCGGGCGAGAAACGCCGCCGGACGGCTTCGGAGAGCGCTTCCGGCCGGGAGCGGCGCACGCGGCCCAGGCCGAGCGCCACGGGGAGCGCCGCCGGGTCGGAGACGGGAGCGGCGACCTGTTCGCGCAGCAGATGGTTGCAGCCCTGCGAACGGGCGTCGTCGATGCGCCCCGGCACGGCGAACACGTCGCGCCCGTAGCCGTGGGCCAGGCGCGCGGTAATCATCCCGCCGCCCTTGAGCCGCGACTCGACCAGGACGGTGGCTCCGGCCAGCCCGGCGATGATGCGGTTGCGCCGCAGGAAATTGAATGCGGTGGGGACGGTGCCCGGCGGGTAATCCGTCACCAGGGCGCAGCCGGGCGTAGAGACCATCCGTTCCACGAAGGCGCGGTGCCGGCGCGGATAGACGTCCTCTATGCCCACCGGGCTCACCCCGACGGTCGGCAGCCCGGCCGAAAGGGCGGCTGCGTGGGCGGTGATGTCCACGCCGAGCGCCAGCCCGCTGACGATGCAGGGCCGGGCCGGGGCCTCCCCGAGCGCCTGCACGATCCGCTGGCTGCATTCGCGCCCGTAGAGGCTCTGGTCCCTCGTGCCCACGATGGCCACGGCCGGACGACCGGCGAACAGCTCCGCGGCCGGGGTGGCGCTGCGCACATAGAGCAGCAGCGGCGCGTCGGGACACTCGCGCAGCAGGGCGGGGTAGGCGGGATCGAAGATGTCCAGGAACTGGCAGCCCGCTGCCGAGAGCCGTTCGAACTCGGACCGGGCGGCTTCCAGGGCTGCCGGTCCGATCTGCGCGGCGTGGGCGTTGCAGGGCCCGAACAGCGCGAGCCGCTCCTGCGCGGACAGGGTGAAGACCGCCTGCGCGGAGCCCAGCGCCTCGAGGAGCCGGTGGGAGAATTTCGGTTCGTTGCCGAAGATGGCGTTGAGCGCGATGGCGCTCACGACGGGGGAGACGGAAGTTTCCATTTCTCATAGCATTGCGTTCGGGACAAAGATAAAAAAAACCGGCTGCGGGAAGCAATCGGTTTTTCGGGGCAGGGTGCCGGTTTTCCGGACGATTGTCCGGGAAATCAGACAATCAGCAGGGCGTCGCCGTACGGGCCGAAGCGGTAGTTGTTGTCCAGCGCGCTCTGGTAGGCGTTCATCACCTTCTCGTAGCCGCCGAAAGCGGCCACGCTCATCAGCATCGTGGACTCCGGCAGGTGGAAGTTGGACACGATGGCGTCGGGGATGGAGAACTCATAGGGCGGGAAGATGAACTTGTTGGTCCAGGTGTCGGTGGGACGGACTTCGTGGTCCGTCGTGACGTAGGTCTCCAGCGCCCGGATCACGGTCACGCCCACGGCGCAGATCTTGTGCCCGCCGCGCTTGGCGCGGTTGATCTCGGAGGCTGCCTGCTCGCTGATGATGATGCGCTCGCCGTCCATCCGGTGCTTGGACAGGTCCTCCACGTCCACGGTGCGGAAGTGTCCGATGCCCATGTGCACGGTGATGAAGGTCTTGTCGATGTCGTGCAGGATCATCCGGTTGAGCAGCTCGCGGCTGAAGTGCAGGCCGGCCGCCGGGGCGGACACGGCGCCTTCGTGCGCGGCGAAGATGGTCTGGAACTCCTCGGCGTCCCGCGGGGTCGGGGTCTGCTTGACCCACTCCGGCACGGGCGTCTGCCCGAGGGCGAACAGGGCGGCCTTGAACTCCTCGTACGGACCGTCGTACAGGAAACGGAGCGTGCGGCCGCGCGAGGTCGTGTTGTCGATGACTTCCGCCACCATGCTCTCGTCCTCGCCGAAATACAGTTTGTTGCCGATGCGGATCTTGCGGGCCGGGTCCACGATCACATCCCAGAGGCGCTGCTCGCGGTTGAGCTCGCGCAGCAGGAAGACCATGATGTCGGCGCCGGTCTTTTCCTTCTTGCCGAAGAGCTTGGCGGGGAAGACCTTCGTGTCGTTGAGCACGAAGCGGTCGCGCTTGCCGAAATATTCGATGATATCCTTGAACTGGCGGTGCTCGATCTCGCCGGTGTCCTTGTGGAGGACCATCAGCTTGCACTCGTCGCGCCACTGCACATGCCCGTCCACTTCGGGCATCAGCTCCGTGGCGATTTTCTCCTGCGGGAGTTCGAAGTCAAATTGTGAGAGTTTCATACTTGTTGCGTAAACACAATTCCTTTCTTATACGGCAAAGTGCCGCAAAAAGTTTCAGCGGAATTACTTCTTTTTCGCGGCGGCCTGCCGGCGCTCGATAATCTGGAGGTTGCGGGCGGCCACTGCGTCCTCCGGCTCGATCTTGAGGGCCTTCTTGTAGAACTTGACGGCCTGCTTTTCGTTGTCCTTCGCCACAAGCCAGTAGGAGCCGAGGTTGTCGATGAAGACGGTGTTCTGGGGATAGAGCTTGCTCATCCGCTCGGAGATGTCCCGGAAATACTCGTAGCTCTGCGGCGAGGCGATCTGGAAGAAATCATAGCAATATTCCCCCACGCCGCGCGCGAAGACATCCTCCGCGGCCGGTGCCCCGTCCAGGGTCCAGGCCGGGCGGGCGGAACCCTGCCGGGCGATGAGTTTCCGGAGCTCGGCGGCGGCCATGTCGGGACTCTCTTTCTCGTAGGCGGTCAGGGCCGTGATCTTGAGGTAATACCAGCGCAGCTCGTCCGGGTGCGCCGCAATCTGCGTGTCCAGCACCTTGACCGCTTCGCCGAACAGCTCCTCGTCGTAAAAATATTCTTCGAAGTAATGGACGTCATTGCCATCGCTGTCCTTCAGGGTCAGGGTGGGCGCGTTGCCCATGAAGCGGCGCTGCCCGGGTTTGGGCAGCACTTCGGAATACTGCGACTTCGTGAAATAATAATTGAAGCGCGCCACGGGTATGTCCGTGTCGTCCGGGAAGGCCTCCTCCCAGCGGTCCAGCACCGTCTCCACGCCTACGCCGGCATAGCCGACGTTGCGTACCAGGCGCTCGTAGCGCGCCTTGAAATCGGCGGCGGTGGCGTCCTGTGCGCAGAGCGGCGCGGCGCCGAGCAGGACCGAAGCGGCCGCGAGGGCCAGTCTCTTGATCATTGCATTCATACGTTCATCAAAATCCGGCGGCCCTTGGGGAGAAGGTTGTTGCATCGGGAACCGATGTTCTTGACGAATCCCAGCGGGTGGCCGAGGTAAGTGATCACATTGTATCCGGGTGCGGCCTGCGGCAGCACGAGCGCGTCCCGGTGGAGGTAGCGCAGGGCCGTGGGGTGGTCCACGGCCACTTCCGGGTAGTCTTTCCTATCAAATTCCATGCTCAACGCATAATCCGGGTCCGGCAGGAAGTCCTTTCCCTTCCTCTCCCCTTTGCGCAGGCCCTGGCGCAGCGGGTGCAGCAGGGACAAGTCCGCCTTGGCGGCGACGCGCTGGGAGGCGGTTTTGCGGAGCACCCCGGCCCACTGTCCTTCGCCGGGCACGACGCCCGCTTCGAGCAGATGCCCGTGGGCGGTGCGGCGCACGCCGGAGTCTTCGAATTCCGCTGCCGGCGGAAGGATTTCGCCGCCCAGTTCACGGGCGGCCCAGGCGAGGTTGTCGTCGTTCTCCGCCTGCTCGTAGGTGCAGGTGCTGTAGAGCAGGAAGCCCCCTTGGCGCAGCGCGGGCCACACGTCCGCGAGGATGCGCCGCTGCCGGGCCGCGCACAGCTCCACCAGCTCCGGGCTCCACTCCGCGCGGGCCCGCGGGTCCTTGCGGAACATCCCCTCGCCGCTGCAGGGCACGTCCGCGACGATGATGTCGAACCAGCCCTCAAGCCGGGCGAATGCCGCCGGATCCACGCTGGTCACGACCACGTTCGGGTCGCCCCAGCGCGCGACGTTGTCGTCCAGCACGCCCACGCGCGCCTTCATCACTTCGTTCGCCACCAGGGTGAATCCGTCCCCGCACGCCTCCCGCAGCGACGCCGCCAGATCCGTCGTCTTCCCACCCGGCGCCGCGCACAAGTCCAGGACCCGGAGAACCGATTGCCTTGAGCGGAGCCCCTTCATAAGCGATGTTTGTAGGATACGCCGGAAGGCGTATCCTACAAACATCGCGGAGCTATCTTGGACATAATAGCAGCCGGCGTGGAAGAGGGGGTCGAGCGTGAAGACGGGGCGGTCCTGCAGGATGCGGCCATAAGGTGACCAGGGGACCGGCGTGCCTTCCGGCCCCGCGAGCCCCTTGAACGGATTGAGACGGACCGAGACCGACGCCTCCTCCAACACGGCCTGCGGAAATTGTCCGGCATCTGCGGCATCCGGCCTTCGGAAGCATCCACCAGGCCGTCCACCATCTTGTCCAGCGCCTCCTGCACCTTGCCGCCCAGCATCGTCTTCATCATGAAATTGATGTTGGCATCCAGGTCGATCCAGAAATCGGTGCGCCCCGGAATCGCCGACGGCTCGAAATGCAGCACGCCCACGAACTCGATGGGGGACTCCGCACTGCCCAGCCGGATCAGCCGGTAGGGCTGGCGCTCGTCCACGCGGACGCTGACCTTGAATCCCCGGACCTCCACGCTGAGCGTATCGAAGCCGGCCTGGATATCGGCCTCCAGTTGGCCCTGCGGGACTATCTGCGCGAAGTTGCGCAGGTCCGTGAACGCCATGTAGAGCTCTTCCGGCTGCTTGGCCACCTGGCCGTGCTTGCTGCTATAGTGTGCTGTCATAGTCAAAAATAATGATTACATTTGTGCAAAGATAGCAATTTTCCGATGCACAGGATCTATTTCGAAAAGCGCTGCATCATCATCTGCAGCCCGGACGAACAGGCGCTCTCCGATCCCAACGCCGTGGAATTCCATTTCGGCGGGAGCATCAACATCCACACCCTCGTGGCGATGTTCGAGGCCTCCGAGTCCCTTGCCCGCATCTACATCCCCACGGACAACACCGCCTGGATGTACCGGCGGGTGTGCGCGGAGTTCCGCGAGGTGGATGCGGCGGGCGGACTGGTCTCCAACCGCCGCGGCGACTACCTGCTCATCCAGCGCAGCGGCCTGTGGGACCTGCCGAAGGGGCACCGCGAGGCGGGCGAACCCATCGAAGAGACGGCCCTGCGGGAAGTGCAGGAGGAGACGGGCGTGGACCAGCTGGAACTGCGGGACCTGATCTGCGTGACGGACCATTGCTACCTGCGCGGAGGCATCTGGCACCTCAAGCACACCTGGTGGTACGACATGCTCTACACCGATCCGGTGAACCTGACCCCGCAGCGCGAGGAGGATATCACCCGCGCCGCCTGGGTGGCCCGTTCCAGCCTGCCCCCCTATCTCAAGAACACCTACCCGTCCATCCAGGAGGTCTTCCGGGAGGCGAAAGTCTAGTCAGTCTTTCCAGATGAGGATCGATTCGATCCTGGCGTCGCTCCTGAACTTCGGGCGCTCGATGCGGATGCGGTCGTCGGCGGGCTTCACCGGCTCCGCGAGCGCGTCCTGCGAGGTGCGGAAGGCGACATGGGTGTTCCACATCATGTCCTCAATGGAGATCGTGCCGTCCATCAGCATCCAGACCTGCGGGGCCTCCGGGCCGATGGTGAGGCAGTCGTTGATGCGGCCGCCGACGCGCGGACGCTCCTCGCGGACGTCATACCCGGCCTGGGTAATGCAGTATTCCGGGGACTTGACCTCGATGGAGTAAACCTTCTTGTTCTCCATCTGGATCTCCAGCACCATCTGCTCTCCGCGGTTGATCAGCCAGAGGTCTCCGCCCTGGGAGTAGTTGACGCCGTAGCCGACGGGATCGTAGTCGAAGTAGAAGTCCGGGGCGGGCTCACCGAGCAGGATGTTGGCGAAGCCGTCGGGGTGGATGCAGGGACGGATGCGGTCCGTCTTCTTGACGAATTCGGCGCCGTTCCATGCGTACTCGACGATGAGGTCGCCGCGGTAGGACTGCTCGCTGAAGTCGTGGGGATCGTTGAGCTGGATCTGCAGGGCCTCCCGGGAGAAGATATAGTTGTACAGGCCGGCCTTCGCGGCGCCCCGCAGGGACTGCACATCGGCGCCCGCCAGGCGGACCAGGTCCTCGAAATCGTCGGGCACCGGGGCCGGGTTCAGCGGGAACTGCACTTCGTGGGCGTTGCCTGTGGCGGGATCATATTCGTAGGTGCGGACATATTTGTTCGCGGAGACGTCGCAGCCGCCGTTCTCCAGCAGGATCACCAGCACGTGGCCGTCCGCCTTGAAGCGGTAGCAGGCCATCGCGAAACCATCGTGGCAGTCTCCGTCGAAGAAACTGTGATTCAGGTGGTTGCAGGGACCGATGAATTCGGAGTAGCCGTCATAGGACTGCTTGAGCTCTTCCTTGATGGCGTCCTTGGTGCCCTGTGCGGCGTATTTGGGCGTCATGATGTTGGAGCCGAAGCAGGAGAAGATCCTGAAGAGCTCGTCGAAGGTGAAGCCCTCGGGCGCATCGCCGGCCTTCGTCTGTGCCGCGGCCGGAGCGGCACCGGTCCCGCTGGTCTTTGCGGAGGCGGTGTTGCTGCCGCCCTTGCAGCCCGTTGCCACCAGCGTGCAGGCGGCCAGGAAAAGAATGAGTTTTTTCATCGCGAATGTATTTTGCAGCGTAAAGATAGTAAAATTATTCCGCTTTGACGGTCTGCGCCGGATCGACCCGGGAGATGAACAGGGTGGGAAGGAGCAGCAGGAGCAGGATGCCGGCGAACGCGGCGGCGTCCGCCAGCAGGATGGCCGGCAGGTTGACCTGCACCGGCACGAAGGAGACGAAATAGTTCTCCGGGTTGAGCCGGATCCAGTGCGTGCTGCCCTGGACCAGGCAGAAAAGCAGGGCGGCGGCATTGCCGATCGCCATGCCGATGGCCACGGTCCGGGCCCCCACGCGCAGGAACACCCCGGCGATGGCGCGGTCGCCCATCCCCAGGGTCTTGAGGGTACCGATGGTGCTGACGTGCCGGAAGAGCAGGATCAGCAGCCCGGAGATCATGTTGAATCCCGCCACGACGGTCATCAGCAGCAGGATGGCATAGACGTTGAAATCGATCAGGTCCAGCCAGTCGAACAGCTGGGAGAAGCGGTCGGTGGCGGCCACGGCGCGCAGCGGGTCCTCATCGTCCTGCGCTGCGAGCGTCGCGCGCCAGCCCAGCTCCTCCGTGGCCCGCTGCATGGCCCTGCGGCTGCGGTGGCGGGGCGAGAGCGTGACCTCCAGCAGCGTCGCCCGGTCCGGCTCCCAGCCCTCCAGGCGCCGCAGGTCGCCTACAGGCACGTACAGCAGCTGCCCTTCTTCGGTGTCCATCGCACTGTCGTACAGGGCGAGGACATGCCATCTGCGGATCTTGACTTTCTCCCCGATGAAATACGCGGTCAGGTCGTCGCCGGCTGCCAGGCCGAGGCGTCTGGCCAGGGTGGCGGGCACGCGCACGCCCAGCGAGACGGTGTCGGCGGACGTGCCCTTGAACAGGGCTCCGTGGATATCGTCCCCGATCTTGAGGATGCCGGTGCGGTAGATCACCGGCTCGATCCGCTCCACGCCCGGCACCGCCTCCAGCTCCGACAGATAGGAGGGGGCGGTGCAGACGGGATCGGAAGTGCCGGTCAGGTCGGCGGAGGCATTGGTGAGCAAGACGTCGCCCGTGACCGCGGACACGCCGCTGCGGATCTCCCGGCGGAAGCCGCCGGAGATCGCCACGGCCACGATCATCACGAAGAAAGAAATGGCTATCGCGACGACAGCCATTCTCTCCTTGACGTGCAGACGCCGGGCAATGAAGCCTTCCGCCTGCATCGGTTTACCAGATATGTACGCGCTCGCTCTCCGGACGCCACATCGCATCGCCTTCCTGGATGCCGAAAGCATCGAAGAAGTATCCGAAGTTGCGCAGGGTCACGTTGACGCGGTTGTCGCCCAGCGAGTGGACGTCGAGCTTGGTCAGGCGGGCCCGCTCTTCGTCGGTGATGTTCTGCGCCCAGACGCGGGCGTAACCGAGGAAGAAGCGCTGGTCGGCGGTGAAGCCGTCGATGGGGGCGGGCACCTTGTCGCCGAGGGCGTTGTGCAGGGCCGTCCAGGCGACGCTCACGCCGCCGTGGTCGGCGATGTTCTCACCCAGGGTCAGTTCGCCGTTGGCGTGTACGCCGGGGAGGATCTCCACCTCGCTGAACTGGTCGGCGAGAGTCTTGGTCTTCTCCACGAACGCGGCGCGGTCGGCGTCGGTCCACCAGTTGTTCATGTTGCCGTCCTTGTCGAACAGGCTGCCCTGGTCGTCGAAGCCGTGGGTCATCTCGTGGCCGATCACCACGCCGATGGCGCCGTAGTTCACGGCATCATCCGCATCCGGGTTGAAGAACGGCGGCTGGAGGATGCCGGCCGGGAAGCAGATCTCGTTGGTCGTCGGGTTGTAGTAGGCGTTGACCGTCTGCGGGGTCATGCCCCACTCGGTCGGGTCTGTGGGCTTGCCGAGTTTGGAGAGGTTGTCGGCCACGTACCAGGCGCTGGCGGCGCGCAGGTTCTCATAGTAGCTCAGCTCCGGGTCCACCTTCAGGGTGCTGTAGTCCTTCCATTTGTCGGGATAGCCGATCTTGACGGTGAAGGCGGCGAGTTTCTCGCGGGCGCGGGCCTTGGTCTCGTCCGACATCCATTCCAGGCTGTCGATGTGCTCGCCCAGGGCGACCTGCAGGTTCTTCACCAGGTCCAGCATCTTCTGCTTGGAGGATTCGGGGAAGTACTTCGCCACGTACATCTGGCCGACGGCCTCGCCGAGGATGCCGTTGGGCACGCTCATCGCACGCTTCCAGCGCGGGCGCTGTTCGGTCACGCCGCTCATCTGGGTGCTGAAAAAGTCGAACGAGGCGGCGTAGAACTCATCCGACAGGCTGCCGGCGGCGCCGCTGATCAGCTGGGCGGCCAGGTAGTCCTTGAGCACGTCCAGGCTGCTGTCCTTGAAGAGCTTGCTGAATCCCTCGAAGAAGGAAGGCTGCTGCACGATCACCTTGTCCATCTCCGGCAGGCCCATCGCCTGGGCGAAGGCCTGGAAGTCGAAGCCGGGATAGGCCTTGTAGATCTGGGCGGAGGTCATCGGGTTGTACTGCTTGACGTAGTCGCGGTTCTGCACGCTGGTCCAGGAGAACTGCGCGAGCTTGTCCTCGATGCCCGCGGCGTTCGCGGCGCGGACCTCCGCGTTGTCCAGGCCGGCGAGCGCGAAGAGTTTGGCGAGCATCGCCTCGTAGCCCTTGCGCAGCGCGGCGTTGGCCGGATCCACGTAGTAGTCGCGGTCGCCCATCCCCAGGCCGCCCTGGCCGAGGTAGAAGATCTGGTTCTTGCTGTCCATCAGGTCGGCTTCCACGCCGCCCCCGAAGAATCCGCCCTCGCCCACGAGGTTGAGCCCGCCCAGATGGGCGGCGAGCGCCTTCTTGTCCTTGACGGCATACAGCTCGTCCAGATACTTCTTCAGCGGCGCGGCGCCCTCCGCGTTGAGGCGGGTGGAGTCAAGCCCCTGCTTGTACAGGTCCACGATCTTCTGGTCGACCGTGCCGGGCTCCGGATTCATCGAGGTCATCTCGGAGAACAGGGCGTTGAGGTTCTCCACGTTCTGCTCGCGCAGCACGTCGAACGACCCGAAACGGGCATACTCCGCCTTGAGGGGGTTCTTTGTCATCCAGCCGCCGTTGGCGTACAGGAAGAAGTTGTCGCCGGGCTTCACGCTGAGGTCCATGTCGGTCGGATCCAGGGCCGGCGTTTTCGCTTCCTTGGGCTGGCAGGCCGCCAGCATCATCACAGGAATCATAATTGCAAAAAACTTTTTCATCTTATCAGATTGAGATTGATTTTCAAACCAATCTGCAAAGATACAGTTTTTCCGTTAGAATATCCCTGTCGCCATCGGATTCCTGTCTGATGGGACTACAGCGCGGCGCGCAAACTGAACAGGAACTGGCGGCCGCAGAGGTTTGAAACGGTGGAGACGCTCTTCCAGGCAGATATGCTTTCGCGGGAAAAAACCGTGCAGCCGAGCAGGTTGCGGCACTCCAGAATCCACTCGAACTTGCCGGTCTTCCATCCGATGGATGCATCCATCAGCGGCCGGTTGGAGATCTGCTGTCCGGGAACCTGCTGCCATAGCCCATAGCCGAGCAGCCCGATTGTCAGTCCCCGGACCGGTCGGATGGAGATGCTTCCTTCGGCGCGTGCCGTGCGGCAATGCAACGGAGCATCCCCTTGGATGACCATCCAACTGTATGTGCCGTTCAAACTGCCTGACAGCCAAGGGGCAGGGTTGAACCGGACGGCGAGGCTCCCGGTTACGGTCCGGTCCAGGTAATCAACGGCTTTCCCCTGTAGAAACTCGTTTGTGCTGCTCCACATGGCCGTACAGGACAGATCGGCGACGAACCATCTGGCTCCGAAGTATTTGGAGACTCTTCCCGTGACGGAGTACTTGTCTGAGGAGCGCGTTACGGGGAGGTAGGTGCGGAATGTCAGGCCCTCTTCGTATTGGTAAGACGCGGCCCGGTCGTTCCTCCGAAGGTCGTAATTCCCTGACAGGGAGGCGAAAAGCATATTCAGGTTGTCAGAGAATTTCAATTGTGCGGAAACGGCGAGACGGTCGGTCTGACGGAGGCTGTCCCGGCGGGCAAGTGTACGCCAGTCTTGCATAATGAATGCATCCAGCAGAGATTCCGGTGCGGAATGGGTCCGGGACCAGAGCCCTGATGCGCTGAACTCCCAGGCCGGGCTGAATCGCAGGAGAACCGAGAGGGAGGGGGAGAAGCCGGGGACAAGCAGACTTTTCCCTTTTGTTGAGACAAAGGACAGGCTGCCTGGCAGGGATGCGGTCCATTGGCTTCTGCCCAGGAAGAAGGTGGTTCGCAGGCGGATGTGCGGCCGCAGGGAGAATATCCCGTTTTCCACGGGGGCATCCGGGATTCCCTGTGCGGACAGCCCGGTGAGCCGGACGTGCGTGTTGTTGTAATCGATGTCCAGGCCGCCCGCCCCTTCCCACTGAAGCCGTCCGGTGCGAAACCCCAGTTTTGCTTCATTTTCACTGCGGAAACGGCTTGCAGTCAGTTCCTGTACTGCGTGCAGGCTGGCGGTCTTGTAGTCTGCGCTGTGGATATTCCGGGTAAACCGGGTGTCGGAGGACAGGTCCAGGGCGCGGTCTTCCCGCATCCGGGTGGTGAGTCGCAACTGGTTTTCTGCTTTGAAGGATGGTAACGTATATTGTTGGGCATACGGGTCCTCGCGGGAAAGGGCGGAGAGCGCATCGCGCCACTGTCCGGCCAATTTGAAAGTTTCCGAGAAGTACCGCTGTTCCGCGTTGTGCTCCCAGGAAGCGGACAGGTCGGCATAGTACCGCCGGTCCGACAGTGTCCGTTCTTCCTGTATCAGCAACGCATCCGATCCGTTAAGACGCACTTCCTCCCGGGTCACCGACTGTTCCCTGAACCGCTCTGCGGCACCGTTGAGACCAACTCTCAACTGGCTGTCATTGCCGGTCCGGACCAGATGGTTCAACGAAGTGATTCCAGACAGGTTGTTATACCAATAAGGCTGAGGCAGAGGGAGTTCCGTACGGTTGGGCCGGAGCTCGGAGGCGAAATCCGCATCGGCATTCTGCGTGTCGACCACAAACGAGCGCGCTTTTCCGAAATATTGTTGCTCCTGGAGTTCGCGCAGAATGTCGTTCCCGACATTGTTCCCCTTGATGAGGAATAGGTTTTGTGCATTCCTGGCGAAACGTGTCAGCGTGGCGTGCGCAGAGAACAGGGGAATGGGTGGCGCGCCCAACATCCCGTTCAGCCCCAATGCCCAGGCGTTCCTCTCGCTCTCTTTCAAAATGATGTTGACGGCACTTTCTCCGTTCGTCTCGATTCCCTGCAGCGCCTTGACCGGTTGATGGCGCTGCAGGATCTCAATGCGGGCGATCTTGTCGGAAGGCAGATTCTGCGTTACTACGCCGTACCGGCTGCCCATCAGATCTAGTCCTTCGATGTAGAACTTGTTGATCGGACGGTTGTTATGGTATATTGTGCCGGAGCTGGCGTTGACCGAGATTCCGGGCAGTTTCTCCAACAGTTCGCCCAGGACCCGCTCCGACCCGTCCGAGAATGCCTGTGCGGTATATGTGAGTGTGTCGCCCCGCTCCTCAATGACGGACGCTCGTACTGAAGCGGCCTTTATTTCCAGGTTCGTGCGGGAAAGATGGATTTCCAAGAATTCCCGGGGTGTCGTTATTTCCTGCCTGAATACTTTGTATCCCAGCAGCGTGACGCTGACTGCATCGACCGGTACGCCGGGATTCATGATGAAAGTCCCGTCTTCTCCGCTATACACGGATCCGACAGTCTTTTCGCCATGGTATGCCGTCACCCAAGCGCCTGAAAGCGGATATCCGGAGGAGTCGTCCGTGATACGTCCGGAGAATGTGGAGCTCTGTTGGGCGCGAACCAGTGTGCCTGCCAGCAACAGAAAAGGAAGATGGAAAATGAATCGGAACGGGTGCATAAACTTATCGGATGCCTTCCCGGAATGATTCCGGGATCAGTGGGATGTAAGGATATTCTGTCGGCAGCGTTTTTTTCTGCCCGTTTGGGAGAATGGTGTAGCCCGGTGTTGAAAACAATTCCGTTCCGAGCAGCTGGTCACGGTAGGAGCCGGACATTTTGGCCAAGGAAGCCATCCGGTTGGCCTGCGACAGGGGGTAGGATTCCGGAAAGGGGTATTTGTTCTTTTTCCTTTCCCGAAGTACGTCCTGAATGTGCAGATAAGGAGCATATCTGCTTTGGATGTTTTGGTCGATCCAATGCAGTTTGAAACGGAAATAACCGTTCGTGTCTTCTGCGGACAGAATCAATCCCGGAAGTCCCCGCAATAACCACGGACCAGCGCTGGCGGGGATTTCTTCCGTATACCATACGGACCAGGTACGACCGAGATAGCGCGTGCGGGCTTGCCTGCAAAGATAGCCGAGCACTTCTTTTTGTCCATCCTGCAATTCCCATTCAGGCGCGGGCAACGCTGCTTTGCCGACAATATGCGTGAAGACAAGATCGTAGTGGACCTGAATCTCATCAGTTGTGTAATCCAGGAAGCATACCCAGTCGCGATACCCTTTTCCTCCCATGCTGTAAAGCTCATTTTCAGCTTTTTTGTCAACAGTGTTTCCGTGCTTGTCAAAGGCAGACATACTCAGGGAGTCTTTCGTGAACTCGGTTTCACTATAGAAAGCTGCTTTATGCCCGTCGAAGTCCAGGGTCATGTCCGGCGCCAAATGATAACCGGTCCGGGTGGAGTCCTGTTTATAGTAGAACAGGTAGCTTACCCGCACCGCAGTTTGTGCGGTGCAGGAGAGCATACCTAAAATGACAAAGAAAACGGTAATAGATAGTCTTTGTGTCATTCGATGACAGGATTAAGGTTCTCTTTTATGGGATTGTTGGGGCCTTCGATCTCCGTTCCGCAAACGGTCCTTTCAAGAAACAGGTAGTAATTGTAATACTCCTCATCGCTTAGATTCTCAGGAACGTCTCGATAAACGACACCACAAGAAAGGAAGAATCCACGGATTTCTGCGCGGGCCGTCCAGGCTGCGCAGATCATAAGCGAGGCTATCAGCCCAGCAAGAATAAACTTTTTTTTCATGATTTGTCAATTCATTAATAAAAAAACTGGTCATGTCCGGACGGGGCAAAGGTAGAAAGATGAAGGCTTCGATGTCCTGACGGAACGGATCAGGGCGTTACAACAAAGGCCCCGGAAGTCATATCTTCATGACATCCGGGGGTGAGTGGAGAAATATAAAATACTACTGCTTAGTCAGATAAGAGCGTGTAACGCATTAACCGACGAGCGTGAGGAAAAACACTTTGTCTGGGGCCTCCGATCCTGCGATTATGCTGCGCAGGCGATGTTTACGCACCCTGACATTTCCTTTGGACATATCTGTCAGGAAGGCAATTGTTGAAGTGTCGAAACCCGCAATCAGGTAACACAGGAAACGGATATCCTGCTCCCGCAGTTGGGGGAGCTGGGACCTGAGCCGAGATACAATGTGGTCCAGGTCCCGGTCAAGCCGCTGCTCGAAATCCCGGCTGCGGGTGTCCTTGATCTCCCGGAGAATGGCATCGAGCCGCTCGGAATAAGCCTTGCCGGCCCGGACTTTGAAATCACCGATCCGGCTTTCGGAGATAAAAGGCTCTGCCAGCCGCCCGATTTCTGCGAACTGGGCCCGATATTGTGAGGCGAACAGCTTCCGGTAGGAATCTGCACCCCGCTCGGCTTCTTCCATCATGAGACGCGATTCCTGCGCGGCAGATATCAGTCTCTCGGTCCGCTCTTGCTGCCGATTCCGGTATAGGATGAAAAGCAAAGTGCAAAGCCCCAGGGTCAGCAGCAGAACAGACACCAGGAGCCAGTTTCTCAGGCGCAGGATCTGCGAACGTTGCCGCTCCAGTGCTTCGCGCTGCAGGTAAAAGTCAGACTGGGCCTTGAATACATCCGATTGGAGTTGGGATTGCATCAGGAACTTCCGGGATGAATAAGCCAGGGCCAGGGAACGGATTGCATCCTCCTTCCGGCCTTGTGCCTGGGCGATACGCGCCTTCAGATAGTCCCTTTCCGAATTGTCGAACGACAGATTACCCAATTCTTGCAGCAGAGGCTCCGCTTTCCGGGAATCGCCGGTGGAGACCAGGCAGAGGGCATATCGGTAAAAACTCTCTGCAGAGAGCCGGTTTCTGTCCACCAGCAGAATTTGTTCATAAAGGCTCCGCGCCTGACGGAAATCAGGTACAGGCCTTTCCAAGAGGAAGTCTGCTTGCAAAAGCATGGCTTGGATAGACAAGGAGTCAGTCGCTCCGGGTCTGCTATAGACGGATGCACAGAGTGAATCTCCGGTATGCCATTTCATGTTGTCGTAGCAGGCTTGTGCCAGCGTCAGCGCGGCGGTGCACTGTTTCGCCGGAAGATCCAGGGCCTGGAAGATGGCATAGGCCTGTCGGCCGGCCTCAAGCTCAGCGCGATAGTTGCCGGTGCGCCCGAAGATGATACTTTCCTTCTGTTGGATCAAACCCATATACAGAGAGTCCGGCTTAGCCTGTGCCCATGCGTATGCCTGCAGGAAGGCGATGTGGGCTTGAGGGTATTCCCGGGCTTCCAGTCGGCGCAAGCCTTCTGCATAGCTGGCGTGCATCCGGTCCTGCTCCCGGTCCTGCGTGCATCCGGCAGTAACGGCAAGGGCGGGAAGCAGTAGTATTGGCAAGCGCAATAATTCTTTCATATTGTCAAAGATACGGAGTTTGCCCGGAATTTCCGATATTTGCAGAAGTATGAATGCGAAACTCAAAGATATCCTGCAGCGTTACGGCGTGGCGACCGTCGGGCTGGTGTTCGTGGCGATCGGTACGGCGCTGTCGATCATCTCCAACCTCGGCACGGCGCCGCTGTCCTGTCCTGCATACGTGCTGAATCTCAAGTGGCCCGTCCTCTCGGTCGGGACCTTCACCCTGCTGATCAACATCGGCTATATGCTGATCCAGATCCTGCTGCTGCGCAAGGATTTCCAGGCGAAGTACCTGATGCAGGTCGTCGCTTCCGCGCTGTTCGGCTACCTGATCGACGGCAGCATGTGGGCGCTCTCCTGGCTGCATCCCGGCAGCTTTGCCGCGCGGCTCGGCCTGACGGCGCTCGCCGCGCTGGTGACGGCTTTCGGCGTGAGCATCGAAGTGGCGGCGAACGCCTGGATGCTTTCTGCCGAGATGACGGTGGCCGCAGTCGCCAAGGTGACCGGCAGGGCCTTCGGCCCGCTCAAAATTGCGATGGATTCGCTGGTCGTGGTGGTGTCGGCGGTCCTGGGATGGCTTTTCTTCGCCAATCCCTTCGGATCCGGCGCCTGGACGGGGCCGGGCGATGTCCTGCTGGCCCGCACCCCGGGCATCGTGATCGGCATCGGGACGCTTCTGCTGGCCGTGCTGCCCGGCCTGATGATGCGCCTGACCGACCCGCTGGTCGCCCGGCTCAGGGGCAGATCAGGCGAAGCCGGTCATACACCGCGATGATGCGGTCCACGTAGAGGGACGTTTCCGTGCCCTTGAAAGCTCCGAGTTTGACGGCTCCCGTCTCCAGGATGCGCTCGTCCGCCATCAGCGGCAGCACGCGCCGTACGATGTTGTCCCAGTAGGAGGGGTCGATGTCCAGGTAGCGCGCCAGGCTGATGCAGTCGTCGATGCGCCCGATCCCGGCGTTGTAGGCCGCCAGGGCGTATTTGTAGCGCTCGGTCATATTGTCTCCCACGTTGTAGTAGCGCCTGATCAGCGTGCCGAGCGACTGTGCTCCGGCGGCGATGTTCATCTCCGGGTCCAGCGGGTCCGTGACCCCGTAGCGCGCCGCCGTCTTCGGCATCATCTGCATCAGGCCGGCCGCCCCGCGCGGGGAGCGGGCCTCGATGTGGAAGCGGGACTCGGAGTACATCACGGCGGCGAGCAGGTGCCAGTCCCAGCCGAGGGAGTCGGCGTGGGCGCGGATGAGGCTGTCGTACGGGCTGATCTGCGCCCGGGGGCCGCTGCGGAAGGCGTTGAAACGCTCCAGGAACAGGGCGCGGACGCGCGGATAGTCCTCCGAGGCGTGCCAGGCGGCGATCCAGTCGTTGAGCTCGCGCATCCCGGCGTGGTCGTCGTGGCGCATCAGCCAGACGCTCAGGCTGTCCACGGGCGTGGACACGAGCACGCTGTCCACCGCGAGGCTGTCGCCGAACGGCACGACCACGATGTCCACGGCCCCGGCGCGCAGGGAGTCGAGATAACTGCGGTCGCGGCCGGTCAGCGAGATGCTGATGCGCTGGCCGTTGGCTGCGGCGAAACGCTGAAGCAGGTCGTAGTGGTAGCCGATGATCAGGGCCTTGGAGGTGTCGGCGAGGGGCGCGAGTTCCAGCACGCCGCGGATGTGGCCGGGCTTGACGCGCTGCTCCGGGCGGGGCAGGAAGCGCGCGGCCAGTCCCGTGCCGAGCAGCAGGAGCGCCGCCAGCAGGAGGACGAGGGGGTTGGGCCGGTCGCTGCGCATCATGGCCTGACGCTGCGCGGGCGCCCGATCGGCTGGGTGTAGAACGGCCACCAGATGCCGATCTTCAGGCCGTCCAGCCCGCTCTGTGTCACGATGAAACGGTCTGCGCTGAAGTAGTCGAACTTGCGCATCGGCCAGCCGCCGCCGGCGTTCTGGTACTTGATGAAGACGCAGGCGCGCTTCCACTGGACGTTGACGAAGATGTCGAAGTGCGGTCCGTTGGTGTAGGTCCGGCCCGTCTGGTTGTAGAAGACGCCCAGGTTCGGATTCCACGAGGGGGCGTGCCAGGGGGTGTTGTACCAGGCGTCGGCGCCGATCTGCATCACCATCACGTTCTGGCGCGCCTCGTTGCGCTGCACCACGAACTGCAGGAAGTAGCGGAAGTTGAAGGAAGCGGCGGGCAGCGGCAGCACGTCCGGATTGGACGAGACCTGGAAGAGCGCCCGGTGGTCGAGATGCACGGGGCCGAGCACGAACTCCTTGCGCACGCTCGCCGACAGCACGCTCATCGGGGTGCCGTTCTGGGCGATGATCCCGTCCGTGCCGTAATAGATGTTGTTCGCCAGCAGGGCGTAGCCCACGTCGGCGGAGAGTTTCCAGTGCGGGATGTCCAGCCGGCCCTGGATGCGGGTCGTGGAGATCTTGCCGAAGTTGTTGTCCCAGGAGTAGTGGTTCAGGTTGATGTGCTGCTGGTAGTAGTTCGGCTGCTGCAGCGTGGTCTCGAAATGGGCGGAGAGGCTGACGGGGCTCTTGCGCGCCCGGCGGAACGGGAAGAAGCGGAATTCGGCGTTGGCCTCGATGCCGAAGTCGCCGGCGTCGTGGCCAAGCATCACGATGCGGCCTTTCGCATTCCAGAAGGCGTTGTCCCGGAACTGCCCCTGCGCGCCGGCGTAGAGGTAGAAGGAGTTCTCGGTATGCGTCGTCGGTCGGACCTTCGTGCTGTCGAAATACTGCTTGAGATAGTGGCCCGCGCCCACGTCCAGCTTGGACACGACGCCGGCGCTGGACCAGGGCTGCAGCCGGATATAGACCTTGTTGTCCAGCTTCATCACGCGCAGCGAATCGTTGGTGATGGAGCCGTAGCGGAAGACGTTGTTGTAGAGATCCGCGCCGGGCGTGCCGGAGTTGACGGCGTCGCTGTATTCCCGGGTATAGGTGGAGAATTCGCTGCTGTGGCCGACGTAGGCCGTGGTGATGTCGCGGTCCAGGCTGTCGGCGTTGAAACGGAAGGTGCTGTCGCGGCGCGCGCGCATCTGGCTGATGAAGGTGAAGGGGATGCGCAGCTGCTGGTCCAGGAAGAAGGTGTTCTTGGTGATCTTGGAATCGGCGTCTGACAGGTTCACCCGGATGTCGCGGGAGTCCACGGTCGTGTCCCGGACCATCCCGATGTCGGTCATGCCCCCGTTCTCGTCGCGGGTGACCACGTTGCGGATGTAACCGGCGTGCAGCATATAGCGTTTGCCCAGGTAATTCGCCTGGACCACGGCGGTCTTGTTGATGGATTTCTCCTTCTCGAGCATGCCTCCGCCGCCGAAGCGGTCGAAGAGCAGGGCGAAGTTGAAGGCCGGGGTGATGTTCTGCGTGGTGAAGATGTGCAGGTTGTCCGACTCCTTGGCGCTCTTGGCGAACAGGGTGCCGAAGTAGCCGAGTTCGGTGTAGGGGACCTTGGTGTTGTAGTGGGGCAGGGTCCGGGGCGAGAAACTCCAGGACTCCTGGGCGTCGTAGAACTCCACGCCCTCGTCGCTGCGGCGCAGGAACCAGTTGTAGTACTGCACCGGCGAACCGGCCACGCCCAGCCAGCTGGCGTTGACATCCCTGCGCTGGAAGGGATAGTCGTGGAAGCGGTAGTTGAAGGTCGTGTCGAGGCGGAAAGTCTGCAGGTTGCCGAAATCGGGGTCGTAGGTCCAGGTCACGAGCCGCTTGTAGTACAGCGAATCGGGTAGGGCATAGGTCTCGAGGATGCGCGGAGTCGTCTCCGCGATGCTGTCGCGGATGTTCCTGCGCTCCTCCCGGACTTTCTCCAGGGAGTCGGACTGCGCCAGCTTCAGCTTCATCTTCTGGTCGAGGTCGTATTTGCGGCGCTCCTCGCGGGAGAGTCCGGCGTACCACGCCGCGAAGGCCGCCTTGGCCTTGGCGGTGGAGTCGGCGAGGTAGATCGAGTCGAGCTTGTCCCAGAGCGTGGAGTCCAGCAGGGCCTTGAGCGAGTCGCGCGGGCTGAGGTAGGGGACGGTGTCCAGCGCCACGGCCATCGAGTCCGGCGGCTCGTCCAGGGCGCCGGAGGTGTCGCGCACGGTGATCTCCTCCAGCGACAGCCTGCGCCGCAGCTTGTACCCCGCCACCGGATACACCACCGTATCCTGCACGGGCGCCACCGCATAGTCATTCCGGGCTTGACCCGGAACCCCCTGCACCCGGGGACTCCCGAAATCGAACACCCCCGCGGCGGCAAATGCCGTCACGGCCACGGGAAAGGCTATGCGCGCAAGCAGATTCACAACTTACAAAGGTAACGACTTTTGGGGGATTCTCAAAAAGTACGTAAATTCGTGGGTGAATATGGAAAGACTCACCCGACTCTATCAGGAATGGTCCGGCTGCGCGCCGGACACGTCCGACCTGCTGCCCCTGTCGGGCAGTGCCCGCAAATACTATCGCTTGTCCGGGGAGGGCGGCACCGCGATCGGCTGCATCGGCACCAATCCGGCCGAGAACCGGGCCTTCCTCGCCCTCGACGCGCAGTTCTGCGCCCGGGGACTCCACGCACCGGCCGTGTACGGCGTCTCCGCCGACGGGATGGCCTACCTCCAGGAGGACCTGGGCGGGGGGCAGCTCTTTGAACTGCTGAAGCCCGCCCTCGCGGACGGCCGTTTCAGCGCGCAGCAGCTGGACTGGCTGCACGACACGCTCTCCCTGCTGCCCGCCGTGCAGTTCAAGGTGGGGGAAGGATTTGACTGGAGCGTCTGCTTCCCCGACCGGGAGTTCAACGCCCGGATGGTGGACTTCGACCTCAATTATTTCAAGTACGACTTTCTCAAGCTCACGGGCCTGGAGTTCAGTGAGATCCGCCTGCAGGACGATTTCGACCGCCTGCGCGCTGATGCCCTGGACTTCGAGGGCGATACCTTTATGTACCGCGATTTCCAGGCGCGCAACGTGATGATCAAGGACGGCGAGCCCTGCTTCATCGACTTCCAGGGCGGCCGCCGGGGCCCCGTGCAATACGACCTCGCTTCCTTCCTCTGGAACGCCGGCACGCATTTCAGCGCCCCGCTGCGCCGGGAGCTCGAGCAGGTCTATCTGCGCGCGCTCGACGCCTTCCGGCCCGTGGACGAAAAGGAGTTCTACCGGCAGTACCGCCTGATGACGCTGGTTCGCCTGCTCCAGGAGACGGGCGCCTACGGCTTGCGCGGGCTGGTGGAGCGCAAGCAGCTCTTCCTGGACTGCATCCCCACGGTGCTGGGCTGCCTGCGCGAACTGACCGCCGAGCCGTTCGCACGCTATCCTTATCTGACGGAACTGCTGCAGCGGCTCGCCTGCGAATGGGACGGGCGGACCCTGCTGCCCGGCGTGGAGGTGACGCTATGAAAGCGATGATCTTTGCCGCCGGGCTGGGGACCCGGCTCCGTCCGCTGACGGACACGATGCCCAAGGCGCTCGTCCCCGTGGGGGGCGTGCCGATGCTCGAGCGCGTGCTGTGCAAGCTGCGCGACGCCGGGATCGGCGAGTTCGTGGTGAACGTGCACCACTTCGCCGACCAGATCGAGCACTTCCTTGCGGAGCACGACTTCGGTGTGCAGGTGCATATTTCCCGCGAGGCGGGGGAGCCCCTGGAGACGGGCGGCGGCATCCGGCACGCCGCTCCGCTGCTCGCGGGGGACCGCTTCCTCGTGCACAACGTGGACATCCTCAGCGACCTGGACGTCAATTGGTTCCTCGCGCAGGACGACCCGTCCGCGCTCGCCACGCTCCTGCTCATCGACGCCCCCGCCGACCGCTACCTGCTCTTCGACGAAGACATGCGGCTGGTGGGCTGGACCAACGTGCGCACGGGCGAGGTCAAGAGCCCCTTCCTGCCGGACTTCGATCCTGCGCGCTGCCGCCGCTACTCCTTCTGCGGCATCCACATCCTCTCCGGCGAGGTCCTCGCCCGGATGGACGGATGGCCGGAGAAATTCTCCATCATCGACTTCTACCTGCAGCAGGCGGTGCACAGCAAAATCCGGGGCGTTGTGGCCCCGGACCTGCACCTGATCGACATCGGCTCGCCCGCCAAGCTGGAAGAAGCTAACGAGCGATGGAAATGATCTTGCTCTCCCAGCGCTGTAGCCTGAGTGCGAGCCGGACCTTGCCGTCGGGACCGGCCGCGGCGGGCAGCGGGCGGACGGAGCCGGTCGTGGCATCCCATTCGCGGACTGCGCCGGCTGCATCGAACTCCGCCTCGAACGCGGCGTCCTTCTCCCCTTCGTTGAACAGGAAGTAGAGCACGCCGTCCGGCAGTACGCGCCGCGTGTAGCGGACGGCGAAGGTGGCCGGCTCCTCCACGGGGCCCTGGGACCGCGCGTTGCGGGCTGCGGGTCGGGCTTTCGGGTCGGGCAGGATGCGCATCTCGGGTGCGGGCATCGCCGCCTCCACGGTCCCGGTCCAGCTCACGGACGGCTCCTCCAGCCAGTCGGGCGTGTCGGGCAGTGCATCCGGATTGAGGAAACTGCGCCCGGCGAGCATCGTGGGCTTGCGGCCCCAGAAGAGGACCTTGCCGCCGCGGGCGGCGAACTCCTCGATCCGAGCGAAGGCGTCTTCGGTCAGGACGTCGCAGGAGGGGATGACGAGGGTGTGGTAGCGCTGGCCGCTGCGGTTCTCGAAATAGCCGTCGCCGACAGTCAGGGCCTGCAGGAAGACGTCGTCATCCAGCCAGTCGAAGTCGCGCTGGTGCTTCAGGAGCAGCTGGGCGATCTGCACGAGGTCGGGGTTGACGGCCTGGTTGTTCAGTCAGAAGGTGGAAGTCGGATAATAGACGCCGATGCGGGCGCCGGGCTCGCCGAGGGACATCAGCCAGGTCGCGCGGTTGGTGTAGTCGTTGAGCGGTTTCATCTGCGGGTCGGTCATCCAGTTGGGGCGCTGCGACCCCGCCATCCAGAACATGAACTCGAAGAAATTGATGCCGCGGACCACCTGGTAGTCCACCGCATATTTGGCCTGCGGGATGCTGGGCGGGGTGTTGTAGGCCGCGAAGCTCTCGCTGAAGGCGCGGGGCTTGCCCCAGACGTGCGAGACGCTGGAGGCGAACTTGGGGTAGTCGTTGACCGTCTCCGGCCAGATCTGGTTCCAGATGGCGTCCACGCCCGGCACCTGCACGCGGCTCAGGTCTCGGAAGAAATTGCCCTCTGCGCGCACGCACACAGGCATATTGTGGTCGTTGTTGAGGTGGGTGATGTGCGCGAGGCCGTTTGCCTCGCACCAGTCCGCCTGCTGCTGGAAGAAGTTGGTGGCGAAGAGTTCGGACCACACGTCCCAGTAGTCGGCGCGGAAACGGCGTTCGCGCACGGTCTGCGTGCGGGTCAGCAGGCTGGCGAGCCAGGGCGTGGGGTCATAGCCCTTGCGGGCGGTGAACTCCTCGATCATCTTCGGGGTCCAGGGGGTGTAGGCGAAATCCGGCTCGTCCCCGCGGAAGCCGAGGACCGTCTTGCCGAATTCGTCGCCGATCCATTTCTTGTACTGTTCGTGGGTCCAGTCGATGAACTGGCGCACGGCTTCGGGGCTGAGGTAGTCGCAGATGGAGTTGGAGGTGTCCTTGCCGCCGGTGGGGTTGTTGACGGCGCGGGTCTGCCCCGTGCGGTAGTCCGTCCCGGCCAGCAGGATGTCCCAGGCGTCGGAGCCGGCCTCGAAGCTGATCCGCCCGTCGCGGATCTCCACCGTGCGGTTGGGCGCGCCGGAGCGGCTCACGGCCACGGCGCTCAGCGCCTTCGGCGTCACGGCGACGCCGCGCAGTACCTCGCCGCGCTCCACGTGCAGCGTGTCCACGGCCACCACGGCCTTCATCCGCAGGTCGGGCCGCTCGCGGGGGAACTTGCCTCCGGCGAAGC
>JAFTGA010000008.1 GCA_017458145.1 Bacteroidales bacterium | reverse complement strand
GCCGACGTGGCGCGCCAGACCGCCGCGCTCCCCCGCGCGGACTTCGCGATGAAGGCGCTGGACAAGAGCCGTTGCGCGGTCTTCGACCGGGAGGAAGACCTGATCGACTTCGCGAACGCTTATGCGCCCGAACACCTGATCGTCTCCACGCGCGACCCCTGGCGCATCGCCGACCGCATCACCGCGGCAGGCAGCGTGTTCGTGGGGGCCTGGACCCCCGAGAGCGCGGGCGACTACGCCTCCGGCACAAACCACACCCTGCCCACCTGCGGCTGGGCCCGCTCCTTCAGCGGGGTCAACCTGGACAGCTATTTCCGCAAGATGACCCTCCAGGAGATCAGCCGCGAAGGGCTGGAAGGCCTGTCGGGCACCATCGTCACGATGGCGGAGGCCGAGGGCCTGCAGGCCCACGCCGAAGCCGTCAAAATCCGACTGCAACATGAATAGGATCGAAGCGCTCGTGCGCCCCAATATCCGCGCGCTGTGCCCCTACAGCACGGCCCGCGACGAATACCAGGGCTCCCTGGGCATTTTCCTCGATGCCAACGAGAGTCCCTACCCCACAGGCTGGAACCGCTACCCCGACCCGCACCAGAAAGCGCTCAAGGAACAGCTGTCCGCGATCAAGGGCCTCCCGGCGGAGAACATCTTCCTGGGCAACGGCAGCGACGAGGCCATCGACCTGGTGTTCCGCGTGTTCTGCACGCCGGGCGTGGACAACGCCGTGGCCATCTCCCCGAGCTACGGAATGTACGCCGTGGCCGCCGACATCAATGACGTGCAGGTGCGCACCGTGCCCCTCGGGCCGGATTTCTCCCTCCCCGTGGAGGCGCTGAAGGCCGCCTGCGATGCGTATACCAAACTGCTCTTCCTGTGCTCGCCCAACAACCCGACGGGCAACGCCTTCGACCCGGCGGAGCTGGAAGCGCTCATCCGCGACTTCCCCGGCATCGTGGTGCTGGACGAGGCCTATGCCGACTTCAGCGCAAAAGGCAGCCTGCGCGCCAAGGTGCTACAGTATCCCAACCTGATCGTCCTCCAGACGCTTTCCAAGGCCTGGGGACTCGCCGGGCTGCGGCTCGGCCTGGCCTTCGCCGACGCCCGCGTCATCCGGCTGATGTCGATGGTCAAATACCCCTACAACATCAACCAGTCCACGCAGGAGCTGGCCTCCCGTGCCCTTCAGGAGCCGGTGGACGGGCACATCGCGGAAATCATCGCGCAGCGCGGGCGCGTGGCGGCGGAGCTGCCGCGCTACGGCTTCGTGCGCCGCGTTTTCCCGAGCGACGCCAATTTCCTGCTGGTGCAGGTGGACGATGCAGACGCACTCTACGCGCACCTGCTCGCCGACGGCATCATCGTACGCAACCGCACGCGCGTGCCGCTCTGCGCTGGCTGCCTGCGCATTACCATCGGACTCCCGTCCGAAAACGACCAACTCCTCCAATCTCTCGACAGTTATGAAAAAGGCGATATTCATCGATAGGGACGGCACCCTGCTGCGCGAACCCGCCGACGAGCAGATCGACGCCCTGGACAAGGTGGAATTCGTGCCCGGAGCGATCAGCGGCCTGCGGGCCCTGACGGGCCTGGGCTACGAGTTCGTGATGGCCTCCAACCAGGACGGCCTCGGGACGCCCGCCTTCCCCGAAGAGACCTTCTGGCCGGCGCAAAATCTGCTTCTGCGCACCCTGGAGGGCGAAGGGATCCGTTTCGACGACATCCTGATCGATCCGTCCCTCCCGGAAGACCACTCCCCGAACCGCAAACCGGGCACGGGGATGTTCGGCAAATACCTCGACGGCTCCTACGACCTCGCCGCGTGCTGGGTCATCGGAGACCGGCAGACCGACCGCCAGCTGGCGGAGAACCTCGGCGCCAGGGCGCTGCTGGTGGGCGAACTGAGCTGGGAGCAGATCGCGGAGACGATCCGTTCCGGCGAGCGCAGCGCCGTCATCGCGCGCAAGACCGCCGAGACCGACATCTACATCCGTGTAGACCTGGACGGCAAGGGACCGTCCGGCGTGGACACCGGGCTGAAGTTCTTCGACCACATGCTCACCCAGCTGATCCACCACGGCGGCATCGCCCTGGAGGTCCGCTGCAAGGGCGACCTGGAGGTGGACGAGCACCACACGATGGAGGACGTGGGCATCGCCCTCGGCGAGGCGCTCCGCGAAGCGCTGGGCGACAAGCGCGGCATCGACCGCTACGGCTTCGCGCTGCCGATGGACGAGAGCCGCGCCATCGCGCTGCTGGACTTCGGCGGCCGGAGCGAGCTGGTCTGGGACGTGGCGTTCACCCGTGAGTACGTGGGAGACGTGCCCACGGAGATGTTCCGGCACTTCTTCAAGTCCCTGTCCGACGCGATGCGCGCCAACCTCTACATCCAGGCGCGCGGCGAGAACAACCACCACCTCGCCGAAGGCATCTTCAAGGCCTTCGCCCGCACGCTCAGGCAGGCGGTGCGGCGCAACGTGTTCAGTTACGACCTGCCTTCCAGCAAAGGACTGCTATGATTGCGATCATCGACTACGACGCCGGCAACATCCGTTCGGTCGGCAACGCCCTGGACCGCCTGGGCGCAGAATACGAACTCACCGCGGACCCCGCCCGCATCCTCGCCGCGGACAAGGTCATCCTCCCGGGCGTGGGCAACGCTGCCGAGGCGATGGCGCACCTGCGGGAACGCGGCCTGTGCGAACTCGTCAAGGGCCTGCGCCGCCCGGTGCTGGGCATCTGCGTGGGGATGCAGCTGATGTGCCGCGACTCCGAAGAAGGGCCAGTGCAGGGGCTGGGTCTGTTCGACGCCCACGTCCGGCGCTTCGCCGAGGCGGCGGACGCCAAGGTCCCGCACATGGGATGGAACGCCCTCGGCAACCTGGACAGCAAGCTGTTCAGGGGCATCTCCGGCGGGGAATACGTCTATTTCGTGCACTCCTACTTCGCCGGCACGGGACCCGACACCATCGCGACCTGCCGCCACGGAGCGCAGCTTTTCAGCGCGGCGCTCAAGTATGAGAATTTCTACGGCACGCAGTTCCACCCCGAGAAAAGCGGCTCCGTGGGAGCAGCGATTCTCCAGAATTTCCTCGCGCTATGATCCGCATCATCCCGGCCATCGACCTCATCGACGGACGCTGCGTGCGCCTGACACGGGGCGATTACGGCCAGAAGAAAGTCTATGACGGCTCCCCTGCCGACGTGGCGCGGAGCTATGCCGACTGCGGCGTGGAACGCATCCACCTGGTGGACCTGGACGGCGCCAAGGCTGGCGCGCCCCGCAACCTCCGCACGCTGGAGGCCATCGCTTCGGCGGTGTCCTGCGAGCTGGAATGGGGCGGCGGGATCGCCGGCGACGACGCCCTGCAGGACGTATTCGATGCCGGAGCCACCCATGCCATCGTGGGCAGCGTGGCAGCCAGGCAGCCGGCGTATTTTGAGCGCTGGCTCTCGCAGTACGGCGCCCGGATGATCCTCGGCGCTGACGTGCGGGACGGGAAGATCGCCGTGAGCGGCTGGCAGGAGTCGGTCGCGCTCGGCATCGACGAGTTGGTCGCCCGTTTCCTTCCCCTGGGCCTGCAGGAGTGCATCGTCACGGAGATCTCCCGCGACGGGATGCTCCAAGGTCCGGCCTCGGCGCTGTACGTCCGCCTGCAGGCGGCTTTCCCGCAGGTGTGTTTCACCGTCAGCGGCGGCATCTCCGGCATGGAGGACATCCGGGCGCTGGACGCGCTGGGCCTGCGCAGAGTCATCGTCGGGAAAGCCATTTACGAGAACCGTATCACGTTGAAAGATATTGCATTATGGTCGCAAAGCGCATCATCCCCTGCCTCGATGTAAAGGATGGGCAGGTCGTCAAGGGAATCAACTTCGAGGGGCTCCGCGAGGTCGGGGACGCCGTCCGGATGGGCGTGCAGTACGCCCGCGACGGCGCCGACGAACTGGTCTATCTGGACATCAGCGCCTCCCGGGAGGAGCGCCGCACCTTCGTCTCGCTGGTCGGACGCATCGCCTGCGGGATCGACATTCCCTTCACCGTGGGCGGCGGCATCAGCACGCCGGACGACGCCGCGCGCCTGCTGGACGCCGGCGCGGACAAGATATCCGTCAACAGCGCCGCCATCGCGGACCCTTCGCTGATCAGCCGCATCGCAGACAAGTACGGCAGCCAGTTCGTCGTAGTGGCGATCGACGCCAAATGCATTGACGGACGCTGGACCTGCACCACCCACGGCGGCTCCCGCCTGACGGAGCTGGAACTCTTCGCCTGGGCCCGCGAGGCGCAGCAGCGCGGCGCCGGCGAAATCCTCTTCACCTCGATGGACCACGACGGCACGCGTGCCGGCTATGCCGACGCCGTCTATGCCCGCCTGTCGCAGGAACTGTCGATCCCGGTCATCGCCTCGGGCGGCGCCGGTTCGATCGAGGACATCCGCCGGGTGCTGACCGAAGGCCGCGCCGACGCCGCCCTCGCCGCCAGCATCTTCCACTACGGACAGATCTCCATCCCGGAACTCAAGAAGTCCTTGTACGCAGCAGGGGTAAATGTCAGAATGTAACTTTTACGGAATGCCGGCTGCCCTCCGGCGCCCGTGCCACCCTCGGCATCGTAAGAGGGAGGGGCCCACGAAGTGGGAGGGGTCGCGAAGCGACGGCGGCCAGAGGGCAGCCGGCATTCCGAAACAACAGCAATGATATGAAATTTACGGATTTTCAATTGGACAAGACCGGCGACGGACTGCTGCCGGTGATCATCCAGGACGCCCGCACGCTCAAGGTCCTGATGCTGGGCTATATGAACGAGGAGGCCTACGACAAGACCGTCGCCACGGGCCTCGTGACCGTCTGGTCGCGCAGCCGCCGCTCGCTCTGGACCAAGGGCGAGACCAGCGGCAGCTACCTGCACGTCGCGGAAATGTATCCCGACTGCGACGCGGACACGCTCCTGATCCAGGCGCTCCCGGACGGGCCCACCTGCCACCGCGGCACCACGGCCTGCTTCGACACGCCGGAGGACGAGGGCTTCATCCGCGCCCTGCAGGCCGTGGTCCAGGACCGGCACGCCCGGATGCCCGAAGGATCCTACACCACCCGGCTCTTCATCAAGGGCCCCAAGGTGATTGGCAAGAAAGTGGGCGAAGAAGCCGTCGAGGCCGTGATTGAAGCCGTGGACGGCAACCGGGACCGCTTCATCTACGAGGCCTCCGACCTCGTCTATCACCTGCTCGTGCTGCTCGAGCAGCAGGGCGTGAGCCTGTCCGACCTCGAACACGAACTCGCCCTGCGCCACCGCTAGCGACACTTTGTCAGCGGATCCGCCCTTGGAGCGGATTTTGCGGAAAGGCAGGCAAAACGACACGGATATGGGAGCATTGAAATGGATAGTCGGATTCCTCGGGTGGGTATCCGGAGGCCCCATCGGGGCACTGCTCGGTTTTCTGCTGGGCTCGGCCATGGAGAGCGGCATCGATGCGATGCGCCAGTTGGGCGGCGGGCAGGCGACTTCCGGCACGGGCCGGAACTGGCAGGAAGAATGGCGGCAGCAGTCCACCTACCGTTCCCGCGGCTACACCGCCACGGAGCAGCGCAACAGTTTCCTCGTGAGCCTGCTGGTGCTCTCGTCGGCCGTCATCAAGGCGGACGGACAGGTGCACCGGCGCGAGCTGGACGTGGTGCGGGAATTCGTGCGGCGCAATTTCGGCGAGAACGCCGTGGACGAGGCCATGCGCATCCTCGACGGGCTCAACCGCCAGCAGGTCAACATCTACGAGGTCGGCAGCCAGATCGCGGCCTATATGAACTACTCCCAGCGCCTGCAGCTCTTCCACTACCTCTCGCAGATTGCCATCGCGGACGACGAGTTCGCCAAATCGGAAAAGGAAGTCCTGGAAGCCGTCGGTGCAGCCATCCGCCTCAACGCATCCGACATCTCGTCCGTCATCGCGATGTTCTACAAGGACAGCGATTCCGCCTATGCCGTGCTCGGCATCTCCCCTGCCGCCACCGACGACGAAGTCAAGAGCGCCTATCGCCGCATGGCCATGAAGAACCATCCCGACAAGGTCGCCACCCTGGGGCCGGACGTGCAGAAAGCCGCCGAGGAGAAGTTCCGGCAGATCCAGCAGGCCTACGAGACCATCAAGAAGCAGCGCGGGATGAACTGAGGTATTTGCAAAGTTAGCGCAAATGTACTAACTTCGCGCCGGTTTGCAGAAAGCAGACTAAGGGGTGCTGAGGCCGCCCGGTGCGGCCGATGCTGAGATGATACCCTCAGACCTGATCGGGATAATGCCCGCGTAGGAATCCGTTATCTTCCCATCCCCTTATTGTATAACAAATACATTAAGGTTTTTTTATGTCCAGATCTCTTTTGAAAGCCGCCCTGGCCGCACTTCTGCTGGCCGGCGGAGCGTTGTGCGCAGCTGCACAGGACCTCGATTCGCTCGCGGTCGAGCAGCTGCAGGACGTGGTCGTAAGCGCCGTGCGCGCCAGCAAGAACGCCCCATATGCCGTGGCCAACATCTCCCGGCGCGAGCTGCAGGATTTCTCCGTGACCGGCATCGAGCTTCCGATGCTCTTCGCCCGCACGCCGGGCATCCTCGCCTGGAGCGAGAACGGCGTGGGCACGGGCACCAGCTACATGCGCATCCGCGGCGCCGACGGCTCCCGCATCAACGTCACCCTCGACGGCGTACCGCTTAATTCCCCGGAGGACCAGACCGTTTTCTGGGCCAACATGAACTCCTACGGCGCCCTGATGGGCAGCGTACAGATCCAGCGCGGCGTGGGCGCTTCGACCAACGGCGACGGCGCCTTCGGCGGCACCATCGCCCTCAGCACCAAGGCGCCCTCCCTCGTGCCGACGGCCGAGCTCAACGTCTCCTACGGCTCCTGGAACACGATGAACCTGGGCGTGAGCGCCTCCACCGGCCTGCTCTTCAACCATCTGGTCCTCGAAGGCGCCTACCACCAGACCACGACCAGCGGCTATCTGCACGGCACCGACGGCCGCTCGGGCAGCTGGTACGGCGGCGCCACCTGGCTGGGACGCAGCTGGAAACTCTCCTACAAGCTCCTGGGCAACTTCGAGAACACCGGCCAGGCCTGGAACGGCGTGACCGCCGGCAACGACGACCTCTCCCTGATGGACGGCACCTACGGCGAGAAAACCGGAATCAAGACCTACGCCGACCTGTACAACGCCGGCCTGGGACTCTACAACTCGCTCTATGAGCAGCTGCTGATCGACGGATCGAAATACACCCTGCAGCGCTACAAGATGAAGGACGGCAGCTACTGGCCCCGCACCACGGACAACTTCTGGCAAACCCACCACATTCTGAACTTCGCGTGGGATATCAATGACTGGTGGAAACTCTCCGTCTCCGCCCACTATACCCGCGGCTACGGCTACTACGATGAGTTCCGCTACCAGAACAAACTGACCAAATACGGCATCGCCCCCTTCACGGACGCCTCCGGCGCCACGGTCAAGCGCAGCGATTTCGTGCGGCAGAAGGGCCTCTCGCAGGACACCTACGGGGCTGTGGCGAACGTCAGTTACCGCCGCGGCAGCTGGGACGTGACCGGCGGCCTCAGCGTCCAGCAGTTCAAGGGCAACCATTTCGGCTACCTGACCTATATCGGCAACGACGAGCTGGACGCCCGCCTGCGCCCGGGCGGGAAGAACTGTCAGTACTACGATTCCGACGCTTCCAAGCTGGACGCCAGCGCCTTCGTAAAGGCCTCTTATGCCCTGTCCGAGGCGTGGAGCGTGTTCGGCGATGTGCAGTACCGCCACGTCGCTTACCGGACGGACGGCTACAACGACAAATACTATGTCGATGACGACGGGATGCCGCAGAAGCACTATCTGGACGTGGACGTGAAATATGACTTCTTCAATCCCAAGGCGGGCGTGAACTTCCACCGCGGCGGCCACCGGGCGTTTGCGTCGTTCGCGATGGCCCATCGCGAGCCGGAGCGCAACAACTTCACCGACAACGGCAAGTATCCCGCCCCGCGCGCCGAGCGCCTGCTGGACTGGGAGGCGGGCTATCAGTATGACGCCCGCCGTTTCCGGGCCGGCATCACCTTCTACTACATGCGCTACAAGGACCAGCTGGTCCAGACCGGCGAAGTGAGCGACATCGGCGAGGCGCTGACGACCAATATTCCGGACTCCTACCGCCTGGGCGCCGAACTCACCGCAGACTGGGACATTACCCCCTGGCTGACCCTCGAGGGCAATGCCGCCCTGAGCCGGGGCCGCCTGCTCGACTTCGACGAGCACGTCGAAGACTGGGACAACGGCGAGCGCGTGCTGCACTACGCCGACAAGGCGCTCTCCTATTCGCCCTCCGCGATCCTGAACGGTTTCGTCAATGTGCATTTCGGCGGATTCCGCGCCGTCTGGCACACCGGCTACGTCAGCCGGATGTATCTGGACAACAGCGAGAACCTGGACCGTTCGCTGCCGGGCTACAGCCTCTCGGACCTCTCGCTCGGCTACACCTTCAAGCCCCGCAAGGTCCTCCGGGCCATCGACCTGGGTGTGGACCTGAACAACCTCTTCTCCGCCCGCGTGGCGCAGAGCGGCTGGGTGTACAGCGCCATCTGCGACAGCTACGGCCATCCCGAAGGGAACCGCTATTACCAGATCGGCTTTATTCCCGTGGCGCCGCTCACCGTGCTGGGACACATTACCTTAAGATTCTAGAATGGATACGCTTCGCTTCCTGGACATCCTCGGCTTCGCCGTCGGCCTGATCTACCTGCTGCTCGAGTACAAGGCGAGCATCTGGCTGTGGCTGGCGAGCATCGTGATGCCGGCCATTGACATGGTGTTGTATTTCAAGGCCGGCCTGTATGCCGATTTCGGAATGGCCATCTACTACTGCCTGGCAGGGGTGTATGGCTATGTGTCCTGGAAGTGGTTCAAGCGTGCTTCCGGCCGGCAGCCGGAGCAGCGCGGAGAGCGGCCCGTGACGCGCTACAAGCGCAGCCACATCCTTCCGTCCGCCGCTGCGTTGCTCCTGCTCTGGTTCGGGATCTGGTGGATGCTCACGCACTGGACCAACTCGACGGTCCCGGTGGCGGACGCCTTCACCACCGCGCTGAGCATCGTGGCCCTGTGGGCCCTGGCGCAGAAATATGCCGAGCAGTGGCTGCTGTGGCTGGTGGTGGATGTGGTCTGCTGCGTCCTCTATGTCCGCAAGGGCATCCCCTTCAAGGCCGCGATCTACGGCATCTACACCGTGGTGGCCGTCTTCGGCTACCGCAAGTGGCTGCGGATGATCGCGTAGCTTCCGTCATTCCGGAATTATCACTATCTTTACTCCATGAAACTTCAGAGCAACATCGATTCCGTCCTCGCGTTCAACCGCGAATATGTGGCCGCCAAGGGCTACGAGAAGCATCTCACCGACAAATTCCCGGACAAGAAGCTGGCCGTGCTCAGCTGCATGGACACGCGCCTGTCCGTCCTGCTGCAGGATGCCCTGGGGCTGAAGAACGGAGATGCCAAGATCATCAAGAACGCCGGGGCCGTGATCCCGACGCCCTGGGATTCCGCGATGCGGAGCCTCATCGTGGCGGTGTACGAACTGGGCGTGACGGAGATCATGGTGGTGGCGCATACGACCTGCGGCGCCTGCCACATGTGCTTCAGCCATTTCAAGGAGGAAATGCTTCAACGCGGCATCCCGGAGGCCGAACTGCAGCGTACGGACATCGACCTGGACGCCTGGCTGGAGGGATTCCATGATACGGAGCAGTCCGTGCGGAATACCGTGGCCGCCATCGTGAACCATCCGCTGATCCCCGCGGACGTCAGCGTCCGGGGCTTCATCATCGAATCCGCGACCGGCGCCCTGACGGAAGTCAGATAGCGCGCAATCTCTGCGTTATGGCAAGTTTTCAGGACCCGTCCCTGCGTGAAAAGGTAGGACAACTGTTCATCGTGCGGCCCGAATCGCTGGAGCCCGCCATCAGCTATGCGTCCGACGCGGAGCTCCCTTCCCGGCGCCTGCAGGCGGTGAGCGAGGGAATGCGTGCGCGCGCCGCGCAATACCCGGCCGGCGGCGTGCTGCTCTATGGCCACAACATCGCGAATCCGGAGCAGTTGCTGCGTTTCGGCGCTCAGCTGCGCTCCCTGCCCGGCGCTCCCCTGCTCTGCATCGACGAGGAGGGCGGACGCGTCAGCCGCATCGCGAACAATCCCGCCTTCGAGGTCCCGCACTTCGAAAGCATGGCGGCCCTTGCCGCCGAAGGCACCCCGCAGGCAGCCTACGATGCCGCATTCGCCATCGGCAGCTACCTCCGGAAATACGGCCTGGACATCGATTTCGCCCCCGTGGCCGACGTCAACACCAACCCGCAGAACATCATCATCGGCGCGCGCGCCTTCAGCGACGACCCCGCCGTGGCCGCGCCGCTGGTCGCCGCCTATGTGCGCGGCCTCTCCGATGCCGGGATCGCCGGCAGCCTGAAGCATTTCCCCGGACACGGGGACACCCTCTCCGATACGCACCTGGGCTATGCCTTCACGCGCAAGAACTGGCAGGAGATGCGCAGTTGCGAGATGGTCACCTTCCGCGCCGGGATCGCCGCCGGCGCCGCGATGGTGATGGCCGCCCACATCGCCGCCCCCGCGGTGACGGGCAACGACATCCCCGCCTCGCTCTCCCCCGTCATCCTGACGGAAAAGCTGCGCGGAGAACTCGGTTTCGACGGAGTCGTCATCACCGACGCCCTGGAAATGGGCGCCATCACCCGTGCCTTCGGCAGCGGAGAAGCGGCCGTGCGGGCCTTCGAGGCCGGCTCGGACCTGCTGCTCTGCCCGCTGGACTATTGCGCGGCCTTCGACGCCGTCGTGGAAGCTGTCGGAAGCGGCCGCATCCCGGAAGAACGGCTTGAAGCCAGCCTGGAGCGCATCGCCCGGCTCAGGCACGCCTGCGGACGCGACGCGTCTGCAGCCACACCGACAGGACGATAAGGGCGATTCCCGCCCAGAAAGACCACCCGACCTCCCGGGTCTCCCCGAAAAGCAGGGCCGCGAACAGGATGCTGTAGACCGGTTCGAGGTTGTAGGCCACATTGACCGTGAACGCCGACAGACGGCGCAGGGCATGGATCTGCAGCAGGAACGGCACAACCGTGTGCACGGAGCCCAGCACCAGCAGTCCCCAGACATCTTTCCCCTGCGGCACCGGCACGGCTTCGCCACCGGCCAGGGCGTAGACCGGCACGCAGAGCGAGAGGAAGACCACGCTCCCCGCCAGTTCCCAGAGCAGCATCGTGGCGCTGTCCTCGCCCGTCCGCTTCCCGGCCCCGATGTTCAGGATAGCAAACACCGAATAGATCGCCGCCGACGCCAGCCCCCAGAGGATCCCTATCCGGTAACGGATGTCCAGGCTGAAAATCAGCAGGATACCCGCTATCGCGATAAAACTGATCAGCAGTTCCGCCCACTGGATCCGGCTGCGGGTAAGCAGGGGCTCGAAAAGCGCCGAGAAGAAGCAGGACGTCGCAATGCAGGCCACGCCCACCGACACGTTCGAAGCCTGGATGCTCTCATAGAAAGCCACCCAATGCATCGCCAGCAGGATGCCGAGCGCGGCGAAACGCCCGATAGCCCCCGCTCCGCTGCGGTGCAGACGCCCCGACAGGGCAAGCACGGTGAGCAGCGACGGCAGGGCGACCAGGACCCGGTACCACACCAGCGGCAGCCCGTCCAGCGAAATCACCCGGCCGAAAATGCCGGTCCACCCCGCCAGGAAAACGGCAAGGTGCAGGAGCAGCAGGGTGCGGTTCTTTTCGTTCATTCCGGGGGCCAAAGATAAGAAACTTTTGATTGCAATTCCCCGTTTTTACCGTATATTTGTCCTTAATATGAAGAAAGCAATCTTATTTGCAGGCCTCGCCGCATCGGCGCTCCTGCTGTTCGCCGCTTGCAACGGCACCGTCTCCCCCGCTTCCGGAGCACCGACCCTCGACGAACTCTACGCCTCCCGCCGCAGCGTCCGCAGCTACGACGCCTCCAAGACCATTTCCGAGGAGGAAGTCCGTACCTTGATGGCCGCCACGCAGCAGTCCCCGACCTGGGCCAACACCCAGACCACCCGGTACTACGTGGCGATCTCGCCCGAGAAGGTGGCTGCCGCCAAGCAGCTGGTCGGCGAGCGCAATGCTGCCAATATTGCCGGTGCACCCGTCGTCCTAGTCTCCACCTTCGTCAAGGGCCAGTCCGGTTTCGGACGCGGCACGGCCGTCAATGAGATCGGCGACGGCTGGGGTGCTTACGACAACGGCCTGAGCAACGCCTACCTCATCCTCAAGGCCCGCGAGATGGGCTTCGACACGCTGATCATGGGCTTCCGCCAGAGCGACGGGCTCCGTGCGCTGTTCGGGATCCCGGACAACGAGGAGGTCATGGCCGTCATCGCCCTGGGCTACCGCGCCGGCGAGCCCGGCCAGCCCAACCACAAGGCGCTGGACGAGGTCGTCAAATTCTTCTAGCAGCATGGGAAAACTCTACGACGAACTCTGCAAGGACTACCGTTTCCGGGAAGGTCTCAAGACCTGCATCAACTGCGGGACCTGCACGGCCATCTGCCCTGCGGCGGAGTTCTATAAATACGATCCCCGGAAGATTCTCGACACCATCCAGCGCAAGGACGATGACGATATCGAGGCGCTGCTCAAGAGCGAGACCATCTGGTATTGCGGCGAATGCATGTCGTGCGTGACGCGCTGCCCGCGGGGCAATGCGGCGGGGCTTGTGATCATGGCCCTGCGCAACCTCTCCGCCAAGAAGGGCTGGTTCACCGCCTCGGAGAAGGGGCGCCAGCTCTGGCCGCTGACCAAGACCCTCACGGGCAATGTCCTGCACACGGGCTACTGCATCCACCCCAGCACCATCCAGGCGGAAGACTACCCGGAGGCCGGCCCCATCATGGCGTGGGTCCTGGACAACAAGGAGGAGGTCTACGGCCGCCTGGGGGCCAATTATGAAGGCAAGGGCCCCGGCGCGCTGCGCCATATCCCGCAGGAGGACCTGGACGAGCTCCAGGCCATCTTCGACGAGACCGGCGGCACCGAGCGCATCCAGGCCGTGGAGCGCGCCTCGCGCGAGAAGGCCGCGGAACTCGGGATGGACTTTGACGAATACACGAAATATACCTACGAGCACTGCTCCGTGGGGCACTTCAACAACGAATAGATGATCTACCAAGGCAAACAGAAGATCTGGGCGGACTACCAGAAAGAGATTCCGGACGATCACTGGTTCTATGTACGGAGCTGCATCCGGCAGAATTTCTTCCCGGCCAGCGAGAAATATTTCCTCAAGATCTGCCGCGACCTGCTCGGCCGCGACATCTACGAATCCGAGCACCACACCACCTGCGCCGGCATCGCCTACCACTGCGACACCATCCCGCAGGAGACGGCGATGACCGTGGTGGCACGCCAGTTCGCGCTGATGACCGAGGCCGGCTACGACAACCTCGTCACCTCCTGCATCACCTCCTTCGGCAACTACACCGAGATCCTGGAGACCTGGCGGGAGTTCCCCGAACTGGAGGAGAAGATCCGCGAGCATCTCTGGAAGGCCTGCCGGCGCGAATTCAACAAGCCCAAGTACATCGCCCACGCCAGCGACCTCGTGTACAAGCTGCGCGGCGAGATTGCCGAGCGCGCCCGCTACCAGCTCGTGTCCCGCGCCACGGGCGAGCCGCTGCGCATCGTGGAGCACATCGGCTGCCACTATTCGAAAATGTTCCCGCACAAGGGCGTGGGCGGAGCGGAGTACCCCTGCGTGCTCAGCGGCATGGCCGAGGCCTGGGGCGGACAGGTAATCGACTACCCGGAGCGGCGGCACTGCTGCGGCTTCGGCTTCCGGCAGTATTTCGTCAAGGCCAACCGTGGCTATTCCCTGTCCAATACACACAAGAAGTTCGAATCGATGGAGCCCTACCACCCGGATATGATCATCACCAACTGCCCGGGCTGTCCCTATTTTCTGGACCGCTGGCAGTACGTGATCGCCGAGATGGAAGGCAAGACCTACGGCCAGAACGGCTATGGCATACCGGCCTTCACTTATGAGGAACTGGCCGGGCTGGTGCTGGGCGTGGATCCGTGGGACCTCGGCCTGCAGGTCCACCAGGTGGCCGTGGAGCCGTTGCTGGACAAGATCGGCATCCCCTATGACCCCGCGAAGAAATACCTCGGAATGGACGAAAAGAAGATCAAGACACCGGGTCTCCCGGCGACCCTCAAATGTTGTTAGACCATGGTCAACCGCACCCCCGTCATCGCCGTGATCGGCGCCGGCATCGCCGGACTTGAAGCCGCCCGGCAGCTCGCCGCCCTGGGCTATGAACCCGTGCTCATCGAAAAGGCCCCCGTCGCAGGCGGCCACGTGGCCGAATGGAACCGGCTCTTCCCCGATATGACCCCCGCTTCGGAAGTAATCCGGCCGCTGCTGGAGCAGACGAGCGGGATCCGCACCTGCCTGGACACCGAGATCGCCAGCATCAACCGCCTCAAGGACGGTTTCAACCTCGTGCTCTCGGACGGCTCCTCGCTGATCTGCCAGGCCGTCCTGTTCGCGACCGGATTCCACCTGTTCGACGCCTCCAAAAAGGAGGAATACGGCTACGGCATCTACGACCGCGTGATCACCAACCGCGACCTCGAACAGTGGTTCAACACCCGCCACGATCCGCGGGTGGACCACCCCAAGGCAGTGGGCTTCGTGCACTGCGTGGGTTCGCGTGACATCAAGGCCGGCAACGCCCAGTGCTCCAAGGTCTGCTGCATCACCGCGATCAAGCAGGCCATCGAAATCAAAGAAGAATTCCCCGACGCGGAGGTCTACTGCTTCTACATGGACCTGCGCCTGTTCGGCAAGAAATACGAAGACTTTTACATCAAGGCGCAGCGCGACTACGGCATCCATTTCATCCGGGGCCGCGTATCGGAGGTGGGAGAGGCCATCGACGGCCGCGTGGTCGTCAAGGCGGAGGATACGCTCAGCGGCAAGCCGGTCCGGGTCACGCTCGACCTGCTGGTGCTGATGGCCGGCATCGTGTGCAATCCCGACGCGCAGCATTATGCGCGCGAAATCGGCGCCACGGTGGACGAGGACGGCTTCCTGAAGAGCCGCAACAACCTGGCCGCCATCACGGAATCCTCGCGCCCGGGCGTCTTTTTCGCCGGGGCCTGCACCGGCGCCAAGACAGTGCCGGAGACGCTCGCGGAGGCCCGCAGCGCCGCCCTCGCCATTCACCAGTATTTAAGCAAACGCGGATAAAGGATGGATTTCGGATTCAAGCTCAGCCCCAGTTCGGCCGTCAACCTCGACACGGTGGACCGCCGGCGCTATGACCGGCTCGTACAGCTGGAACCCGACGCCCTCACCTGCATCGGCTGCGGCAGCTGCAGTGCCACCTGCACGGCGGCGCCCTGGTCGGGGATGAGCGTACGCAAAGTCATTCTCGGCCTGCAACGCGGCCGGGACGATGAAGTGGACGCCATGCTGTCGCGCTGCATGCTTTGCGGCAAGTGCACCATGGTCTGTCCGCGGGGCATCAACACGCGGCATCTCATCCTGACGCTTTGCCGCCTGGACAAAAACGGGGAGGCCGTGCGATGAGAGAGCGTTTTATCACCCACTTCGACCCGTTCGTAATCCCCTTCCTGGTGGGGATGGCCTTCGTGCTGGGCTACTGCCTGGTGGCGATGGTGCGCGTGATCGCGGAGCTGCCCAAGGCCGACCGCAAACGCTTCCTGGGCTCGCTGTTCACCCCGAAATACATCTGGATGAACGTCCGGGACATCTTCCTGAACTGCCTGATTCACGTTAAGTTGTGGAAACGCAATAAGGTTCTGGGCTTCATGCACTCCAGCATTGCCTTCGGCTGGTTCATGATCATCGTGCTGGGCCACCTGGAGGTGATGCTCTTCGTGCCGGAGCGCATCCGCCTCTTCTATTATCCGATCTTCTTCAACTACTTCGTAGCGGAGACCGAGCAGACCATCCAGGGCTCCCTGCTGATGTTCCTGATGGACTTCTTCCTGCTGCTGATCCTCAGCGGCATCGCAATCGCCATCATCAAGCGCTTCGCCTCCCGCATCGTCGGGATGCGGCGCACCACGCGCCTGAGCCTGCTGGACCGGGTGGGCCTGTACTCGCTCTGGGCCATCTTCCCGCTGCGCCTGCTGGCCGAGAGTTTCACCGCCCATATCAGCGGGGGCAGTTTCCTCACGATCCCGACGAACTGGGTCTTCCGCCAGTTCCTCGGCAACGACCTCTACGCCTTGCCGACCTGGTGGGCGTATTCGGTCGCCCTGTGCGTCTTCATGTGCGTGCTGCCGTTCACCCGCTACATGCACATCCCCGCGGAGATGCTGCTGATCCCGATGCGCAACGCCGGCATCCGCATCCGCCATCCGCGCAAGGGCTTTGCCACGCTGGAAGTGTACTCCTGTCCGGGCTGCGGCGTGTGTATCGACGCCTGCCCGATGACCGTTCGCAAGGCCAACTGCAAGGACTGCACGGTCTACCTGAACCGCCAGCTGCGGCGCGGCAACGAGCGGCGCATCGAGGAGATCGCCGACAAATGTCTGCTCTGCGGCAAGTGTACGGCCGTCTGCCAGGTGGGCGCCCAGGGACCGGAACTGCGCGTGGCGCAGCGCGAGCGGCGCAAGTATGCCCTCTCCCCCTCCTATGCCGGCATCAATGTCCGTCCGATGGCCCGGGCCGTGGCCGCGGGTGCCGGCGGAGAGTCCGGCGGCGTGCTGTATTTCGCAGGCTGCATGACGCACCTGACACCCTCCATCCGCCGCGCCACCGCTTCCCTGCTGGACAAAGCCGGGGTGCGCTGGCAGATGATGGATCCCGACGGCGGACTGTGCTGCGGCCGGCCGCTGATGATGGCCGGGCGCACGGAGCAGGCTCGCGAACTGATCGCCAAGAACCTCGAGATCATCCGCGCCAGCGGCTGCGACACCCTGCTGCTCTCCTGCCCGATCTGCTACCGCATCTTCAAGGAGGAATACCCCCTGGACGGCATCCGGGTGGTGCACCACAGCGTCTTCTTCCAGGAACTGATCGCCGCGGGCCAACTCAGCATCCAACGCGACGGCGAGGCGAAATTCGTCTGGCACGACCCCTGCGAGCTGGGACGCGGCTGCGGCATCTATGAGCAGCCCAGGCAGGCCCTCGCCGCCGCAGGCGAACTCGTCGAAGCCGGCAGGCACCACGCCGAGAGCATCTGTTGCGGCGGGTCGCTGGGCAGCCTCACGCTCAGTTTCGACCAGCGCCGCCCGATGGTCCGGAACGCCCTGGACAACCTCACGGTCGCGGACCCGTCCGAGATCGTCACCGGCTGCCCGCTGTGCCTTTCGACCTTCGTGCGCGACGCCGACCGGCCCGTGCGCGACATCGCCGAAGTCCTGGACAGCCGCTGCTGAGCAAAAACGGCCTTCCACGCACACAGGAGGCTATAACTCCGAAAAAATCTCATGAGTAATCCGAAAAAGTTTAAGACTTTTCGGATTTCTTTTTATACCTTTGTCCCGACAGCATCCTTTACGCTGGAAATTCATGCGCAGACTGACCAAAAAAGAACGGGTGATCATGGATCACTTCTGGAAGCAGGGACCGATGTTCGTGCGGGACCTGCTGAACCGTTATCCCGAGCCGCATCCCACCTTCAACACCCTCGCCTCCCAGGTACGGACCCTGGAGAAGGACGGATTCCTCCGACGCGAACTGTTCGGCAATTCCTACAGGTACGCCCCGCTCCTGTCGGAGCAGGAGTACGGCCGACGGACCCTCTCGGGCACCGTGGAGGACTTCTTCGGCAACTCCTACCTGGACGTCCTGTCCTCGCTGGTGCGCGAGGAGAAGATTTCCCTCGAAGAACTCAAGGAACTGATCGCCCGCATCGAACAAGGAGCCTAAGCCATGCAAGCATTCTTGATCTATACCGCCAAGGCGGCCGCGGCGCTCGCCGTCTTCTACCTCTTCTTCCGGCTGCTGCTCAGCCGGGAGACCTTCCACCGGCTGAACCGCATCGTGCTGCTCGCTGGGCTCGCGGCCTCCCTGCTGCTGCCGCTCTGCATCATCACCGTGCGCGTCCCGAGGCCGGAGATTGCCGCGCCCGTCATCGCTGTCGAGACTGTGCCGAGGGCGAGCGGGCCTGACGGCTGGGTGCTCGTGCTCGGTGCCCTGTACCTGCTCGGCGTGCTGTCCGCACTCGTGCGCCTCGCCCTGGCCTTCGGCCGCGTCCGGCGGCTCATCCGCACCGGAGAGCGCCACGCCCGGCCGGACGGCACCGTCATCGTGGTCTGCAACACCCCGGATGGGGTGCAGGAGCCCTCCCCTTCCAGTTGGATGCACTATATCTTCCTGGGGCGACGGGATTTCGAGGCGGCGCAGGCGGCCGGATTCGACGGTAGTTCGGTCTACACCCACGAAGCCGCGCACCTCTTGCTCCACCATTCCTGGGATCTGTTGCTGCTGGACCTCTGCACCCTGTTCCAATGGTTCAACCCGGCCGTGTGGCTGCTGCGCCGCGAGCTGACGGCCCTGCACGAGTACGAGGCCGACAAAGCCGTGCTGGACCGGGGTTTCAGCCCGCGCGACTACCAGCTGCTGCTCGTCCGCAAGGCGATGTCGGACGCCGGCTATTCGATTGCCAACAACCTCAACCACAGCACCCTGAAGGGCCGCATCGACATGATGCTCCGCCAGCCCTCCCGCTCCGCGCGGGCCTGGAAGCTGGCCGTCCTGCTCCCCTTGCTGGGAGCGGGCCTCGCCCTGAACGCCCGGACCCTGTACGTGGCTTCTCCCGAGCCGGACGGCAACAGGGTGGTCCGTGTCACTGCGGAGCCCATCGGCGACAGTATTCCGCATGTCTCCTTCCGCGCGGGCAGAGACAAGGGGGTCACCATCCGGGTGGACGGGCGCGAGATAGACAGCATCGCCTTCAAGCAGATCGATCCCCACACCATCCACTCCATAGATGTCCTGAAGAACGGAGACGGTGGCGGGATCCTTGATATCCACACGAAACAACACGCATCACATCATGAATAGACTCTCCATCCTGCTGGCAGGCGCCGTCCTGCCCCTTATCCTCAGTGTCAGCGTCTCCGCGCAGGAGCCGAAGGTCGTCTCCGTGCGCAGCGTCCCGATGGACCGCGCAAGCGGCGAAGCCCCGGGCTACAACCGCATCGGCGAGGCCCTCTACGAGGTCATCTATGCCTACGACCTGCGCACCGCGCCGCAAGGCGACTCCCCCATCCAGGCCGACAGAGAGGAACGCAGCATCGTCATCCGCCGCCAGGCCCCGGCCTCGGGGCAGGCGCCCGCCGATACCGCAAAGAGCGTCACGGACCACTACACCACCATCCTGCAATTCGGAGCCGGGCAGGCCCGGTTCCTGGACTACCTCACCTACCGGGTGGATTCGCTGGCCCAGGCCGGAGCGCCGGGCGACCAGATCACAGAGGCCGTGGACAACACGCGCAAGACCGTCTGGTTCTTCGAGCCGGTCGTCTTCCAGAACTGGCCGGAAGGCAGCCTGACGGTGGATGACGTCCTCGCGCCGGGCACATTCACCTACACCGAGCAGCCCCGGCTGGAATGGACCTTCGGCGAAGGCGAAAAGGAAGTCTGCGGCTACCCCTGCCAGCAGGCCCGGACCCGCTACGGCGGGCGGGACTGGACGGTCTGGTACACCCCCGGTATTCCCGCGGTCTTCGGCCCCTGGAAGCTCGGCGGCCTGCCCGGCCTCATCCTGGAGGCCGAGGATGCCGAAGGGCTGCATCATTTCTCGGCGACAGCCGTGCGCCGGGCCGCCTGTCCCATCGTTCGCACGCAGGACGCCACCCGCGACAAGACGCAGCGCGACCGATTCGTCCAGCGCAAGAACGCCTCCGGCGGCAGTTCGCTCAGCAACATCCCCCCGGAGAGCATCCGCAGCATCGCCGTCTTCAAGACGAACGACGGAGACGGTGTGATCAGCGTCAACGGCGTGCCCATCCGCATGTCCTCCCACGTTTACGTGCCCCTCGAACTCGAATAAGCGATGCGCAAGTGCCTCTCCGCCCTGGCAGCCTGCCTGCTCGCCGCACACATTCTCCCGGCCCAGACCGTGATTCTGGGCCATGTGCAGGACGAGAACGGTGCCGCCATCCCGGGCGCCGTGGTGTCCCTGCGCCAGCAGGACAAGCTGTTGCGCTACGGCACCACCGACCGGCAGGGCCGCTACCGGCTGGAGACTGAGAGCACCGGCGGGGCGGCGACCGTCAGCTTCGACCACCTCTCCTATGAGAAGCTGGAAGTCCCCGTCACGCTGCAGAGCCGCCGACTGGACGTGATCCTGCGGGAGCGCAGTGAGACGCTCCGGGAGGTCACGGTCACGGCCCCGGTGGTCAAGCTCCGGGGCGACACCCTCTCCTTCTGGCTGCCGGGCCTGGTGGCGAAGGAGGATTATACCCTCGAGGATGCCATGAAACGCATCCCGGGCATCGAAGTCGCCGCCGGCGGACAGGTTTCCTACCAGGGCCGCACCATCAGCCATTTCTACATCGACGGGGTGGACATCCTCGGCGGGAAATACACCTTGGCCACGCGCGGCATCCCGGCGAAACTCGTCGACGAAGTGGAGGTCCTGGACAACCATCAGAGCATCAAGATGGAGCGCAAGACCGGCCGCACCGACCAGGTGGCCCTCAACATCAAGCTCAACAAGGAGGCCCGGCTCAAGCCGGTGGGCAGCAGCGAGGCCCGGGCGGGCTGGGGCGCGGACGGTGCCCTGTGGCGCCTGGGTGGGTCGCTGATGACGCTGGGCGGGCAGAACCAGGCCATCCTCTCCGCCAAGGCGGGCAACGACGCCCGCTTCGCCCTGAGCGAGACGTCCAACTTCTTCGTCTCGGACCGGATCTCCGGCCATGCCGCGGCACTGACCGGGTCCCTGACCGCCTCCACGCCACCGGTGGGCGAACGCTGGTACCTCCGGCCGCTGGATGGCTATTTCAGCGTGGACGCGTCCCGCAAGCAAAGCGAGGACGTCCAGCTCAAGTTCAACGCCCATTATGCCTATAGCCACAGCGCCTACGCCTATGGCACACAGAGTGATTATTATGCCGGCGACGAGCGGGTCACGGTGCAGGAGCATTTCGCCCCCGCAAGTACCCTGCACATCCCGACCCTGAGCCTGGAATACCGGCTCAACGCCGACGACCGCTACGTGGACGAGACGTTCCAGGCCACGGCCAATTTCGTCTCGGACGCCCTGGATACCGGGCGCGATATCGCGCAGCTCAGCCAGCAGTCCGGCGCCCGGCTGATCCGCCTGCAGAACCGAATCGACTGGCGGCAACGGATCGGCCAGCGGCGCATCTCCTTCAGCAACGAGACCAGCTGGACGGCCGTTCCTTCGGCTTCTTATGAATTCTCAGGGGCCGGGTATCAGGGACGGCAGAGCGGACGCAGCCACCACCTTTCGACCACCCAGACGGCGCGGACCGCCAGGGACTGGCGCTTCACCACCCTGGAACTGCCGCTGCGGGCCAGCCTCGACTATGACCGGCTGGACACTTCTCTGGAAACGGCGGATCTCGCCGCCGAAGGCAGCCTGGGAGCCTGGACCGGCTACCTGGCGGTCTCGCCCTCGCTGCGCTGGCAGTCCCGGTCGCGGCGCTTCCAGGTGGATGCTGCGTTGAGTCTGGGCGCCCAGGGCCAGCTCGTCCAGGACCGCAGGACCGGCGGGCGGGAGCGGCACCTGCTCGGTATCGCCGATCCCACGCTGTCGCTGGACTGGCAGGCGACTGCCCGGTCCGAATGGAGGCTGAGTGTCCGGTCGAACCGGATCATGGGCGACATCACGGATTTCCTCCAGACGCCCACCCTGTCCGGGTACCGGAGCATCCGGGTGCGTCCGGGGATCCTGCACGACGGCCGCAACAGCGTCATCTCCCTGACCTATGACTGGAAGCGCCCCATCGAACTGTGGTTCCTGCATGCAGATGCCTCCGCCTCCCGGACGGTGAGCAACCTGCGCAGCGCCCAGACGCTGGAGGGAGAACACATCTGGACCACGAGCCTGCCGGAGCCGGTCCGCTCCGACGCGCTCAACCTGTCCGGGACCCTCTCCAAGCGCTTCCAGCACACGTCCACCAAACTCTCGGTCGGCGCCCGGGGCGGTTGGAGCCGCAACGCCATCACCCAGCAGGGCCGCGCCATCGACTACAATGGGCACAACCTGCGGCTCAACTGGGAGGCCAGCACGGCCCCGTGGCCATGGATTTCCCTCTCCTACCAGGGAGACTGGAATCGCAACGTGAGCTCCTACCTGGGCAGGAGTTCCGCCTTTGTCTCGCAGACGCATACGGGGTCGCTCTCCCTCTTCCCGGTCACAGGGCTCCGCCTGCACGCCGAGGCGGAATTCATCCGGACGCAGATCGCGGCGGATACCCACAAGCAGATGCTGCTCGGCGAGGCCGGCATCGAATGGAGCAAAGGCAAGGTCCGCGCCGGACTGCAGGTCCACAACCTGTTCGACACCCGGAGCTACGCCTATGCCCTCTTCACGGGCTTGGACACGTTCTCCTATGATTTTGCGCTACGCGGCCGGGAATTCCTCTTCTCCTTCACCTACACGCTCTGACATAATCCTCCTGGTTGGAAAGCATGGAGAGTACTGGCGAATAGACTCCTTAAACTTGAAACTGACTGCTCCCACGAATGAATTCGTGGGGTTCTATCCCAGCGCTTCTACTGAAGCGCTTATGGAATACCGGGACAGTCCTTCCCGGAGTATGTTTTGTGCGGCGTT
>JAFTGA010000040.1 GCA_017458145.1 Bacteroidales bacterium | reverse complement strand
CCCCGGCTGCCGCGCCGGCCGCCGCACCGAAACCGGCAGGTGCCGGCAAGAAAATCGGCAGCCCGCTCCCCGGCGTCATCATTTCCGTCGACGTGAAGGAAGGCCAGGCCGTCAAGCGCGGCCAGAAAGTCGCCGTCATCGAGGCGATGAAGATGGAGAACGAGATCCTCGCCGAGTGCGACGGCACCATCACCGCCATCCACGTGTCCAAGGGCGATTCCGTGCTCGAAGGGGCTGATATCGTAACGATCGGTTGATGGAAAACATAATCGACAGCCTCCAGCAATTCTGGCAGTTTACCGGATTTGCCAACTGTACCTGGCAGCACCTGCTGATGATCTGCATCGGCCTTGGGTTCATTACGCTGGGTATTGTCAAGCACTGGGAGCCGCTGCTGCTCGTGCCGATCGGATTCGGCATGATCATCGGCAACATCCCCCTCTTCTTCGACCCGGAGACCGGCGTCGGCCTCAAGATCGGCATCTATGAGGAGAACTCCGTGCTGAACATCCTCTACCACGGCGTGAAGAACGGCTGGTACCCGCCCCTGATCTTCCTGGGCATCGGAGCCATGACGGACTTCTCCGCCCTGATCTCGCAGCCGCGCCTGATCCTGATCGGCGCCGCCGCGCAGATGGGTATTTTCGGCGCCTACCTGCTCTCGCTCGCGCTCGGCTTCGCCCCCAACGAGGCGGGTGCCATCGGCATCATCGGCGGCGCGGACGGCCCGACCGCCATCTTCCTGAGCTCCAAGCTGGCGCCGGAACTGATGGGCGCGATCGCCGTATCGGCCTACTCCTACATGGCCCTCGTACCCGTGATCCAGAAGCCGATCATGCTCCTGCTCACGACTAGGAAGGAGCGCCTGATCCGGATGAACAAACCCCGCACCGTCAGCCAGCGCGAGAAGATCATCTTCCCGATCATCGGCTTCCTGTGCACGGCTTTCATCGTCCCCTCCGGCCTGCCGCTGCTCGGCATGCTCTTCTTCGGCAACCTGCTCAAGGAGAGCGGCGTCACCAAGCGCCTCGCCACCACGGCCAGCGGCCCGCTCATCGACGTGGTGACCACGCTCATCGGCATCACCGTGGGCGCCTCCACCCAGGCGGACGTGTTCCTCACCGGCCGTTCCGCCCTCATTTTCGGCCTCGGCCTGGCGTCCTTCGTGATCGCCACCACCTTCGGTGTGCTCTTCGCCAAGTTCATGAACCTGTTCCTGCCCGAAGGCAAGAAGATCAACCCGCTCATCGGCAACGCCGGCGTATCCGCCGTGCCGGATGCCGCCCGCGTGTCCGAACAGGTCGGCCTCGAAGCCGATCCCGGCAACCACCTGCTGACCCACGCCATGGCGCCGAACGTCGCCGGCGTCATCGGCTCCGCCGTGGCCGCCGGTATCCTGCTGGGCTTCCTCGGATAGTCCGCACGCAACGCAGACAAAGCCGCCGCTTCCCGCCGGGAGCGGCGGCTTTGTCTTGTCAGAATCCGCCAATTGTTATGCAAAATCTCCACCCTGCTTTGCTTTTTGGAGGATTTTTATTAGTTTTGTAAGACAGCGGTCAGCCACAAGTCGACTAATAACTACTATCCGATATATGTCCAACAAATTACAGGAACTCACGGAGCGGCTTTACAACGAAGGCCTCTCCAAAGGAAAAGAAGAAGGAGAACAACTGCTTGCCCGCGCCCATGACGAAGCGGACCGCATCCTCGCGGACGCCCGCGCCGAGGCGGAAAAAATCCTCGCCCTGGCGCAGCAGCAGGCGGCCGACCTGCGGGAGAAGACCGCATCGGACCTCCGGATGGGCTCCGCCCAGTGTCTCCAGGCCACGAAGAAAGACATCGAGAACCTGCTGGTCGGCGCCGTCAGCGCCGCTCCGGTGGAGAAAAGCCTCGGCGACCCGGACTTCCTCAAGCAGATCATCACCACCGTCGCCGGGCGTTTCAGCGCCAGCGAATCCGCGGACCTCGCCCTGATCCTTCCCGCCTCCCTGCAGAAGGAGCTTGAGCCCTGGCTCGCGGGCGAACTGAAAAAGGCCCTCGGCAGCGAAGTCAAGGCCGAATTCAGCAAGAAGGTGGGCGGCGGATTCTCCATCGGCCCGAAGGACGGAAGCTGGTTCGTCAGCCTGACCGACGACACCTTCAAGGCGCTGATCGCCGAATATCTGCGTCCCGTGACCCGCAAGCTTCTCTTCGGATAAGCAATGAACAACTACGAGTACATCGTCGCCTGCCTGCCGGTCCTTCGGCCGGAAGACAGCCGTTCGGACAGCCTGGACGCGGCAGCGATCGTGGAGGAGATCCGTGAGCAGCTGTCCGCGGGCGACGCCGCCGTGCTTGACACCCTGCTGGCAGGCTATGACCCCGACAGGATGGACGCCGGCTTCTATACGGAGGCCCTCCGCCACAAGAACCGCTTCATCCGGGAGTGGTTCGCCTTCGACATGGAGCTGCGCAACGCCACGGTGGCCTACCTCAACCAGTCTCTCGGCCGCCCCGCCGGGCAGGACAGAATCCTGCTGGAAGGACGCGAAGACGAAGAATTCGAGGACCTTCCCGCCGTCGAGAGCGTCCTGCGCGGCAGCGACATCCTGCGGCGCGAGCGCGGCCTGGACGACCTGCGCTGGCGCAAGATCGAGGAGCTCACGATGATGGACTACTTCGACCTCGACGCCATCCTCGGCTTCGTCGCCCGGCTCAAGATCATCGACCGCTGGCTGCAGCTCGACCCCGACTCCGGCCGCGCCTTCTTCCGCCGCCTGGTCGATGACATCCAATCCACCTACGAAAACAAAAAACAGACAATTGCGATATGAGTACAACAGGAAAGGTAACGGGCATCGTCTCGAACCTCGTGACCGTCGCCGTCGACGGGCCTGTGGCGGAGAATGAGCTCTGCTACATCACCGTCGGCGGACAGCGCCTGCTCGCCGAAGTCATCAAGGTGACCGGCGACAAGGCCTCGGTCCAGGTGTTCGAGAGCACCCGCGGACTCAAGAACGGAGACGCCGTCGAATTCATCGGCAAGATGCTCGAGGTCACGCTCGGCCCGGGCCTGCTGTCCGGCATCTACGACGGCCTCCAGAACAACCTCACCACGATGACGGGGGTCTTCCTCAAGCGCGGTGAATACACCGACCCGCTCGACCGCGAGGCCAAATGGGAATTCACGCCGATCGCGCAGCCCGGCGACAAGGTCGTGGCCGCGGACTGGCTCGGCGAAGTCAAGGAGGGCTGGCTGCCCCACAAGATCATGGTCCCCTTCTCCTTCCGGGGGGAATACACCGTCAAGTCGGTGGCCCCGGCCGGCAGCTACACCGTCGATGAGACGATGGCCGTCCTGACGGCTCCCGACGGAGAGGACGTGCCCGTCACGATGACGCAGAAATGGCCCGTCAAGGTGGCCGTCCGCTGCTACAAGGAGAAGCCGCGCCCCTCCAGGGTCATGGAGACGGGCGTGCGCGTGATCGATACCTTCAACCCCATCGCCGAGGGCGGCACGGGTTTCATCCCCGGCCCGTTCGGCTGCGGCAAGACGGTCCTCCAGCACGCCATCGCCAAGCAGGGCGACGCCGACGTGATCGTGATGGCGGCCTGCGGCGAACGCGCCAACGAGGTCGTGGAGATCTTCACGGAGTTCCCGCAGCTGGTGGACCCGCACACCGGCCGCAAGCTGATGGAGCGCACCACCATCATCTGCAACACCTCCAACATGCCCGTGGCCGCCCGTGAGGCTTCCGTCTACACGGCGATGACCATCTGCGAGTACTACCGCGCCATGGGGCTCAAGTGCCTGCTGCTCGCCGACTCCACCTCCCGCTGGGCCCAGGCCCTGCGCGAGATGTCCAACCGCATGGAGGAGCTCCCGGGCCAGGACGCCTTCCCGGTGGACCTGTCCGCCATCATCTCCAATTTCTACGCCCGCGCGGGCATGGTCGTGCTGAACAACGGCCAGACCGGCGCCGTGACCTTCATCGGGACGGTCTCCCCTGCCGGCGGCAACCTCAAGGAGCCGGTCACCGAGTCCACCAAGAAGGCCGCCCGCTGCTTCTACGCCCTGGAGCAGAACCGCGCGGACCAGAAGCGCTACCCCGCCGTGAATCCGATCGAATCCTACTCCAAGTACCTTGAGTACCCGGAGATCCAGGAGTTCCTCCAGGAGAAGATCGAGCGGGGCTGGGTGGACAAGGTGCTCAAAGCCAAGAACATCGTCCGCCGCGGCCGCGAGATGGCCGACCAGATCAACATTCTGGGCGACGACGGCGTGCCGATGAGCTATCACGAGAGTTTCTGGAAGTCCGAACTGATCGACTACGCGTTCCTGCAGCAGGATGCGTTCGACGCCATCGACGCCCTCTGCCCGCTGGAGCGCCAGCGTTTCATGCTTGAGCTGATCCTCGAGATCTGCGACCACTCCTTCGAGTTCGAGGACTTCGAGAAGTGCCGCAGCTTCTTCAAGGACCTGATCAACACCCTGCGGCAGATGAACTACACCGAGTTCCAGAGCCCCAAGTTCCACGAATACGAGCAGCAGCTCCGCAACCACCTCGCATAAGAAGCATATGGCAACGAAAGCATTCCAACGCACATACACCCAGCTCCAGGCCATCACCAAGGCCACGGTCACGCTGAACGCGAAAGGCGTGGCCAACGACGAGCTCGCCACGGTGAACGGCAAGCTCGCCCAGGTCGTCAAGACCAAGGGCGACAGCGTCACCCTGCAGGTATTCTCCGGCACGGAAGGCGTGCCGACCAACGCCGAGGTCTCCTTCCACGGCGCCCCGCCCACCCTTCGCGTGAGCGACCAGCTCTCCGGCCGCTTCTTCAATGCCTACGGCCGGCCGATCGACGGCGGCCCGGAAGTCGAGGGCGAGGAGCGCGAGGTCGGCGGCCCGTCCGTCAACCCCTACAAGCGCCGCCAGCCGTCCGAGCTGATCCCGACCGGTATCGCGGGGATCGACCTCAACAACACGCTCGTCTCCGGCCAGAAGATCCCCTTCTTCGCCGACCCGGACCAGCCGTACAACCAGGTGATGGCCGACGTGGCCCTGCGCGCCGACGTGGACAAGATCATCCTCGGCGGCATGGGCCTCTCCAACGACGACTACCTCTATTTCCGCCACAAGTTCGAGTCCGCCGGCGCCCTGGACAAGATCGTCTCCTTCGTCAACACGACCGAGGAGCCGCCGGTGGAGCGCCTGCTGATCCCGGACATGGCCCTGGCCGCGGCCGAGTACTTCGCCGTGGACAAGAACGAGAAGGTCCTCGTCCTGCTCACCGACATGACCCTGTACGCCGACGCCCTGTCCATCGTGTCCAACCGCATGGACCAGATCCCGTCCAAGGACTCGATGCCGGGCTCGCTCTACTCCGACCTCGCCAAAATCTATGAGAAGGCCGTGCAGCTGCCCGACGGCGGCTCCATCACCATCATCGCCGTGACGACGCTCAACGACGGCGACATCACGCACGCCATCCCGGACAACACGGGCTACATCACCGAAGGACAGCTGTTCCTGCGCGCGGATCCCGATTCCGGCAAGGTCATCGTGGACCCGTTCCGCTCGCTGTCCCGACTCAAACAGCTCGTCCAGGGCAAGAAGACGCGCGAGGACCACGCCCAGGTGATGAACGCCGGCGTGCGCCTGTACGCCGACGCCCAGAACGCCAAGACCAAGCTCGAGAACGGATTCGACCTCTCGGACTACGACCTGCGCTGCCTGGACTACGCCAAGGAATACGCCACCCGTCTGCTCTCGATCGACGTCAACATCACTATCGAGCAGATGCTGGACACCGCGTGGGAGATCTTCGGCAAGTACTTCTCGCCCGCCGAGACCGGCATCAAGCAGGTCTTCGTCGACAAATACTGGAAAAAAGCATAACGCTGTACAGGAACTGACAACGTCATTCCGGGCCTGACCCGGAATCCCATCAAAACTTATGGCAATTAAGTTTCAATACAACAAGACATCCCTGACGAATCTTGGCAAGCAGCTCAAGGTGCGCCAGAACGCCCTGCCGACCCTCAAGAACAAGGAGTCGGCCCTGCGCTCGAGCGTACAGACTGCCAAGGCGGAATCCGAGCGGCTGATGGACGAGTTGGAAGCTTCCCTGCAGAAATACGACTATCTGGCCGCTCTCTGGAACGAATTCGAGCCCGGTCTGATCAAGATCACGGACGTGGACCTGCGCACCGTCAAGGTGGCAGGCGTCAAGACGCCCCAGCTGGACCGGATCCACTATGAGATCCAGCCGTTCAACGCCTTCGTCAAGCCGGCCTGGTATGCCGACGGCGTGGCGATCCTCAAGGAACTCTCCCGCCTGGGCATCGAGTCCGAGATCTATGAGCAGCGCCGGCAGATCCTCGAGTTCAACCGCAAGAAGACCACCCAGAAGGTGAATCTCTACGAGAAAGTCCAGATTCCGGGCTACAAGGAGGCCATCCGCAAGATCAAGCGCTATATGGAAGACGAGGAGAACCTCTCCAAGGCTTCCTCCAAGATTGTCAAGACCCGTCACGCAGAAGAAGAGGAGGCCGGCCTATGATCACACCGATGACCCGTTATTCCTTTATCCTCCTGCACGGGGACAAGGACGCATTCCTCGCCGAACTGCAGCAGCTCGGCGTCGTGGACATCACCCGGTCCGCCAAACCGGTGGACAGTTACTCGCAGTCGCTGCTCGACAATATCGAGACGCTCCGACACGACATCGAGTGCACCCGGAAGGGCTCCGACGAGACGCTCGAAGGCCTTACGCTCGAGCGCGACGCCCTGCTCAAAGAACTGCAGGACATCGGCCCCTGGGGCGAATATGACCGGCAGCGGCTCGCCCCCTTCGGCCCGCACTACTACAGCGTGGCCACCAAGAAGTTCGATCCCGCCTGGGCGGAGCAGTACGCCCTCCAGGTCGTGGACGAGCGGGACGGGACCACCTGGTTCGTCCTGCTGGGCGACCCGGCAGGCTTCCCGCTCAAGGAACTCCCCGCCCCGAAGCACACGCCTTCCGAACTGGAGCCGAAACTCCAGGAGCTTGAGGAGAAGATCACCCGCCACCGCGGAATCCTCGAGAAACGCAAGGCCGACATCCCGAAGATGGAACGGCATATCCGGCACATCCAGACCGACCTGGACCGTTACCTGGCCGGCATGACGGCCGTCCCGGCTGCGGAAGACACCCTCGACACGCTTGTGGGATTTGTCCCGAGCGAATGCGACGAGGCCGTGACCGCGGCCCTGGAGCAGGCGGCCGTGATCTACATCAAGGATGAAGCGACGGTCGAGCAGAACCCGCCTATCGAGCTCAAGAACAACAAATTCGTGAGGATGTTCGAGGTCCTGACCGACATGTACGGCCGGCCGGCCTACGACGGTTTCGACCCGACTCCCTTCATCGCCGTCTTCTTCCTGCTGTTCTTCGCGATGTGCATGGGCGACGCGGGCTACGGCCTCGTGCTCATCCTCGTGGGCCTGCTGCTCAAGAAGGTGGACAGTTTCCGCGACATGGCGCCGCTTGTCACCACGCTCGGCGTGGCGACGGTCGTCGTGGGTTTCTTCATGCACACCTTCTTCTCGATCGACATCGCCCAGTGGAAGTGTTTCGAAGGCATCCGCTGGATGTTCCTGCCGGACGAGATTGCGGGCTATGCCGGCGGCATGGTGCTGTCGCTGATCGTCGGTGTCATCCACCTGTGCCTCGCCATGGTCGTCAAGGCGATCAACGCCGTGCGGCTCCGGGGCTTTGCCGCTTCGCTCGGCACCCTGGGCTGGACGCTGCTCATCGTGGGCGGCGTGGTCGTAGGCGCCGTCGCCCTCACGGGCGTGCTGAGCTCGGAAGTCACGAAGTGGATCATCATCGTGCTGGGCGTGGTCTCGGCGCTGGGCATCTTCGTGTTCAACGATCCCAAGCGCAACAAGCTCGCCAACGTCGGAATGGGCCTCTGGGACACCTACAACACCGTCACCGGCCTGCTCGGCGACGTGCTCAGCTACCTGCGCCTCTACGCCCTCGGCCTCGCCGGCGCGATGCTGGGCATGGCGTTCAACGACATGGGCAAGATGGTCCTCGGAGACGGCTCCAACGCCCTGCTCTGGATCCCGTTCATCCTACTGGTACTCATCGGGCACACGCTCAACATCGCAATGTGCGCCCTCGGCGCCTTCGTCCATCCGCTCAGGCTCAACTTCCTGGAGTTCTTCAAGAATTCCGGCTATGAAGGCAGCGGCCGCAAGTTCAATCCTCTCGTAAATACAAATAACAAATAAAACATCACACATTATGGAACAAATTCTCGGTTATCTCGGATTGGGTCTCGTGCTGGCGCTCGCCGGCATCGGCTCCTCCATCGGAACTACGACTGCCGGCAATGCCGCAGAAGGCGCCTTGAAGCGCAAGCCTGAAGCCTCCGGAAGCTACATGGTACTCTCCGCCCTCCCGGCCACCCAGGGCATCTACGGCTTCGTGGCGTTCTTCATCCTGCTCGGCAAGTTCACGGCCGGCACCATCAGCGGTGCGCTCTGCTTCGGCATCGGCGTGTCCGTAGGCGCCGCCTGCCTGCTCTCCGCCATGCGGCAGGGCCAGGTCTGCGCGAACGGCATCGTCGGCGTGTCCCAGGGCCACAACGTCTTCACCAACACCCTGATCTACGCCGCCCTTCCGGAATTCTACGCCATCCTCGGCCTCGTCGGCGCGATCATGGCGCACTGACGTCCTGATCGACACCAACCAGGAACCGGCCCCGGCAGGATTTTCTCCCGCCGGGGCCGGCCTTGTTTGGGCAAAAAGTTTTCCAGTCCCGGTCCAGGCTGCGGATGTTTAAGATTGCAACAAATATGTAATGCCGGCATCCGCTGCCGGCAGGACTATCTTTCCGGTTCCCAGTGCGTCCGGCCCTGCATCAACGCCGGATGCCAGACGCGCAGGTAGTTGCGCAGGCCGCCCTCCCCGACGCCGCAACTCGCCGCGATCTCGACGTTGGTCAGCTCCGTCTCCTGCACCAGCCGCAGCGCTTCGGCGTATTTCGCCACCGTCTCCGGCTTGGGCTCGCGGTGCGCGCCGTTGCCGCCCCGCTGCCCCCGCGCGACCTTCCGGCCCGCCGCGTCCTCCCGCTGGCGAAGCCGCGCGTCCGCCAGCTCCCGGTGGTAGAACAGCACGTACGCGCGAAGGCCCGTGTAGCTTACCCCCGCCTGCGCCGCGGCTTCGCGCAGCGTCAGGTCGCT
>JAFTGA010000007.1 GCA_017458145.1 Bacteroidales bacterium | reverse complement strand
TTAACGTCCGTTATTTTGTCCGGTCCCGGAGGCCGGGTACAAAAATCAAAAACCTGCCCTGGAAATAATTCAGGACAGGTTTTGCGGTTTTCAAAAAAATATCTACCTTTGGGACAAAATAACGGACGTTAAAATGTCCCGTGCAGTTAGCTTCTCAGCTGCTTTATTTTCAGATATTTACGTTACTTTTTGGAGGTTCCGGATCAAGCCCGGAACCGACGCAGCGAGCGAGAGCAGAAACAGCTGGCTGCTTCTGCCGAGCCGTGAGGAGGAAAACAGCCACAGGCTGTTAATGACGAAGGTCCAATCATTTTGCAACCGGGTTGCAGCGGCAGCCCGGTATTTTTGTGTCCATAAAGTTAAAAACACGCAATATGGCACACATGCACGAACATCACGAGCACGAGCATCATCACCACGAAGAAGAGGAGGGCGCGCGCGGGCGGATCGTCAAGATCGCCGCGGCGACCGTCCTGCTCATCGCGGCCGTCATCGTAGAAAAGCATACGGACTGGGCCACCTGGCAGTACCTGCTGCTCTACCTGGTCCCCTACCTCATCGTGGGCTGGGACACGCTCCGGGAGGCCGCCGAGGCGCTCGCCCACGGCGAAGCGCTGGACGAGAACTTCCTGATGAGCGTCGCCACGATCGGCGCGCTCACAATCGGCTTCCTGCCCGGAGCGGAAACGCAGTTCCCGGAAGCCGTCTTCGTGATGCTCTTCTTCCAGGTCGGCGAACTCTTCGAAGGGATCGCCGAGGGGCGCTCGCGCCGTTCGGTGGCCCATCTGATGGACATCCGGCCCGACACCGCCAACGTGGAGCGGGACGGGGCGCTGCAAAGCGTCCCCAGCGAGAGCGTGGCCGTGGGTGAAACGATCCTCGTCCGCCCCGGCGAGCGGATTCCGATGGACGGCACGGTCCTCGAAGGCACTTCGTCCCTGGACACCGTGGCCCTGACGGGCGAGAGCATCCCCCGGGAAGTCGTCGCGGGCGACGAAGTCCTGTCCGGCTGCGTCAACCTCAGCGGCGTGCTGCGCGTCCGCACCACCCGGGCCTTCGGCGAATCCACCGCCTCGCGCATTCTGGAACTGGTCGAGCACGCGGCGGAGAACAAGTCGCACAGCGAGCATTTCATCACGCGCTTCGCGCGGGTCTATACCCCGGTCGTGGTGGGGCTGGCCGTCCTGCTGGCCGTCGTGCCGCCGCTCTTCACGGGCGCCTGGGCCACGTGGATCTACCGGGCGCTGATGTTCCTGGTGGTCTCCTGCCCCTGCGCGCTCGTCATCAGCGTGCCGCTCACCTTCTTCGGCGGCATCGGCGGCGCCTCCCGCCGGGGCATCCTCGTCAAGGGCACGGCCTGGCTGGACACCCTCTCCCGTGTGCGGACCGTCGTCTTCGACAAGACGGGCACCCTGACCGAGGGCGTGTTCAGCGTCACGGCCGTGCATCCCGACACGCTGGACGAGCACGAGCTGCTGCACCTGGCCGCGCATGTGGAGCGCCACTCCACGCATCCGATTGCCGCAGCGCTGCGCGACGCCTATCCCGGCGAGCAGGACGGCTGCGCCATCGCGGACATCCGGGAATATGCCGGAAAAGGCCTTACCGCCCGGGTGAACGGGCAGACCGTGGCCGTCGGCAACAGCGCCCTGATGGAGCAGGTCGGCGCCGCGTGGCGTCCCTGCCATCATAGCGGCACCATCGTCCACGTGGCCGTGGAAGGCGGCTATGCCGGCCATATCGTCATCTCCGACCGGGTCAAGGAAGACGCCGCACAGGCCATCTCCGGCCTGCATGCGGCAGGGATCCGCAAGACCGTGATGCTCACCGGCGACCAGCGGGAGATCGCCCGGAGCGTGGCGGAGACGCTGGGCCTGGACGAATGGCATGCCGGGCTGCTGCCCGCGGACAAGGTCGCCTGCGTGGAACAGTTGCTGTGCGAAGGCACGCTCGCCTTTGTCGGAGACGGGATCAACGACGCACCCGTGCTTGCCCGTGCCGACCTGGGCATCGCCATGGGCGCGCTGGGCTCCGACGCCGCCATCGAGGCCGCCGACGTGGTCCTGATGGACGACAAGCCGTCCAAGATCGCCACGGCCGTGCGCATCGCCCGGCGGACGCTGCGGATCGCCCGCGAGAATATATGGCTGGCCATCGGCGTCAAGCTGGCCGTCCTGGTGCTGGCCGCCGCCGGCGTGGCGACGCTCTGGCTGGCCGTCTTCGCCGACGTAGGCGTGACCGTACTGGCGGTACTGAACGCGATGCGGGCGCTGAAATAGCGCGTCAGGACAGCACAAAAAGGCGGGAAATTCCCGCCTTTTTGCTATCTTTGCGCGCGATTGCAATGATATGAAGTATTTTCTCTCTTTATTATCCATATTTTTCGTCTGCGGGACCCTTTTCGCGCAGACCCGGGTGAGCGGTGTGGTCACGGATGCGCAGACCGGAGAACCGCTGCCCTACGTAAGCGTCGTCTTCCCCGGCACGCAGATCGGCACGATGACCGACCTGGACGGCAAGTTCAGCATCGAGTCCGCAGGCAAACGGTCCAACGTCAGTTTCATCATGCTCGGCTACGAGACCTATATCTTCAACATCCGGCCCGGCGCCACCACAGCCGATGCCAAGATCAAGATGAACCCGGACACCTACGGCATCCAGGCCGTCGTGGTCAAGCCCAAGCGGCGCCGCGACAGGGTGTACCGCCGGCGCGGCAACCCGGCCGTGGAGCTGGTCAACAACGTGATCAAGCACAAGCGGGAGAACCATGTGAATTCCAACGAAGGCTACAAGGTGCGCGATTACGAGAAACTGATCATCTCCCTGGACAAGTTCGACGTCAACTTCGACAGCAGCCGTTTCTGGCGGAAGTTCCCGTTCATCAAGAAATACGTGGACACCACGCAGTTCAAGAAGACCCCGGTGCTGACCGTCTCCCTGCGCGAGAGGCTTGCCGATTCCTATTTCCAACAGGAACCCAGGCGCACCCGCACCTACGTGGAGCGCCGCCGCAGCCTGGGCCTCGATGACGTCCTGGACGAAGGCGGGCTCGGGACCAACATCCAGACCATCTTCGCGGATTCCGACTTCTTCGATGACGATATGGAAGTGCTGGTCAACCGTTTCGTGAGCCCGGTCTCCTCCTCGCTCGCCACCGCCTACTACAAATACTACATCACGGACACGCTGATGGTGGACGGCGTGCAGTGCATCGACCTGACCTTCGTGCCCTTCAATAGCGAGAGCTACAGCTTCACCGGCCACATGTACATCGTCAACGACAGTACCTACGCCGTCAAGAAGTACTCCCTGGGCATCCCGGCCCACATCAACCTCAACTTCGTGAGCAACCTCGCGATCGAGGAGACCTTCGAGAAGCAGCCCAACGGCACCTGGGCTTCCTCGGAGAAGAACACCTACGCCCAGTTCTACATCTTCAAGTGGATGCGCCAGCTCTATGCCCACAAGAAGATCGTCCACCGCGACTACGACTTTACCCAGACGCACGTCCCCGACAGTCTGCTCAGCCAGCCGGACCTGGAGATCGCCAACAAGGACTGGTGGCGTCCGGATGACTGGTGGAACGATCGCCGCCCCGTCCCGCTCACCAGCAAGGAACGCATCCTGGACAGCCTGATGACGGACATCTATGCCGTCCCCTCCTTCCGGCGGACGGCCAGCCTCGTCGAGTCTCTCGCCTCCGAGTACTTCCCGACCACGCCGATCGACCGCCAGGCCAGTCCGCTGGACCGGATGAAGAGCAAGTTCGACATCGGCCCGGTCACCAACATGATCCACTACAACACCCTCGAAGGGCTTCGTCTGCGCATCGGCGGCATGACCACGGCCAATGTCAACAAGCAGAATTTCTTCAACGGTTACGTCGCCTACGGATTCAAGGACCGCAGGTTCAAGGGAGCGCTGTCCTATATCCACACCTTCGAGAAGAAGAATTTCCATCCGTTCGAGCCGCTGCGCAACAACCTTCAGATCACCGCCAGTTACGATCTGGAGGGCCCGGGGCAGAGCTTCGAACTGCTGGACCGCGACAACATTTTCATGTCCAACTTCTCGCCGCAGCCGCTGCAGTACGTCGCGAGAATCCAGATCCGCTATGACCGGGAATGGCTGTCGCGCGTGACCCTGCACACCGATCTCCACTTCGACCATGTGACGCCCGCCGGGACGCTGTCCTACCAGCGTTATGAGGCCGACGGCTCCCTGACCCCGGTGACATCCTTCAACGACTTGTCCTTCAAGGCCACCCTCCGCTACGCGCCTGGCGAACCGCTCTTCACCAACCGGCTCGGCAAGGAAGCGCCCATCACCCTGGCGAAGGATGCCCCGATCCTGAGCCTGTCCCATACCGTGGGCCTGTTTGACAACAAATTCCTCTACAACAAGACCGAATTCAACGCGCAGAAACGCTTCTGGCTCTCGTCTTTCGGACACATCGACGCATCGCTCGCCTCCGGCTTCATCTGGAGCCGCGTGCCGCTGCCGGAACTCTTCGCCCCCAAGGCCAACCCCTCCATTCTGCTGGTGGGCAACGCCTACAACCTGATGCGGCCGATGGAATTCGTGATGGACCAGTATGTCGAGTTCTTCGCCACCTACTTCCTCAAGGGCTGGATTTTCAACCGCATTCCGCTGCTCAACAAACTCAAGCTCCGCGAGGTGGTCTCGTTCCGCGCCGTCACCGGTTCGCTGTCCGAGCGCAACAATCCGGTCTTCAACTCCGCAGGCCTGTATGCCCTCCCGGAAGGGACGCATCTGATGTCCAAGATCCCCTATATGGAGGTCTCTGCCGGTGTGGAGAACATCTTCAAGATTTTCCGCGTGGACTATATCCGCAGAATCAGTTACACCGAAGGTCTGCGCGAAGCCGACAAGTGGGGCATCAAGGTCTCCGTCCGCATCACCCTGTAAAAGCATTCCCATGAAACGTATCCTCATACCACTCCTCCTGTTTTTCGCCGCAGGGACCGTCCTGTCGGCGCAGGATGCCGATTCCCTGAAATTCCGCACGGTCTCGATGGGTGTGCTCCTGCAGGCCAACTACAGCGGCGAGTCGATGTATATCGCCGAATCCTCCCTTTACGCCTATCCGGGCTTCGGCGTGGAAGGCGGCGGATTCATCGACTACCATATCACCCGGCGCCTGGCCGTCGAAGTGCAGGCCCTGGTCGTCCTACAGAGCGGCCGCTATGTCTCGGCCAGCGGGGATCCCGGATTCAAGTTTTTCCTGATCCGGCGCGGCCCCAATGACCTGGCCGACATGCGGCTCTGGGGTATGGACATCCCGGTGTTCCTGACCTACTCCTTCCCCGTCAGGACAGGCAGTTTCCGCGTGGGAGCAGGCCTCTACACCCACATCACTTTCAGTGCCTGGTGCCCCGGCATGAAAGATTTCATCACGCCCTACCGGAGGGTCATCTCCATCGACGAAGCCACCGGCAAGCCGAAATATGCGCTCAATGACGCCCACGCCGGCCTGGGCCTCACTTTCGGCTACGAATTCGCCTCCGGCCTGCAGCTCAATTTCAGCGCCAAGCACAGCGTGATCGACATCATCAACTACAAGAGCGAGACGTCCCACGCCCTCCCCTACAAGCTCACCCTGGGTCTGGGCTGGCGGTTCTAGTCCTGCTTCCCCTGGGCGGTCAGCCACTCGCGCGGCGTCTGCCCGGTCACTTTCTTGAAATTGCGGAAGAAGGACGTCTCTCCCGTGAAACCGGCCTCCGCCCCGATTTGTGCGATGGTCTTGCCGCTGTCGTTCCAGCGCATCTGGTGCTGGGCATAACGCACCCGGTAGGCATTGACGAAGTCCGAGAAGGACTGCCCTTTCATCCGGTTGATGCAGTTGGAGACATAGGTCCGGTTGGTGCCCAGTTCCGTGGCCAGGTCCGTGATCTTGAGTCCGGGCGTACGGAAGAGTTGCCGGTTCTCCATCAGGGCGTTGATCCGCAAGATCAGTTCCTGCATTTCTTCGCTGGCGGCGTCCGCCTCCCCGGACGGCAATTCTTCCGGACCGGAGACTTCCCCGGCCGTGTATTCAATCCGCCGGCCCGCAAAGAAGATGCTGAAAAGCAAGGCGCTGAACAGCACGGACGGGATGATGAGCAGGAGCGTGGGCGTGAAGAGCGAGCGCCCCAGGAAATTCACCAGGGCGGAGAAAGCCGATATCAGCACAAAGAGGACCAGCAGATTGCGGATCGGGGCCAGCGACTTCCCTTCCGTGTCGGCATAGTAATTGACCACCCGGTGTTCGTAGGCGTTCAGACGCCCGATGCCGGCGATGCACACCCAGATTACTTCCACCAGGAAGACGGCGCGCAGCGGCAGGTCGGCGAAATCCGAATTCTCGCCAAGAGCGAAAGCAACCGCCGAGAGCAGCAGGCCCGCCAGGGTAGGAAGGAGCACCCAGCAGGCGCGCAGCGGCAACGGTGCAGACTCGCTCAGGGCACGGATATACAGCCAGAAAAGCGGATAGACCGCCAGATTCGCACCCCGGTACAGGGTCCGCACCAGCGGCGTCTCCTCCCCGTTGAAAAACAACGCGTGGCAGAAATAAAGCACCGAGCAGGTCAGCGCAAAGGCCGTCAGGATCCGCAGCGCACCCACCCGCCGGCAGCGCGCCTCATCGAAGAGCAGCACGGTCCACAGCAGGCAGACGACGCAGGGCAGCGTGGAGAACAGGGCGTGCAGGGTGGCTTCCATCGGATGCTGGAGGGTTCTTGTCGGATCAGGCGAAGAGGATCAGGACCTGGGCAATCAATACCTGCAGGAACAGGGACACCGGGAACACGGCGGCGTAACTGACCGCAATGGCGTCGGAGCCGTATTTCTCCTGGGTGAAGGAGAGCACCGGCGCGTTGGTCGCGGAGCCGCAGAGCACACCGCAGATCTGATAGAAATTCATCTTGAAGCCCAATCGCGCTACCAGGCCGGTGACCAGGGCGGGCACGATGGCGATGACCAGCGCGAAGCAAATCCAGTTGAGCCCGTCGTAACGGAAGGCCTCTGCGAAGCTGCTGCCTGAGCTCAGGCCGATCGTCGCCAGCATCAGGGCCAGGCCGATCTCACGGAGCATCTTGTTGGCGCTGGCGGTCGTATAGGTCGTGATTCTCCATTTCGGGCCGAAGTGGCCCAGCAGGATGGCGACCAGCAGCACTCCGCCGGCGATGCCGAGATGCACGGCGTGCGGCAGGGCCGGGATGCGGAACGGGATGGCGCCCACGATCAGGCCCAGGCCGATCCCGAGGAAGATCGGAATCAGGTTCGGGCGGTCGAGGTCCTTGTTGCTGTTGCCGACATATTCGGCAAAACGGTTCAGATCCTCCGTCCGGCCGATGGTCATCAAGGCGTCTCCCATCTGCAGGATCAGGTTGTCGCGCGCCACGAGCGAAACGCCGGACCTGATGATGCGCGACACGGTCACCCGGTATTTCTCCTGCACCTTCAGGTCCCCCAGCCGCTTGCCATTGAGCGAATGCTTCGTCAGTACAAGGCGGTGGTGGGCCAGCGTGCCCGTAAGGGCGGGCCCTTCGGATCTCTCCTCCTCGATCTCCTGGCCGAACATGATGCGAACCACGCGCTCTTCGCGCTGCTTGAGTTCGATTCCGATCCGGTCGCCCAGCTGGAGAACGGGGTCCTCCGACACGGAGAGCACGTCGCAGCCGCGCCGGACCTCCGAAATGGCAAAATCCCCTTCGAACCTCGAACAGACCTCGGACAGGCGGCGCCCGACGACCGCGGGGTTGACCACCTCGAACTCGCGGAAAACCACTTTCGTTTCCACGTCTTCCCCTTCTTCCAGCCGCTTGCGTTCACGGTCCAGGTCCACCCGGAAAATATGGCGCAGGAAGACGATCACCAGGATAATGCCCAGCATGCCGATCGGATAGGCGACGGCAAAGGCGCTGGCAATCCGGGCTCCCTCGCGCGGGAAATCGACTTCCGCGAGGAAAGTCCCGTGGACGGTATCATAGTAGGTCTGCTGGGCCGTGCCCAGACCCGGCGTATTGGTCATGGCTCCGGTCAAACTTCCCACCAGGGAGGTCAGCCTTTCGCCTGTCGTGGCATACAGCACCAGCACGCAGCCCACGCTGAGCAGGATCATCAGCAGGGAGAGCAGGTTGAACTTCAGCGTCGCCTTCCGGAACGAGGAGAAGAACGCGGGGCCGACCTGCAGGCCGATGGCGAAGACGAACAGCACCAGCCCGAATTCCTTGATGAAATGCAGGAAAAGCGGATCTGCCTTGACCCCCAAGGCGGAGAAGAGCAGGCCTACAAGCAGGATCCAGGTCGCGCCAAGCGACACGCCCTTTATCTTCAATTTACTGAGCAGCAGTCCGATGCCGACCACAAAAGCGAGGATCATTATCGAATGCCCGGTACCTGAATTCAAAAACAAATCGCGCATAACAGGAAATTTTGCGCAAAAATAGTGAATTTACTTCTGTTTTCAAGTTTTATTTTGAGCAGGGAAGCGGAGACCGTCCGCTCCCCTGAGGACTACTTCCCGTTTTTCTCGCGCCATTGGCGCGGGGTCATTCCGGTCTCTTCCGTGAACTGCTTCCGGAAGTTGGACTTGTCTTCGATCCCGACCATCAACGAGATGGAAGAAAACGGCAGGTCCGGGTACTCCACAAGCAGGAATTTGGCTTCCGCCACGCGCAGCGACTTGCGCCAGCTCAGCAGGGACTGCCCGGAGACGCGGCGGATGTAACTCCCCAGCTGGTCGGGATGCACGCCCACGTCTGCAGCGATCTCCTCCACGGTGGCCATTGGCTTGATATAGCCCTTCGTGCGCACCCAGGCCTCGACGGCCCTGCGGATGCGCGCATCCATTTGTTTCTGCTCCTCGGAAAAGCCCGGGCGCAACAACTTTCGTAAGAAAAGTTTCATTATCTTTGTAAGATTAAATTTTAGCGGATAAATATGTTCGAAAATCTTTCAGACAGACTCGAGAGGTCCTTCAAGATCCTGAAGGGCGAAGGCAAGATCACAGAAGTCAACGTGGCGGAAACCGTCAAGGAGATCCGTCGGGCACTGCTCGATGCCGATGTCTCCTACAAGGTAGCCAAGGAATTCTGCGACCGGGTGAAGGCCAAAGCGATGGGCGCCGATGTCCTGACGGCCGTCAAGCCGCAGCAGATGATGGTCAAGATCGTCCACGACGAGCTGGCTGATTTCATGGGTTCGGAGCACAGCGAGCTCCAGCTCAAGGGCTCCCCCGCCGTCGTCCTCGTGGCCGGTCTGAACGGTTCCGGCAAGACGACCTTCAGCGGCAAGCTGGCGCTCCACGTCAAGAGCAAGCGCGGCATGCGCGTGCTGCTGGCGGCCTGCGACACCTTCCGTCCCGCCGCCATCGACCAGCTCAAGACGCTGGGCGCCCAGATCGGCGTGGAAGTCTACTCGCAGGAAGGGGAGAAAGACCCCGTCAAGGTGGCCAAGGACGCCATCCAGTACGCCCGCCAGCAGGGATTCAGCGTCGTGATCGTGGATACGGCCGGACGGCTGACCGTCGACCAGGAGCTGATGGAAGAGATCTCCACCCTGCACAAGGCGGTCAATCCCACCGAGACGCTTTTCGTCGTGGACGCGATGACCGGCCAGGATGCGGTCGAATCCGCCAAGGCCTTCAATGCCGCCATCGACTACGACGGCGTCGTGCTGACCAAGATGGACGGCGATACCCGCGGCGGTGCCGCGCTCTCGATCAAGGCCGTCACCGGCAAACCCATCAAATTTGTCAGTTCGGGCGAAAAGATGGAGGCCCTCGACATCTTCTACCCTTCACGCGTCGCCGACCGTATCCTCGGCATGGGCGATGTCGTGTCCCTCGTCGAGAAAGCCCAGGAGCAGTTTGACGAGAAGGAAGCCCGGGCACTCAAAAAGAAGATCGCACACAATCAGTTTACGCTCAATGATTTTTACAACCAGATCCAGCAGGTCCAGAAAATGGGCAACATGAAGGATCTGGCCGGCATGCTCCCCGGAATGGACAAGGCCCTCAAGGACGTGGATATTCCGGACGACGCCTTCAAGCCGACCGAGGCCATCATCCAGTCCATGACTCCCTATGAGAAGGAGCATCCCGAATGTATCAACGGGTCCCGGCGCAATCGCATTGCGAAAGGCTCCGGGACCACGCTGGCTGACGTCAACAAACTGCTCAAGCAGTTCGAACAGACGCGCAGGATGATGAAGATGGCCGTTGACGGCTCGCTTCAGCAGCGCCTGAAAGGATTCAGGAGATAAACCTAGAAAATCAGATTCATGTCCGCCTCGAACATCGGGGCGGCTTTCTTTTCCGGGACGAAGCGCCAGGAGCCGATGACGGCGGGATTGCCGACCATCCCGGCGCTCACGGTGCCGTTTTCCTTGAAGTATTGATAGATCAGATCGCGGACCTCGGGATAGCGGGCGATGACGCGCCCGTCCAACTCCTCCTGCGCAATGCCGGCCCCCTTGATGAGGAGGTCTCCGCCGCCGCTGGCGCGGTAGGAAGTCATCGCCACGTTGTACCACCCGTCAGGCCGGAAGGCCGATCCGTCCGCCAGGGACTTGATCGCGATGCGGCTGCCGGCGGGACGCGTCACGTCCACGGTGTAGACCAGGCCGGCCGCGGAGTCGAAGTTGTAGCTGCGACCCACGAAGGACCAGCGGGTCGCACCCGAGCGCGGATCGGCGGCGTTGACCATCTTCAGGACATGCGCGCCGGGCGTCTGGATCCAGGTGTCGTAGGAGTACTCGAGATAGTCCTTGATCTCGGAGCCCTTCAGCTTCAGCACATACAACTGATTCTCATACGGGTAGATGGTAAACATGTCATTGAAGATCACCTCGCCGGGCTTGACGGTGCCATTGTAGGTCAGCGGAGCGGCGAAGGAGAGCTGCGCCTCGGGCACGCTGATCTGCACGGTGTGTATCAGGTTGATATAGTCGCACATGCCCTTGTAGGAATCGCGCGTGCGAAGCTCCATGTCCAGCCGGGCCACGGGCTGCACGGTGAAGGCGCGCACCTCCTCGAAATTCGGGCGGAAATGCTCCTTCATCGCCTCGTCCACCCGGGCCTTGTCCATCCGGACATATTCGCCCTCCACGTGCTTGACAAGCCGGCCGTCCTTCTTCTCCAGGCGGATCACCGCGTGGCCGACATGACCCGCACGGGCGCCGCCGTTGATCAGCCACACGCCGTCCTTTTCCGCCACGAAGGGGCGGTGGTCATGGGACGAGACCAGCAGGTCCACGCCGCGGAGCGAATGGAGCAGGTCGAGGCCCTGGCTCTCAATGGAGGAGCCGTCCCCTTCGCCGGTGCCGGAGTGCATCAGAAGCACGACGGCATCCGGCTTTTCCTTGGCGCGGACGCGGTCCACCCACTCCTGCGCGCAGGGAATCAGCGAGACGAACTCGATGCCGCTCCAGACCGGCTCGGACAGCCAGGCCTTCATGTTGGGATTGGTGAAACCGATCACGGCGACCTTCATCCCGCCGCGGCGGAAGACCTTGTAGGGCGGGAAATACGGCTCCCGCGTGTCCGTACGCAGGGCATTGGCACCCAGAAAAGGGATGCCGCAGGCGGCGAGTTCCGCTGCAACCTTGTCGTAGACCGGATGGCCGGTCTCGATGTCGTGGTTGCCCACGGCCACGGCGTCATATTTCATATAGGAGACGAGCTGAGGGAACAAGTGCCCGGCGTCCGTCTTGACATAATTGTAGTAGTAAGTCGCGTTGTCTCCCTGCAGGCAGTCGCCGGCGTCGAGCAGCAGGACATTGTCCCGGCCCTCGGCCGCCCGGAGGCTGTCCACCCAGGCGTTGATCGAAAACAGGCTGGGGCGGGTGACGCCGCCGGCGACATACGGTTCATCGAACCAGTAGCCGTGGACGTCGCCGGTGGTGACGATATGCAGGGTACGCTCGGCCGGGGAGCAGGAAGCCGCCAGCAGGACGGCTGCGGCGATAACAGGCAGTATGTGGTATTTCATAATCTGCGAATTTAGTAAATTTGCAGAAGATATGAAACTCACCACCCCCGTTATTTTCGAGAAAATCCCCCGCCCCATCCGGCTGGAGGACAAGATCTGTGTCCTCGGCAGCTGCTTTGCCGACGAGATCGGCACCCGCCTGAAGGGCGCCGGATTCTCCGTCCTGGCCAATCCTTTCGGCACACTCTACAACCCGGCATCCCTCGCCGCCGCCGTACAGCGGCTGGACAGCGGCGAGCCGTTCACGCACGGGGACTGCGTGGAAATGGGAGCCGGAGCGGGACGGATCTGCAGCTATTCGCACCATACTTCTTTCGCACGCGCGGACGCACAGGAATTCCTGGACCACGCCAACGCGTGTCTCGCCGATGCCGCCGCGGCCTGGCAGCGCTGCAGCCGCGTTATCGTGACCCTCGGCACCGCCTGGGTCTGGCGTGCCCTGGAGCGGCCCGGCCGGCCGGTCGTCGCCAACTGCCTGAAGCGAGCGGCCCGGGAATTCGCGCACGAACTGCTGTCCGTCGATACATGCGCGGCGTACCTGCGCGGGATCGTGGAGGCGCACCCGGACAAGGAATTCCTTTTCACGGTCTCCCCCATCCGGCACCTTGGCGAAGGCGCCCGCGCCAACACCCTCTCCAAGTCCACCCTGCATCTGGCCGTCCAGCAGACGCTGGCTTCGTATGGCAGCCCTGCCGGGCTTGCCTATTTCCCAGCCTATGAGATCCTGATGGACGAGCTGCGCGACTACCGCTTCTACGCCGACGACCTCGTCCACCCTGCCCCGCTGGCCGTGCAGATCATCTGGGAGCGCTTCCTGGATGCCTGCACCGACCCCTCCGACCGCGCCCGCATCCTCGAAAACGAAAAGGCCGCCCGCGCCGGCAGGCACCGGACACTCGCCCGATAAGCCCCCCGGCAAAAAAATTTGCGAGAAGTCTTGGAAGTTTAAAAAATTGTCGTACCTTTGCGGTGTACTATTGAACTAATACACTACAAAGCAATGATACAAATCGACAATTTAGCCTTCAGTTACGGCAAAAAAGCGGTCCTCCGCAACATCACAATGACGCTCGAGCCCGGCAGGATCTACGGCCTCCTGGGCGAGAACGGTGTCGGCAAGACCACGCTCCTCACCCTCCTCTGCGGCCTCAAGCAGACCCAGGCCGGCAGCATCTCCGCCGACGGCCACGATCCCTACAAGCGCGAGCCTTCCCTCCTCCAGGACCAGTACTACCTTCCCGACGAGGTGGCCCCGATCAACGACCGGGCGCTCGCCTGGGGCAAGGCGACCGGCAGGTTCTGGCCCCGCTTCTCCGCAGAGAAATTCGAGGCCATCCTCAAAGAGTTCGAGGTGGAGCCCGGCCAGAAGATGAACGCGATGTCCAACGGCCAGCTCAAGAAGACCTACATCGCCTTCGCCCTCGCCAGCGGCGTACGCTTCCTCTATCTGGACGAGCCGACCAACGGCCTGGACATCCCGTCCAAGGCCCAGTTCCGCTCAGCCCTGATGAAGTACACGGCCGAGGACGCCACGATCGTGATCTCCACCCACCAGGTGCGCGACCTGGAGAACATCATCGACCCGATCATCATCCTGGACCGGCAGGACGTCCTGCTCAACGCCACCCTCGAACAGATTGCGGACAAACTCTATTTCGACTACGGCACCACCCTGCACCCGGACAGCCTCTACTCCGAGCAGCTTCCCGGCGGATTCATCCAGGTCCTGCCCAATACGGAGGGCGTGGACAGCAAGGTGAACATCGAGGCCCTCTTCAACACCGTCCACAAGCACAAAGAACTCGTCAAAAACCTCTTTAGCCATGAATAACCTATTTGATATCAAGCGCTTCGGCAATTACTTCCTGTACGACCTGCGCCGCGCGAAGAACAACTACGGCCTCTCCCTGCTGGTGATCGGCCTCACCCCCGTCATGCTCTTCGTCTTCTATCTGTTCTTCGCCCTGATCGGCAGCCACACCATCGAGGAGATGCCGGAAGAACTGCACTTCCTGGCCGCCTTCGTGACCGTCTTCATCGTCATCCTCGGCGCCGGCACCAAGATCTACGGATTCGTGACGCGGAAGCGGGCCGGATCCGACTTCCTGATGCTCCCGGCTTCCACGTTCGAGAAATGGCTCTCGATGGGGCTGATCGTCTGCATCGTCCTGCCCGTCGTCTTCTTCACCCTGCTCTTCGGGAGCGACTCCCTGCTGAGCCTGCTCTTCCCCAACGCCTACGGAGCCAGCCTGCTCTCGCAGCAGTGGGACCCCGGCCTGTTCGAGGCGATGGAGGACTCGGGCATCTACTTCAATTTGCCGGGCGTGATGTTCCTGCAATGGTGCACGAACATCCTGGTCTTCACCCTCGGCGCCGTGTGCTTCAAGAAGAACAAAGTGGCGAAGACCCTCTTCTGCATCTTCGGCGTGAGCGTCGTTCTCTCCACCCTTGCCATGCTGTTCTTCGGACACGCCCACTTCGGACCGGACTGGTTCACGGAGCGGATCCACGATCCGGACCGGATGCTGAACAGTTTCAACTGGACCCTCTCCATCATCTATACGGTCGTGATCGGCGGCCTGCTGGGTGGCCTGTACTACAGGCTCCGGACCCTCAAACACTAATATCCTATGGAATTCGACGCCAACAAACCCATCTATATCCAGATCGCGGACAATCTCTGCGACCGGATCCTCTCCGGGGAGTTCAAGCCCGGAAGCCGCATCCCGTCCGTACGGGAATGGGGCGCCACCATCGGGGTCAACCCCAATACCGTGGCCCGCTCCTACGAGATTCTGACGGACCGCAAGGTCATCTTCAACCAGCGAGGCATCGGCTTTTTCGTGGATGGCGGAGCCATCGACGTGATCCGCGAGACGGAGCGCCGCAAATTCATCGACGAAGAGCTTCCGGTCTTCCGGAACAGGGCCGCCCTGCTCGGCATCGACCTCACAGAATTCATCCAATAACAGACACGCGAAATGAAACATATTATTCCCCTGCTGGCAGCCGCCGCGCTGCTCCTCCTCCCCTCCTGCCGCTTCGTCCGCTTCAGCGACGAAGTCAAAGAACAAATCAGGAACAACGGAGTGACCTGGATGGGCGAAGAGTCCGGAGAAACCATTGACGCCAGCGAGATCCTGGCCACCCGCTCGGAAGAACCCGGCGACTTCTCCGCCCTGGACTGCAACCTTCCCTGCGACGTCACCTATACGCCCGGCGACTGCGCCATCACCTTCTCCGGCCCGGACAACGTCCTCCCGCACATCCTGGTCCTCAACGACAACGGGAGGCTGACCATCAAGAGTGACGGAGCCGGCTTCCGCAAGCTCAAGCACCTCAGGATCAATGTGTCAAGCCCTGTCCTGGAAAGCGTGGTCTTCAACGGCGCCGTGGACTTCGAGGCACCGGACGGCATCACGGGCACGGACTTCACCGCAGCCGTCAACGGCGCCGGCGACTTGGAGATCAACGGCCTGAAAGCCCGTACGACCAGCATCACCGTCAACGGAGCCGGCGATGCGGAAATCAGCGGCATCGACTGCGAACGGCTGACGGTCCAGATCAACGGCGCAGGCGACGCCACCGTCTCCGGCAACGCGGCTTCCGCCGATCTGATGATCAGCGGCGCGGGAAGCATTGACGCCACCGCCCTGAACTGCATAAACATCAGCAGCAGGGTCCGCGGAATCGGAAGGATACGGCGCGACTGATCTATTTCATGCGCAGCGGCGGGGACCCTGAGAAGGATCCCCGCCGCTGCTGTATTCCGGGTGCCGGACGATTATTCGTCGGCAGGCTTCATCGTGGTATAGACATTGGTCACGTCCTCGTCGTCCTCCAGCATGCCGGTCAGTTTGTCAAGGGTGGCGCGCTGCTCCTCGGTGACTTCCTTGAGGTCCACGTTCGGGATCTGCTCGAAGCCGCCGGAGATCAGTTCGTAACCGTTCTCCTCGATGTACTTCTGGATCTGGCCGTACGCGCTGTACTCGCCGTACATCACGATCACGGGCGTCACGTTGCCGTCCTTGTCCTCCTCTTCCTGGCGGAAAAGCTCCTCCACGCCGTAGTCGATCAACTCGAGCTCCAACTCCTCCAGATCCACGCCTTCCTTCTCCTTGACGCGGAAGGTGCACTTGCGGTCGAACATGAAGCTCACGGAACCGGTGGTGCCGAGCGAACCGCCGCACTTGTTGAAATAGCTGCGGACGTTGGCCACAGTGCGGGTATTGTTGTCGGTCGCGGCCTCGACGAGATAGGCGATGCCGTGGGGGCCGAAGCCTTCGTAGATGATCTCCTTGAAGTCGCCCTGCTTGCTCTCGGTCGCCTTCTTGATGGCGCGCTCGATGTTCTCCTTGGGCATCTGCTCCGAGCGGGCCTCGGCCATCAGGGCACGCAGGCGGGGGTTGCCGGTCACGTCCGGACCGCCCTGCTTGACGGCGATGGTGATTTCCTTTCCCAGTTTGGTGAACGTACGGGCCATATGGCCCCAGCGCTTCAGCTTGCGCTCCTTGCGGAATTCAAATGCTCTTCCCATAATTATTCAGCGACTCTGGCGATGTTCCTGGCGATTTCGTATGCCTCAATGGACTGCGGATAGTTCTCCTGGATGGCCTTGTAGCAGGCCAGGGCCTCCGCCTTGTTGCCGAGGGCCTCGCAGGCGGATCCCTCCTTGAGCAGGTAGGCGGCGGCGAAGACGTTGTCGGCGCGGTCGGCGGCAGCCTTGTAGCTGCGGACGGCGGCGGCGTAGTCGCCCAGGCCCACATAGGCGTCACCCTGGCAGGCCAGGGCGCGGGCGGCGAGGATGGGCTCCTTGCCGTTGTACTTCTTCAGGTAGGACAGGGCCTCGTCGTAGTTGCCGAGCTGCAGCTCGCAGATGCCGGCATACAGGTAGACGGCCTTGCCGGACTTGGTGCCGTACTCGGAGATGATGTCGGCAAAGCCCATGTTGTTGCCGTCGCCGTTGAGCGCCAGCTCGTACTCCCCGTTCTGGAAGCTCATCTCGGCCGGGTAGGTCTGCTGCATCGCCTCGACGCACTTGGGCTGGTAGATAAACTTGTTGTAGGCGAGAACGCCGAGGACGATCACGAGGACGGCGGCCAGGGCACCCCAAATAAATTTTTTGTTCTCATTGTAGAACTGCTCGGTAGCGGAGACGGTCTGCTCGATGTTCTCCTGCCGCTGGGCTTCTTTCTCTGTCAGATTTTTCTGGGCCATATTTGCTTTATTTTAATTTCCGAACCAATTAGCCCGCAAAATTAGAAAATAATCTTTAACTTTGCAACAATAGGCAGTCCGGCACTGTCCGGCGGCCGGCAGAGAACCATGGCCACATTACAGAAAATAGTCATCCAGGATTTCCGCAACATCCAGCTGCAGGAGCTCTCCTTCTCCCCCAACATCAACTGCATCAGCGGGGGCAACGGCGAGGGCAAGACCAACCTGCTCGACGCCATCTGGTACCTGTCGATGACCAAAAGCGCCTTCTCCGCCCCGGACCGCTTCAACTTCCGCTACGGCACCTCCGCCTTCGGCCTGTCCGGCACCTATCTCATGCCCGGCGGGACTACCTCCCGCTTCAGCATCCAGGTCACGGACGGCGGCGAAAAGCGGATCCGCCGGGACGACAAGCCCTACACCCGCATCTCCGACCACATCGGCGTGCTGCCCATCGTGATGGTCTCCCCCGCCGACATCGCCCTGGTCAGCGAATCCGGCGAAGAGCGCCGCAAATTCGTCAACGCCGTCCTCTCGCAGATGGACCGCCCCTACCTCGCGGACATCCAGCAGTACAACCGCTTCCTGCTCCAGCGCAACAAACTCCTGAAGGCAGGCGTGTGGGACGAAGACCTGATCAGCACCTTCGACGAGCGCCTCGCCGCCCTCGCCACGCCCATCTTCGAGCGCCGCGCGGCCTTCTGCGAAAGCCTGGTCCCCGTCGTGCAGCAGTACTATGCCGGGATCTCCGGCGGGCGGGAGCAGGTCGGTATCGAGTACCGGTCCGACCTCCAGCGGGGCGACCTGCGCGGCCTGCTGCGCGAGCGGCGCGAGCGCGACCGGATTTTCAAATTCACGACCGCAGGGGTCCAGCGGGACGATTTCCTCTTCACGATGGACGGGCATCCGATCCGCCGCTGCGGCTCGCAGGGACAGCAGAAATCCTTCCTCGTGGCGCTCAAGTTCGCCCAGTACGAAGTGATGAAAGGCACCTACGGCTATCCGCCCGTCATGCTGCTGGACGACCTGTTCGACAAGCTTGACATGGCGCGCGTGGGCAACCTGCTCCGCCTGGTGGCCGACCAGTCCTTCGGGCAGATTTTCCTGTCCGACTCCAACAAGGTCCGCACGGAGTCCATCGTGGACACGCTCACCTCGGACCGCAGCTACTTCGAGACGGCAGGAGGCGTCTTCACTCCGGTCAATGAGTAGGGTCGCGCGCAAGACGGCCGTCCCCCTGGACGAGCTCATCCGGGAATACCTCCGGCAGTACCGGCTCACCGCCGGACTCAACACCCAGCGCATCTTCGCCGCCTGGGACGCCGCATCCGGCGCCGGGCGCTACACGGTGCGGCGCTATTTCCGCGACGGACGGCTCTACATCACCGTCGACTCCTCGGTGGTCCGCAGCCAGCTGTCCTTCCAGCGCGACACGCTGATCGAGAAGATCAACGCCCTGCTCGCCGCAGACGAATTGTTTACCCGCGACGACGCCCGCGTGGGCTTCGTCCAAGAACTGATCCTGAAATGAAATTCGTCATCGACCGGGCCATTCCTTTCATCGAGGGCGTTTTCGAGCCCTTCGCACAGGTCGTCTACAAGGACGCCCGGGACATCCGGCGCGAGGACCTGCTGGACTCCGAAGCGCTGGTGATCCGCACGCGCACCCGCTGCGACGCCGCCCTGCTCGAAGGCACGTCCGTCAAGCTCATCGCCACGGCCACGGTCAGCCTGGACAACATCGACCTGTCCTGGTGCAAGGCGCACGGCATCTTTGTCCAGAACGCCTCCGGCTGCAATGCCGGCGGGGTGACGAACTACGTCTTTTCCGCCCTCTACGGCATGGCCGCCCGCAAGAGCATCTCCCTCTCCGGGGCCACGCTCGGCATCATCGGGCTCGGATCGGCCGGCACGCGCGTCGAAGAGATGGCCCTCACGCTCGGCTTCAAGATCCTGCGCTACGACCCGCTCCGCGCCGCCAGGGAATGGCACTCGGAATTCCACGACCTGGACACCGTCCTGGCCGGCTCCGACATCGTCACGATGCATATCCCCGTCAACGACACCACGCGCGGGATGGCGGACGCCGCCTTCTTCGCCAGGATGAAACCGGGCGCCTTTTTCATCAACACCGCCCAGGGCGAGCTCGTGGCGGAAGAAGACCTGATCGAAGCCATCCCGCGGCTCGGTCCCGTGGCGCTGGACACCTGGTGCCACGAGCCGGATGTCAACCGCAGGCTGCTGGACCTGGTGGACATCGCCACGCCGCACATCGCCGGCTACACCCTGCAGGGCAAACTGATCGGCACCTCGCTGGCGATCCGCGCCGTCGCCCGCTTCTTCGGCCTGTCCGCGCTCTACGAATACTTCGCCACCACGGACATCATCGAGTACCAGGCCGTCCACGTGGACGCCCACGACAAGACGCAGGGCCAGATCGCCTCGGTCATCCAGTACAACTACCCCATCTTCACGGACGATTTCCTGTTCCGGATGGATCCGGGACGCTTCCAGGAGCTGCGGGCGGACTACCGCTACCGGCGCGAGTTTTATTTTTAGGCACGAGACTAACCACAAAATGATAACCGAAATGGACAAGACCACGATGAATGCTCAGATCGAGCGCTTCCGCAAGGGCTTCCCCTGGCTGGACATCGCCGCGCCCGCCACGCCGGCCCGCGGTATCGAAGTATTGACCGAAGCGCAGCAGGACGAGGCCGTCCGCTATGCCGACGCGGCCGAAGTGCACGGACGCTGCAAGTTCGTGCCCGCCTCCGGCGCCGCTTCCCGCATGTTCAAGGACATCTTCGCCGGGATGGACACGCCCAACGCCTCCACGGAGAAACTGGCCGCCAACCTGGAGAAATTCGCCTTCTACTCCCCCGCCGTCTTCGGCGACGCCCCGTTCGATCCCGCGGCGACCGCCCGCAAGCTCCTCACGGAGGCGGGCCTGAACTACGGCAGCAAGCCCAAGGGCGTACTGAAGTTCCACCGCTACCCGACCGAGGCGCGCACCGCCCTGGCCGAGCATTTCGTCGAGGGCCAGGCCTATATGCGCAACGCCGACGGCACTGTGGACCTGGTCGTCACCATCTCCCCGGAGCACCGCCCCCTGTTCGAGGCCGCCGTGGAGGAGATCAAGGCGAAGTATGAGCAGCGCTACGGCGTCCGCTACAATATCAGCTTCACGTTTCAGGCCAAGGAGACCGACACCCTGGCCGTCGATGCCGAAGGCAAGCCCTTCCTCAAGGAAGACGGCAGCATCCTGACGCGCCCGGCGGGCCACGGCGCCCTCATCTACAACCTCAACGAACTGGACGCCGAACTCGTGAGCATCAAGAACATCGACAACGTGTGCGTGGAGCGCATGCAGCCCGCCACCTACCGCTGGAAGAAGGTCCTGATGGGCCGCGCGCTGGAACTGCGCGACCGCGTCCACGGCTACATCTTCGCCCTGGACCAGCTGACCCAGGTGCGCAAGCAGATGTCCGACCTGGCCTTCATCCCCGGCAACGTAGTCTGTCTGGACGATCCCTTCGCCACGCCCGAGTGCCAGGAGCTCTGCAACGAGATCGAGGCCTTCCTGCGCGACGAGCTCTGCATCGAGATGCCCGAGGCCAAGGACAGCCGGGACCGCGCCGAGGCGCTGCGCGCCAAGCTCGACCGCCCGATCCGCGTCTGCGGCATGGTCAAGAACCTGGGCGAGCCGGGCGGCGGCCCGTTCATCATCCGCGACAAGGACGGTTCCACCTCCCTGCAGATCCTCGAAGGCGCCCAGATCAATCCGGACGATCCGCACGCCGTCTCCTGCCTCAAGGCCGCGACGCACTTCAACCCGGTGGACCTCGTCTGCTGCCTGCGCCGCCACGACGGCTCCAAATTCAACCTGCTGGAGCACGTGGATGAAGAGACCGGCCTGATCAGCGCCAAGAGCTATCAGGGCCGGGAGCTCAGGGCCCTCGAACTGCCGGGCCTCTGGAACGGATCCATGTCCGACTGGAACACCCTCTTCGTCGAAGTCCCCATCGAGACCTTCAACCCGGTCAAGGTCGTCCTGGACCTGCTCCGCGACGCCCATCAATAGCCGCCTATGGAACAGGAACGCAGCATCGACCGGCTGGCCCGGGTCACCCTGAACGCCGCCGTCTTTACCATCATCGCCCTGCTGTGCTGGTATTTCCGCAGTGTGCTGGTCTATATCATCGCCGCCTTCGTGGTGTCGCTGATCGGCCAGCCGGTGATGCGTGCGCTCCGGCGCATCCGTTTCAAGGGGAAGGCGGTCCCGGACTGGCTCCTCGCCGTCCTCACCCTGATCATCATCCTCGTCGTGCTGGCCCTCGTGATCACCCAGGTGATCCCGATCGTCGCCCGGATCGCCCGCGAGGCGGCCTCCGGAAGCATGGCCCTGCCGGACGGCAGCATCCTGGACCAGATCAACGGCTGGCTCGTCAGCACCTTCCCCTCGCTGGGGAAGGACTTTGACTTCGTGAAGCTGCTGGTGGGAGAACTCCGGAACCTGACCAGCGTATCCACCATCTCCGGCATCCTCGGATCCGTGGCGTCGGCCGTGGCCTCCGTCGCGGTAGGCGCCTTCTCGACCGTGTTCATCTCCTTCTTCTTCATCAAGGACGACAAACTTTTCTCACGCATCGTCGGCGCCCTGGTGCCCGACCGGATCGAGACCTCCGTCGGCACGACCATCACGGAGATCGAAGGCCTGCTGTCGCGGTATTTCCTGGGGCTCATCCTCGAGATCCTCGGCGTGATGCTGATCGACTTCCTGCTGCTCACCTTCGTGGCGCAGATCGGCGCCACCAATGCCCTGGGCATCGCTTTCATCGCGGGCCTGCTCAACGTCATCCCCTATGTCGGTCCGCTGCTCGGCGAGGTGATCGGCGTGGTGCTGGGGGTCATCCTCAAATACACCACCGGCGTCGGACTCGCCATCGATATCTGGTGGTTCGCCCTGGTCGTGCTGGGCCTGATGCTTGCTGCGCAACTGGTAGACAATTTCATCTACCAGCCGCTCATCTACTCCACCTCCATCAAGGCCCACCCGCTCGAAATCTTCATCGTCCTGCTGATCGCCGGCCACGTCGGCGGCGCCGTCGGCATGCTCGTCGCCATCCCCGCCTACACGGTCGTGCGCGTCATCGCCAGCCGCTTCTTCTATCATTGGAAGCCGGTCCGGCGCCTGATCCCCCACCGCGAGGAAGACGGGGGCGAATAGCCGCCCGGAAGGCGGGCGTCACAGAAGGATCTTGATGCGGAAACCCCTCGTCGTGGGCTCCTCCACGATGTCCTTCACCCGGGCACGGATCCCCGCCAGCGCGGAGGCGTCCGCAAGCGGCGAAGCGGAGATCCCTTCCACCATGAAGTCCAGGGCCGTCTCGCCGGAGAGTTCCGCGTAGGTGAAGCGCAACGTGAGCGGCCGGACGCCGCGCAGGTGCTCGAAAAGCATTTCCTTGATCAGGGCATAGGCCAGGTCCGTCTTGTCGGACAGGTTGTATTTGATGCAGAACCGGCTCAGGCCGGAATGGATCTGCAGGTAGTCGAAGTCATCGGAATCGATCTCGTACACCAGCTTCTGGATCCGGTTGACGAAGGCTTTCGTGGCGCTGTGGACCGGATGTTCGAAGATCTGTTCCGGAGTGCCGTCCTCGTAGATGATCCCCTCGTTCATGAAGAAAATACGGGTGCTAACGTCCCGGGCAAAACGCATTTCGTGGGTGACGATGAGCATGGTGAGCCCCTCTTTGGCAAGGGAGCGGATGACGCTCAGCACCTCCCCCACCATGGTGGGGTCCAGAGCCGACGTGGGCTCATCGAAAAGGACCACCTCCGGGTGCATGGCCAGCGCCCGGGCAATGGCCACGCGCTGCTTCTGCCCGCCGGACAGGGACGACGGATACACCTCCGCCTTCTGGACCAGGCCCACTTTCTTCAGGAGTTCCATGGCCTCCGACATCGCCTGCCCGAGCGGAAGGTGCAGCAGTTCCATGGGCGCATACATGATGTTCTCCAGGACGGTCATGTGCTCGAAGAGATTGAAACTCTGGAACACCATGCCCATCTTGCGGCGAAGCTGGTGAAGCGGATAGCCCTTGGCGGTAATGTTCTCTCCGTCCACCAGGATTTCCCCTCCGGTGGGCGGTTCCAGCATGTTGATGGCCCGCAGCAGCGTGCTTTTTCCGGTGCCGGAAGGCCCGATGATGCTGATCACCTCTCCCTTCCCGATTTCGCAGTTCACATCCTTCAGCACGGTGATGACGGAACCGTCGGGATTCTTGAATTTCTTACTTAAGTGCTTGATGCTTATCATATTATTTCTTTAGGAAAAGGTTCAACAGACGCCGGATGAGCCAGGCGAGAAGGAAATACAGGACGGTGACCACCAGCAGCGGGATGAGGGCGTCGAAGGTGCGGCTGCGGATGAAGTCGCTGGCGCGGGTCAGGTCCTGGATGGCGATGTAACCCACGATGGAGGTACTCTTCAGCAGGGACACGCACTCCCCCGCATAGAGCGGCAGTCCTCTCTGGAGGGCCTGCGGGAGGACGATGCCCATAAACGTCCTGAACGGCGTGAAGCCCAGGCTCAGTCCGGCTTCGGTCTGGCCCCGGGGGACGGATTCGATGGAGGTATCGAAAATGCTGCCGCTGGTCGCGGCGAAACACAGGGCGAACGTGATGACGGCCACCAGCGAAGCGGTCAGGCCGGAGCCGGGGAAGACGACGTAGAACATGATGAGCAGCAGCACCAGCGTGGGCATGCCGTTGATGAAATCCCCGTACAGGCCCGCCAGCGAACGGAGCCACTTGCGGCGGCTGCGGCGGCAGGCGCAGACCCCGACGCCCAGGACCGTGCCCAGCAGGATGGACAGGAGAGTGAGCTTGAGGGTTTCCAGCAAGCCGTCGGTGATGAGTTTCCAGCGCTGTTCCGCGACCAGGTTCATTTTCAGGCGCTCGCCCAGCCCCAGGCGGCTTTTGCTCGTCCTGTCCGCGATGAAGTAACCGGGATGGCACCGGTAGTACGGGATGGAGAAGTCCACCGACTGCTTGCGCTCTTCCGTGATGAACAGACAGGCGGAGACGATATCCACCTGCCCGGTCTGCAGGGCGATGATGGCCGCTCCGAAGTCCTGGAAACTCATCTCGAAGGGCCTGCCGAGCGAATGGGCGAAACGGCGCAGGATGTCGGGATCCATCCCCATCCACTCTCCCCCGTCCCCCAGATAAGCGACCGGAGCAATGTTCACGGCAGTGGCGCAACGCAGCGGAGCGGCTCCCGCCGGAACGTCATAGGCGGGCTCCGGCACGGGCGCGCCGCCGGACGTCCAGGAGGCGATGATCTCGTCGACGGGCGTCGTTTCGATGAAACGGTTCAGCTGGTCCAGCAGCTCCCCGCCGTCCTTCCGAATGGCGAAGGCCACGTCGAATTCTTCTTCTCCCCGGAACGCCAGTTTCACCCCCAGGCGGTCCATGTCTGCCTGGGTAAGCATGACCTCGTCGGCCACGAAGACATCGGCCAGGCCCTGCCGGATGGCCTGCACCCCGTCGGCCTCCGCATTGGAGACAAAAGGCGTGAGGTCCTCGCGTCCGGAGTATTTCTCCTGATAATAACTTCCGTTGGGGAAGGCCAGCGTCAGGCCGGCCAGGTCGGCCTCGGACTTCGGTTCCGGGACGCTTTTCCGGCCGGACGAGCAGCCCGGCAGCATCAGCAGCGCCGCAGCAAGGGAAACGATGACGGTGCAATATTTAGATACAAACATTCTACAAATATAGAAAAACATTTTTATCTTTGTTTTATGCACGAACTGATATGTCCCAACTGCGGAAAGCCGTTCCGCGTCGATGAAGCGGACTACGCTTCCATCCTGAACCAGGTCAAAGGCGCCGAATTCGACGCCGAACTCAAACAGCGCGTCGCCGAGCTGCACAAACGGCACGAGGCCGAAGAGCAGGCGCGCATCGCCGCCGCGGACAAGCGGCACCAGGACGAGCTTTTCCGCAAGGAGAAGGAGATCGCCGCGCTCAGGGCCGCCGTCGGCCAGGGGAAGAACGAGCTGCAGATCGCGGTGCTGCAGGAGCAGCAAAAGGCGAAGGACGCCATGCAGGCCCTGGAGGCGCAGATCGCCCGCCTGCAGGCCGACGCCGAGGTCGAGAAATCCCGCTCCTCCCTGCAGCAGAAGTCCCTCCGCGAAGACTACGAGAACAAACTCCGCGTCGCCCGGGAGCAGGTGGACTACTACAAGGACATGAAGACCCGCCTGTCCACCAAGATGGTCGGAGAGACGCTGGAAGCCCACTGCAGCAACATCTTCAACGGGGAGATGCGCCCGATGTTCCCGAACGCCTACTTCGAGAAGGACAACGACGCCTCCGGCGGCAGCAAGGGCGATTTCATCTTCCGCGATTACGAAGACGGCACCGAATACATCTCCATCATGTTCGAAATGAAGAACGAGACGGACGGGACGGCCGCCAAGCACCGCAACGAGGACTTCTTCAAAAAACTGGACGCCGACCGCAACGCCAAGGGCTGCGAGTACGCCGTGCTCGTGTCGCTGCTGGAGCCGGACAGCGAGCTGTACAACGGCGGCATCGTAGACGTGTCCTACCGCTATCCGAGGATGTACGTCATCCGTCCGCAATTCTTCAAGTCGATGATCACGCTGCTGGTCAACGCCGCGAAGAAGACCGTCTCGTTCCAGAAAGAGCTGGCCCTGATCCGCACGCAGAATGCGGACGTCGCCGATTTCGAGAGCCGCCTGCTGGCCTTCAAGGACGCCTTCGGGCGCAATTACCGGATCGCCAGCGAGAAGTTCCAGACGGCGATCGAGGAAATCGACAAGTCGATCGCCCACTTGCAGAAGATCAAGGACGCCCTCACCGGCTCCGGGAACCAGCTCCGGCTCGCCAACGACAAGGCGGAAGCGCTCACCATCAAGAAACTCACCAAAGACAACCCCACGATGCAGGAGCGCTTCGAGCAGGCGCGGCGGGAAGCCCGCGGAAACGCCCCGGAAGAATAGCGGACCAGCCTCCCGCCTGATTTTTATGATCCGGCCAAGGCGCCCGGACGAGAAAAGTATTATTTTTGCGTCCAAATATATTTACGAATATGACAACAAAAGCATGGGGAATCCTCCCGGCCATGGCAGCAGCCCTGCTGATGGTCTCCTGTACCAATGACAAGTATCCGACCCAATTCGAAGGAGACGGCCACCACATCGTCCTGAACAAGGCGCCGAACTGGAACTACTTCGATCTGCCCGCCTATGTCGGAGACCTTTCCGCCTACCCCGCCGAGCTGCAGACGGTGATCAACGAATTCTTCCCGCGCCGTGCAGGCATCCCGGACGCCAAGGTCATTTTCCTCAGCGCCTCCGAGATGACGGCAAACAGCTCCGAACTCGCAGAAGCCCTTGACAAGGATGCCTTTGTCATTTATCCGGGCCCGGCTGACGCTTCCCTGCTGGGGATCAATCCCGTCATCGCAACCCTCGAAGAAGCGAGCGAATATACCCCGCTGTTCCATTGCCACAGCAACTACGGCGCAGGAGTCACCTACACGTTCTGGGCCGAGCCGGCGCCCAAAGCGCCGGAGGCCGTCGCATCCAGCATGAGCGAGTCGGAATGGCAGGCACTGGTCAAGACCAACCAGTCCCTGGGCGCCGAGAGCGGCTATGTCATGTCCGATTACGACAACGATGCGGATTTCAACGTGAATTACTACCAGACCCGGATTCACACGTTCGTGAACTGGCTGGAGAGCAGCCTGATGGAGCAGGTGATGACCAAGGCGTCTCCCTACGAAGACCTCAAGGCCAACATCGAAAACCTCGGCCAGCGCCTGACCCACAACTTCCCGTATTCGCTGAGCAAGCAGATCGACAAGGCTACCGGAAGCGATCCTGACGTGCTGAGCAAGAGCAGCTCCCTGGACGTGGAATACCGTATTTACCCCTGCTATATGCAGTCCTCCAACAATGAGAACGCGGGAGACTATTACTCCGTCGTGGCCACGGTCACGCCGCACAACGGGAGCATGTGGGGTCCCTTCGTCGGAAGCCACGGCGCCTGCCGCAACCGCGTCTACGGTTTCTGGTTCAACAAGATGAACATGGCCACCAGCCTGGTGAATACCGACGGCTCCGCCATCGGCGGCCTGGAGTACTTTGACCGTCCCATTCCGGAGAACAAGAACACTTCCAAAGACTATTCCAGCGGCAAGAGCATCTCCTTCAGCGGCACGGTGAGCGGCGGCTGGGGCGGCTCGCAGGCCAAGGGCGTCTTCAATGCCGGACTCTCTTTCGGAGCCACCTGGACCAGTTCCACCAACTACACGCTCGAGACCATCGATTACAGCCTCGACTCCTCCGATCCCTCCACCGTCAAATACAATTATTCGACAAACAACGTCAAGCTGACGGACGATTACGACGACTGGAACAAGATCAACAACGAGGACTTCCCGGCCCCGGTCCGCACGGAGTTCTCTTCCCACACGATGTGGACCTGGCACATTCCCGGAAGCACCGTCAAGGACAGTGACACCAAGAAGTTCAAGCTCAAGACCAAAATCACGATCAACTACGCAACGTGGTACCACTGGCGGGGCTCCGCGGAATTTGACAGCAACAAGAAGGACTATGATATCGAACTGCCCGAATTCAGCTGGGAGCTGAAGGCCCCGGACCGCACGCCCTGGGGATTCATCAACCTGCGCAACGCCTCCAACTACGAGATGGCGCACGTATCCTACTACGAGGCCGGCAAAGAAGACGGCGAGCCCCTGTGGACCAATTCGGCCTCTTTCGGTAAAGGCGACGAAGCCAGGGTGGCGCTCAAGGAAGGGACCTACTCGATCCGATGGGACCTGATCAACGGCGACACGCAGGAGAAATTCGGCACGTACATCTACCACAACGTCAAGGTCCACCAGGGCCGCGACAAGGAATCCGCCACGATCACCATCTCCTCCGTGGACGGGCAGAAGGAGTAACGGTACTCCGGAAAGAGAAACAGGAAAGGCGCATGCGAATCCGCATGCGCCTTTATTATTTGGTCTGGGTGACTTGACTCGAACAAGCGACCTCCTGGTCCCTAACCAGGTGCGCTACCAACTGCGCCACACCCAGATGCCCTCGAAAGGGACTGCAAAGATAGCAATTTTTTCTATAAAAGAAATCCCTCCCGGAAAAAATATCGCCTTTTCTTCCGGCAATTCCCCCGCCCCGGCGGGGAGACGCGCATTTCTACGTCCGGCCCTGAAAATAAAATAGGATTTCAGGGCAAATTTGCCTATATTTGTCCGATTATCCGTTTTTTCGAGTTATGAGTATCCAAACAGATAAAATCCAAGAATTGGTCGAGCGCCGCGCCGCCGCGAAACTTGGCGGCGGACAGAAGCGCATCGACGCCCAGCACCAGAAAGGCAAGCTCACCGCCCGTGAGCGCCTCGCCAAGCTCCTGGACCCGGGCAGCTTCGAAGAATTCGACATGTTCGTGCAGCACCGCTGCACCAACTTCGGAATGGAAGCCACCCATCCGGACGGCGACGGCGTCGTGACCGGACAGGGCACGATCGACGTCCGCCTCGTTTGTGTTTTCGCACAGGATTTCACCGTGAACGGCGGTTCCCTGAGCAAGACCATGTCCGAGAAAATCTGCAAGGTGATGGACATGGCCGTGCGCGTGGGTGCGCCGGTGATCGGCCTCAACGATTCGGGCGGCGCCCGCATCCAGGAGGGCATCGACGCCCTGGCCGGCTATGGCGAGATCTTCGAGCGCAACATCCTCGCCAGCGGCGTGGTCCCGCAGATCAGCGGGATCTTCGGTCCCTGCGCGGGCGGCGCGGTCTACTCCCCCGCCCTGACCGACTTCACGCTGATGGTGCAGGACACCTCCTACATGTTCCTGACCGGCCCTTCCGTCGTCAAGTCCGTCACGGGCGAAGACGTGGACCAGGAGAGTCTCGGCGGAGCGGCCGTGCACGCCTCCAAGTCCGGCGTGGCGCACTTCCGCGCCCCGTCCGAGGAGGAAGGCATCGCCACGCTCAAGAAGCTCCTCTCCTTCCTGCCGCAGAACAACCTCGAGAGCGCCCCCGAGCGGCCGACCTCCGATCCGGTCAGCCGCGTGGACGATGCCCTCAACGAGATCGTGCCCGACAGCCCCAACAAGGCCTATGACATGTACGGCGTGATCCGCAGCATCGTGGACGACGGCGAGTTCTTCGAGGTCCACAAGGACTTCGCGAAGAACATCATCGTCGGCTTCGCCCACATGGGCGGCAAGAGCGTGGGCATCGTGGCCAACCAGCCGGGCGTGCTCGCCGGTGTGCTGGATATCAACGCCTCCCGCAAGGGCGCCCGTTTCGTGCGCTTCTGCGACGCGTTCAACATCCCGCTCGTGACCCTGGTGGACGTCCCGGGCTTCCTGCCCGGCACCCAGCAGGAATACGGTGCCATCATCACCAACGGCGCGAAGCTCCTGTTCGCCTATGGCGAGGCCACCGTCCCCAAGGTGACCGTGACCCTGCGCAAGAGCTACGGCGGCGCGCACATCGTGATGAGCTGCAAGCAGCTGCGCGGCGACGTGAACTACGCCTGGCCGACCGCGAACATCGCCGTGATGGGAGCCGACGGAGCCGTCGGGATCCTCTACGGCAAGGAGATCAAGGCCGAGGCCGACCCGGCGAAGCAGGCTGCGCTCGCCGAGGCCCGCAAGCAGGAATACAACGACCTCTTCTGCAACCCCTACCAGGCGGCGCAGAAGGGCTATATCGAGGATGTCATCGAGCCGCGCAACACCCGCTTCCGCGTGATCCGCGCCCTCGCCACCCTCGAAGGCAAACGACAGGAAATCCCCGCGAAGAAACATGACAACCTTCCTTTATAGTCTCCTCCCGCTCACCGCAGGCGGCGACCGGATGGCCCAGATCGACCCGCACGGCTGGACACTGACCCTGATCAGCGTCAGTGTCGTGTTCGCGGCGCTGATCGTCCTGTACTTCATCTACAATTTCTCCGGCAACGTCTTCTCCGGCAAGTACAAGCGCAAGCCCAAGGCCCCGAAGACGCCCAAGGGAGAAATCGACGGTGAGGTGGCTGTGGCCATCGCCCTCGCCCTGGACGCCGAAGCCGGCAGCGAGACCGAAGCGGCCGTCGCGCTGGCCCTGCACCTCTACCTGTCGGATGCCGTCCACGACATCGAGCCGGGTATCATCACCCTGCGGCGCACCCCGTCCGCCTGGGACAACAAGCAGTTGAACTTCAGAAAATCACCCCGCAAATGAAAGCATACAAATTCAAGATTGGCGGCAAGGAATACAATGTGACCGTCAACGCCATTGAAGGAAAGAACGCCGACGTGACCGTCAACGGCGTCAATTATCAGGTCGAACTCGAGAACGAACTCTCCCCGGCCGTCGCCGCAGCCGCACCCGTGGCCGCCCCCGCAGCGGGAGCACCTGCCGCAGCCGCTCCCAAGCCGGCTGCCGCCGGCGCAGGCAAGAAGAACGGCAGCCCGCTTCCGGGCGTGATCATCTCCGTGGACGTC
>JAFTGA010000036.1 GCA_017458145.1 Bacteroidales bacterium | reverse complement strand
TGGCGCGGGCAGGCGGAGCCGGCGACCGTGGGGGTTTGGGGGTATTTCCCCCCCCCCCGTCATGGGCTAAGCTTAGGGCCAACGGTGACGGGCACGGTCCCGTCACCGTTGGCTCTATAGTGGGGTGCATACAGGGATTCGATTACCGGGACGGGACACTGGAAGCTGCCCTCCTGGGTGACGAAGTACTCTTCGGTGAGGGTGGTCTTCTCCTCGGGGTAGGAGTCGAACCAGTATTCCGTGCGGTCGGCGAGCACGCTGCGGTAGCCTTGCGGGCTGAAGCTCACCCAGCCGGTGATGGAGATCGGGCGGCCGAACCAGCCGTAGCGGCCGGAACGCTGCTCGACGGGCCGGAAGGCCGCCGGACGCGGCGCGGTCAGCCGCACGAAACTGCGGTTTTCCTCGTTCCAGATGTGGTAGGAGGCGATGATCTTGTCGCCGACATGCAGAACGTCTCCTTCCCGGAGCACCTGTCCGTCGCGGGTGAAGGTGCGCGAGACGGTGAAACCGTTGCCGGCCGCCTTGATCTGCGCGAAGGGCAGGGTGGTGGTGGCGCTCAGGGCGAGGACCTTGGTCTGCAGGGTGGCTTCCGTGCCGTGCAGCACGCTGCCGATGGCCTGGATGTAGGCGGGGTCGTCGGCCCACTGCTGGGTCTCTTTCTGGACCATGATCCAGAGACGGATGCCCTCGGCGACCTCATGGTGGCCGCAGTCGGTCAGCAGGTCGCAGATCAGGGCATGGGCGTAGAGCTCGCTCTCGAGCAGGCCCCGCCACGGCATCACGGCGTTGGGGTAGTAGGTGCCGCCGCTGCGGTGCGGCTCGGCATACTGGAGCAGGGACGCGATGTCCTTGTCCAGGGAACGGCGGAGCCGGCCCTTGGCGAAGAGGGAAATGCCCAGGGCGCGGGCCAGCGCGGCGCCGCGGTCGTCCCCGAGCAGGGCGCGCAGCGTTTTCATCCGGCGCGCCTTGGCGAAGACCTGGCCGTTCAGACCGCGGACCTTGCCCGGCACGAGGTAGTCCCGGACCTCTTTCTTGAACTCCCGCATCGCCTTGAGTCCGGCCTTGGGGGCGAAGCTGACCTCCGGGAACAGGGCGCGGACGTGCAGGTATTGTGCGAGGCTGAGTCCGCCGCACCAGAACGGGCGCTTGCCATCGCCGAAGTACTCGCCGTCAAGGAATTTCACGGCATCGGGGAGGGTGGCGGCGAGCTCCTGCGGGCAGGCGTCGCCCATCGCGGCGAACCGCTCCAGCAGCACGGCGGTCAGCAGCGGGGATGCGCTCATCCCGGGGAACCAGCCGTAGCCGCCGTCCCGGGTGCGGCTGGCGAGGATCTTGTCCACCATGTCGGCGCGCTGCTCCGCCGTGGCGGCGGAACCCTTGGAGCCCGGCAGGCGGTCGATCAGGTAGTTGGCGAAGAGCGACTCGCTCTGGTCGAGCACATTCTCGCTCCGGGGCAGGACCTTCTCGGGGATGGCCTCCTGGATCATGCCGAGGATGGATATCTCGCGCAGGGCGGCTTCAGCGCCCTGGACGTTGACGAACTGGCTGCGCAGCGAGGCGAGGACCGCGTCGCGCTCCATGCCGGCGAGCAGCAGGGCGGAATGGGCCTCGGTAATCTGCTGGACGGCGGGGGAGACCGGCATCACGACGAACACGCCGTCGGAGCCGAATTCCTTGTTGTCGGCAGTGAAGTTGACCAGCATCCCGAGCTGTCTGACCTTCGGCGCCGCGATCTCGCAGACGAAGTCGAAGGAGCCGCCGGCCGGTACGGTGACGTGCTGGGACCTGCCTCCGATCTCCGGGGCGGTCTTGTAGTCCCTGCCGTCCAGAAAACGGACGGAGAGCCGTCCGGACACGGGCGTGCCCTTGCTGTTTGCCACGGTCACGCGGGCGGAGTAGCGGTCGCCTTCGTAGAGGAACTGCGGCTGCACGACGGCCACCTTGACCGGCAGGGTGACGACCATCTCGCGGCGCAGGGTGGTGTTGTGGAAGGCCTTGTCGTGCGCGAACAACTGTACATAATAGGTGGAGAGCTTGTCCGCCGTGGTGAAGTGGAAGGTCACGACGCCGTCGCTGTCGGAGCGCAGGAACGGCTCCCAGGCGATGGTGTTCGCGAAGTTTTCGCGGATCGCGGTGTTCTCCTCCATTTCGCTCCCGTCCGGGGCGGCTTCTTCCGCAGCATCCATCGTCGCGGAGTCTTCCGCCATCATCATTTCCGGCATGGCGGCGTTGCCCGCCGCGGCCTTGGAGCGGAACAGGGCCTTGCCGCTCGCGGCGGCGAGTTCGTGCTGGAAGGCATAGGAGGAGTCCGTGCCGGTGGTGCTGCTGTAGCGGACATCCGGCAGGGAGCGGAGTCTCGGAGAGTCGGTGGTCCAGACGTTCCGCTCGATGGTCTCGGTGCTCTTGTCGAAGATGGTGGCGGCCACCTCCGCTCCCGCAGCCGTGCGGATCGTGAAGTCGTAGTCGAGGTGCGGGGCCGTGGTGTCCAGGAAGCGGCTGAAACTCAGCGGCAGCTGTGCGATGCTCTTCGGCTTGTAGGAGGAGACTTCATACTCGAAGCTCCGCCCGTCGCGGAACCAGAAGACCTTGAGGGTCAGCGTCTCGGGGTAGCTGCCCTGGCGCGCGAAGCGAATGACTTCCAGCGAGCCTGCCTTGCCCCGCACGCCTTCCAGGCGTACCAGGCGCTTGTCCAGCAGGCGGTTGCCGTCTCCGTAGAGCTCGGCCACGATCCAGGCGGGACCGGTGGTGGTGCCCACCTGCAGGGCGATGCCGGTGCCGTCGTCGGGCAGCTCCTTGAAGAAGCAGCGGGCGTCGAGGTCCAGGGCCTTGTCGCTGTCGGAGGCCTTGACGATGTCGTGCCGCTCAGTGTCGGAGTAGTCCTTGCCGGAATCGCTCTTCGAGGAGGCCGTGGCCTCGAGGGTGTAAAGGCCCGTCGGGCGGCCGGTCAGGTCAAGGGAAAGCTCCTCGCCGTTCGCGGCCAAGCCGCTGAGCACGGGTTTGCCGTCGCGCAGCAGGGTGTATTCGATCTTGAGGCCGGGATGCGTCTGCGCCTGACCGATGCCGAGCTGGATGCGGGCGCGGACGATGTCTTCGCCCACGATGGAGCCTCCGTTGTAACGGTTCGGCTGTTCGAAGCGGCCGTCGGCCCGGTTCAGGATCCGGATGCTCAAGGGCAGGTGCGGGGAGACGCTGATGCCCTTGCGGAACTCGAGCGTCTCGCCGGTGGCGTCGGTCACGCGGACGGTCACGACGTAGTTGCTGTACCAGCTCTGATCCTCCAAGGTCCGGAAACGAATCTTGAAATCGCCGGCGGGGGAGAGGGGAAGCTCCCCGTCGCTGATCACATTGCCCTGGTATTCAACTCTATAAGTGGCCGTGGCGCTGGCGAGGTTGTGGCCGGAATAGCTCCGTACCGTCCCCTCGGCCAGAGCATCGTCGCCGGGCAGCCAGAAGCGGTTGTCGCTCTTCCAGGTCAGCTCGAAAGTAGGCAGGATGAACTCGTCGGCGCGTACCTCGGTGTCCGCAATCTTCTTGTCCCCTTCGAAGACGCTGATCGTGTACATTCCGCCGCGCTCGCCTTTCCGGAGCACGAACGAGCCTGCCGCCGTGCCGAATTCGTTCGTGGTCAGCGTCTGCTCGTCAATCTGCTTGCCGCTCGGGTCGGTAAGCGTGGCCTTCAGGGAGATGCCCTGCGGGCGCACGGCGTATTCATAGGTCCCTTCGTAGAGCAGGACTTTGTAGTGGACGGTCTCGTCGGGGTTGAAGGCGCTGCGGTCCGTCAGCAGCATCGCGTGGTGCGTGGCCGGGTTGTCCGTGCCGACGGTCCTGAGCCGGTTGTAGTCGAAGCTGTGCTTCTGCGAACGGCGGATGCGTCCGTCGATGACGGTTTCGGCCTGGATGGTCCAGCCCCAGTGATCTTTTTCCAGCCGGGCGGTCAGCGACTCCGGCAGGTAAGTGAAGCCGTCGATGACCAGACCCCCGGCTTTGTCGGCCTGCTTGCCGTCGCTGTCGTACAGGAGGATGTCGCAGCGCTTCACCGGCTCTCCGGTGATGAAGTCGGCCACATAGACGCCATAGCCGTCCAGGTCGCGCTTGTGGGCGATAGAGAGGGTGTATTTGCGGTATTCGCTCTCCGTGGTGGTCTTTCCGCCGGAGCACTTGAGCGTGTAGGTCTTGTCGTCGAGGGCGGGCAGGTCCACCTCGAGGGTATCCTTGAGGTAGAATTTGCCGTCCGGGTTCTGGACCGTGTGGTCCCAGACTTCTTTCTTGCCGTCCAGGATGCGCAGGCGCACGGAGGGCAGGTTGCGCACGGTCAGGGTGGCGTGGCCGAGGGTGGCGTCCAGGCTGATTTCCTGGGAGGTGAGTTCCGCAAGGATACCGTCGGCAGCGTCGCAGCAGCCGGCGATGGCCTTCTCGCTGCCGGAGAATTTCTTCCGGTCGGCGATGAACGCCTCGCAGTCAAGGGCGAGCTGCCGGTACTGCCCGGAGGTGCCGTCGTTCCAGCGGAGTTTGTCCTGGCGGCGCTGCAGCAGATGCTGGCGGCCCAGCATCGAGACGGCCTGCCCGGCGTGGCTGTCGACGTATTCTGCCATCCGGGCATCTATGTCGGCGGCCTTGCGGCGGATCGTGCTATATTCGATGAACGCGTCGAAGGGGTAACGCCCGGAGAAGTGCTCCCGGATGAGCGTCTCGGTGTCGCTGTCGATGAAGCGTCCGAACAGGCTCCAGAGCGCGTATTCATAGTCGTTCTGCAGCAGGGGGACCAGGGCTTCGCCGTAGAGCAGACCGGTGATATGGCCGTCCTGGCCGTAGAACTCCGGGTTGTGTGCCTGCAGCATCGCATCTTTCTGGGAGAGGATGTACTGGCGCAGGCCGTCGCTGGTGTTGCCCTCGCCCTTTCGGGTGAAATAGACGGCTACGGGCTCGCCGAATTTCATGATATCATTGTAGGCTTCGGCGCGAAGCTCATCGCGGAGTTTCCAGTTGGTGCTGGTGCGGGCGTCCACGTACTTCCAGCAGGCGTCGTAGTAGTCCCAGGCCCGGTGCCGGGCGGCGGCCTCCTGCTTGATCTGTGCCAGGATGTCGGCCTGGTCTTTGGGTTTGTCGGCGTCGACGGCTTTCCGGTAGGAGGCCCAGAGCCGGGTCAGGGTGTGGTCCTGATCGTCCTTTGCGCAGGCGGGGAGAGTCATATTCGTCAGGGTTAAGAGGATGAATGTTATCAGTCTGAGTGCTTTCATAAGGCAGTCGGGTTATCGGGGTTGAACAATCCGATGGCTTCCGCTACAACAAAATTGCTGCCACCGATATATAAGATGCAGTCCGGACGGTCTTTCGCTGCATCAAGCGCCTGGCGGACGCCGTCCTGCACGCTGGAGCAGGCGGTGCAGTCCAGCCCCTGCAGCCGGGCGGCGAGTTCCGCGACGGGCAGGGCCCGGTCCCCCTGCGGGGCCACGAGAAAATACCGTGCGTCCCGGGGCATCATCGGCCGGATGGCATCCAGGTCCTTGTCGGCCATGATGCCGTAGACGATCAGCAGCGGGCGGCCGCTCTCACGCAGGCGCCGGAAGTTGATTTCCAGCGCGGGCGGGTTGTGTCCGATGTCGCAGATGACCTCCGGCCGCTCCAGCAGGCGTTCCCAGCGGCCGCGCAGCCCGGTACGGGCGGCGGTATGGGCGAGGGCGTCGCGGCCGGCTCCGATCCCCAGCAGTTCCAGCGCGGCCAGCGCCGTGCGGAGGTTCTGTTCCTGACAGGGGCCGGTGAGGTCCGTAGCGAACGGTTCGGCGTCGAAGTCTTCCGCGAAGAAGAGGGGGCAGGGGGCCGCGGCGGCGCGCGCCTCGAAGACCGGGGCCGTCTCGGGGTCCCGCTCGCCGCAGAGCGCCGGCACGCCGGGCTTGAAGATGCCTGCCTTTTCGGCGGCGATGGCGCTCCGGGTGCCGCCCAGCAGGGCGCAGTGGTCCAGCCCGATGCTCGTCACGACGGTGAGTTCGGGGTTCAGGATGTTGGTGCTGTCCAGCCGGCCGCCCAGGCCGGTCTCGATCACGGCGATGTCCACCTCCTGCCGTGCGAACCACTGGAAGGCGAGACCTGTGGTGATCTCGAAGAAAGAGCGCCCTTCGAGATCCTGCTCCGTCAGGAATCGGAAGACCTCCTCCCGGGGGATCATCGACCAGCCGCCGGGCTCCACGAGCTTGATGCGCTCGCGGAAATCCACCAGATGCGGGGACGTGTACAGGCCCACGCGCAGCCCGGCTCCGGAGAGCGCCGCCGCCAGCATCGAACTGACGGAGCCCTTGCCGTTGGTCCCGGCTACGTGGATGGAGCGGAAACGGGTGGAGGGGGACCCCAGGCCGGCGTCCAGACGCCGCATTCCCTCCAGTCCGGGCTTGTAGGCACCGGCGGTGAAACCGCTGTCCTGCACGGAAGGATGGCGGGCATATAGCGCACGAAGAAGCGCGTCGTAAGAGGATTCTGTAAAGGTCATAGTTGCAACTGAACCCAAATTTAGTTAAATTTACACGATTTTATCAGCGTATGGCAGAAAAAACAGCAGCATTGCACGCTATTTACGTCATCGACGGCATTCCGCAGGAATATACCCCTGCCCAGCTGCTCGATGCCGTGACGGAGCCTGAGGGCCGGCACCCTTTCGCCGCGCCGGCGGAAGAGCGTGTGGTGGACGAGTCGCTGGATCCCGCGCTGCGGGACGGCGATCCGGATCCGGACCGGCTGGAGGCCTATCTGGCCGCCGTGGTGGATGCGGACAAGCGCGTCCCCGCCGCCGCTGCCGATGCCTATGCGCGGCTGCGGGTGGCTGCCGCGTTGCTGGACGCGCTCTGGCGCAGCGGGCATTTCCGGCTGGGGGATCTCCGGCTGGACGCGGCCTGGCGCTGGGACGAGCGTCCGGTCGGCGCACGTGCCGCTTTTTATGACTCCGTGCGTGCCGCGGCGGACTATGTGGACGCCCTCGGCCTGAAATTCAGCGGCTACCGCTATGCCCGGACGACGGCCGGATCGGAGCTGGTCCTGCGCCCGCGCATCGCCCGCGACACCGACGAGGAGGACTATGCCTTCGTCAGAGGACCCTTCCGCTCCGAACATCCCGTGCTGGGCGCCCGCCGCGCCTGCGCCGGGACCTTCGCCCCGGACCCGCAGAGCTGGGTGGTCTACATTCCCTTCGATACGGCGGATTTCCGCCTGGGCGGCTCCCTGCTTTCGCAGGAGCTCGGTCTGGGCGGGGGTCCCGCCCCGCAGGTCACGGACGCCGACTATTTCCAGGACTGCTACGAAGTGGTCCGGGAACTCGTGGAGGACGGCATCCTGCTCTCCGGCGCCACCGTGGGCGAAGGCGGCCTGCTCCGGACGGTCCGCCGGATGGCGGACGGGTGCGGGCTCACCCTGGACCTGTCCGATGTGATGCGCGCCTGCCAGGAGCAGGATCCGGTGCGGATCCTCTTCTCCGAAGTGCCGGGGGCCGTGATCCAGATCCACGATTCAGACTTTGACTATCTCGATGCCGAACTGCTCCTGCAGGACGTCGCCTTCTTTCCGCTCGGACATCCTGTCCCGGGCACGGACGAACTTCGGGTGAGGGCCTGCGCCAAATCCGGCATCCAGACCATTCTGGAATCCCTGATGCGCAATGCGGAAGGGGAAGATTGAGAACTGCATAATTAATATGGGAAAACCGAAAATCTTCGTACTTGACACCAATGTCATCCTGCACGACCACAAGGCGATCCGCAAGTTCCGGGACAACAACCTGGTGATCCCCGTGACCGTGATCGAGGAGATTGACAAATTCAAGAAAGGAACCGACACGCTTTCCTTTAATGCCCGCGGTTTCATGCGCGACCTGGACAGGATCACCAACGGCAGGGACTTCGGCGCCGGCGGCCTGCCGATCGGCCCCAACCTGGGCTGGATCAAAGTCGAACCGAATCATCCGTTCCCGGAGGAGGCCGCCGATTTCTTCACGGACGACATCCCGGACCACCGAATCCTCGCTACGGCCATGTGGATGCGCGACCACAATCCGGGGACCTTCGTGGCCCTGGTCACGAAAGACATCAACCTGCGGATGAAGGCCAAGGCGGTCGGGATGGCGGTACAGGACTACCTGACCGACAAGGTCCAGGACGAACGGATCGAGGAGGCGCAGCGGGAAGTCCAGCTGATGAGCCTCCCCTCCGACGTGCTTCAGGACCTGGCCTACGGGCCGGAGACGGCCGTCGGGTGGAACCGTGTGCTGAAGGTCAAGCCCCAGCCTAACCAGATGTTCAAGTTCCGCTGGGAGACGGAGCGCGACGAGACCGTCTGTGCGCGTTATGACGCCGCGCGCGACCGCATCGTCCTCGTCAAGGCGAAGCCTGCCTACGGCATCCGTCCGCGCAACGACGAACAGAAGTTCGCGCTCGATGCGCTGCTCAATCCCCGGATCGACCTTGTCTCGCTGACCGGCGGCGCCGGCACGGGCAAGACGTTGCTCGCCCTGGCCGCGGCGCTGGCCCAGGAGGAGGACTACGAACACATCTACCTCTCCCGCCCGACCGTGATCCTGGGCAACCAGGACCTCGGATTCCTCCCCGGAGACCAGCGGCAGAAGATGAGTCCCTTCCTGCAGCCGCTGATGGACAACCTCAGCGTGATCAAGGCCCAGTTCAAGCCCTCCTCGCGCGAGGCGCAGCGGATCGACAGCATGCTCACGCAGGAGAAACTGATCATCGAGCCGCTGGCCTACATCCGCGGCCGGAGTCTCGGCAAGTGCTTCTTTATCATCGACGAAGCGCAGAACCTGACGCCCCACGAGATGAAGACGATCATTACCCGGGCGGGCGAAGGGACCAAGATGGTCTTCACGGGCGATATCTTCCAGATTGACCAGCCCTATCTGGACCAGTGGTCCAACGGCCTGACGCATCTGGGGGAGAAGATGTACGGGCAGGCGCTGTTCCAGCACGTCTTCCTGCGCAAGGGGGAGCGCAGCGAACTTTCCGAGTTGGCTGCAAAGTTGCTATAATGAGAATTTTATCGTAAATTCGCGGTCCGAAATAAACTAATCATACTATACTTAAGATCTATGTTCGAGATGAAAAAACGTGTCTATCGCTTCGGTGGAAAGACGGCCGAAGGTGATGGATCCATGCGTGAACTCCTCGGCGGCAAAGGCGCTAACCTCGCCGAGATGAGCAAACTCGGTATGCCGGTCCCGGCCGGCTTTACGATCACGACCGAGTGCTGTGCTGAGTATTATCAGCTGGGTGGCGGCTACACCGAAGACCTCAAGATGGAGGTCCGTGGCGCCTTGAATGCCACCGAGGCCCTGATGGGCAAGAAATTCGGCGATCCCAAGGACCCGCTGCTCGTCAGCTGCCGGTCCGGTGCCCGCAGCTCCATGCCGGGCATGATGGACACCATCCTCAATATCGGTCTCTGCTCCGCCACGATTCCGGGCATGATCAAGAAGACCGGTAACCCCCGTTTCGTCTATGACGCCTACCGCCGTCTCATCATGATGTATTCCGACGTCGTGATGGAGAAGGCCGAGGGCATCGAGCCCGCCGACGGCCAGGGCATCCGCCAGCAGCTGGACCGGATGATGGCCGAACTGAAAGAGAAGAAGGGCTACTCCTCCGATACCGAAATCACCGCCGACGAGCTCAAGGACCTCTGCGAGCAGTTCAAGGTCAAGGTGAAGGAAGTCCTCGGCGTCGAGTTCCCGGATACGGCCCAGGAGCAGCTCTGGGGCTCCATCGGCGGCGTCTTCAAGTCCTGGAACGGCAAGCGCGCCATCGCCTACCGCCGTATCGAGAAGATTCCCGATGACTGGGGCACGGCCGTCAACGTCCAGTCGATGGTCTTCGGCAATATGGGCAACACTTCCGCCACCGGCGTGGCTTTCTCCCGCAACCCGGCCAACGGTGACAACCGTTTCTACGGTGAGTGGCTGATCAACGCCCAAGGCGAAGACGTGGTCGCAGGCATCCGCACCCCGAACCCGCTCAACGAAGCCACCAAGAACGACCATAACCGCAACCTGGAGTCCCTCGAGGTCGCGATGCCGGAGGTCTATGCCGAACTCGACGGCATCCGCAAGCGCCTGGAGAGCCACTTCCACGATATGCAGGACATCGAGTTCACTATCCAGGAGGGCACCCTGTGGATGCTGCAGTGCCGTATCGGCAAGCGCACCGGCCTGGCCGCCCTGCAGATGGCGATGGACATGCTCGAGGAGGGAATGATCGACGAGAAGACCGCCGTGATGCGCGTCACGCCTTCCCAGCTCGACGAAGTTCTCCACCCGATCCTGAACCCGGCCTCCGAGAAGGAAGCCAAGGTCGTGGCCAAGGGCCTGCCCGCATCTCCGGGCGGAGCCGTGGGTACGCTCGTGTTCACTTCCGAGGCTGCCATGGAGGCCGCTGCCGCCGGCAAGAAGACCATTCTTGTCCGTGAGGAGACCTCCCCGGAGGACATCCAGGGCATGCGCGCTTCCGCCGGTATCCTGACCACCCGCGGCGGTATGACCTCCCACGCCGCCCTCGTGGCGCGCGGCTGGGGCAAGTGCTGCATCGTGGGCTGCGAGGCGATGAAGATCAACCTCGAAGCCAGGACGCTCACCTTCGCCGGTGACAAGAAAGTCTACAAGGAGGGCGACTGGATCTCCCTCAACGGCTCGAAGGGCAACGTTTACGCCAAGCAGATCGAGATGATGGATGCCAGCGAGAACCCGACCTTCCTGAAGTTCATGAGCATCGTGGACAGGTACCGCCGCTTGGGCGTGCGCACCAACGCCGATACCCCGGAGGATGCCCAGAAGGCCCTCGACTTCGGTGCCGAAGGCATCGGCCTGTTCCGCATCGAGCATATGTTCTACGGCAAGAACGCCGAGACCCCGCTCGCCAAGCTGCGCAAGATGATCCTCTGCACCACCGACCAGGAGCGCAAGGACGCGCTGGCCGAGCTGGAGCCGTTCATCAAGGCTTCCGTCAAGAGCACCCTCAAGGTGATGGACGGCAAGCCGGTCGTCTTCCGTCTGCTTGATCCGCCTCTCCACGAGTTCGTCCCGACGACCAAGGAGAAGACCGCAGAGGTTGCCAAGGAGCTGGGCATCAGCGCCGACGAGGTGACCCGCCGCGGTGAGAACCTCCACGAGGTCAACCCGATGATGGGTCTGCGCGGTGTGCGTCTGCACGTCGCCTATCCGCTCATCGCCGAGACGCAGTACCGCGCTATCTTCACGGCCGTGGCCGAGCTCTCGCGCGAGGGCTTCCACCCGCAGCCGGAGATCATGATCCCGGTCACGGTGTCCGCCCGCGAGCTGGGCTTCCAGCGTGCCATCTGCGAGCGCATCAAAGCCGAGGTCGAGGTCCACTACGAGATGATCATCACCTATAAGTTCGGTACGATGATCGAGATCCCGCGTGCCGCCCTGACCGGCGACAGGATGGCCCGTACCGCCGAATTCTTCTCCTTCGGCACCAACGACCTCACCCAGATGACCTTCGGCTTCTCCCGCGACGACGTGGGTACCTTTATGGGCAACTACCTCGGCCACAAGATCCTCGACGCCGACCCGTTCCAGACCATCGACACCAAGGCTGTCGGCAAGCTGGTTGAGATCGGCATCCAGGGCGGCCGCGCCCGTCGTCCAGAGCTGAAGTGCGGCGTCTGCGGCGAGCACGGCGGCGACCCTGACTCCATCGCCTTCTTCAACAAGATCGGCGTGGACTACGTCAGCTGCTCCCCGTTCCGCGTGCCTATCGCCCGCCTCGCTGCCGCCCAGTCCGCCATCCGGCAGGCTGAGTAGGGATTGACAATCAAGTACTTATAAATTAACCTTCGGAGAATCCTCCGAAGGTTAATTTGTAAATGCCTGATAATCAGCCGCAGGCTTGGGCCGGGTGAGGACCTTACGCGCCGGCTTCCACGATGCGGTTGCGCTCTTCGCAGATGTCGGACCACTTGGGGTACTTGTCGTAGAGGGCGGCGAGATCGGCGAGGGCGTCTGGGATCCGGATGCCCTGCGGGCAGATCTGCATACAGGCGCCGCAGCCCAGGCAGGCGTGCGGCTTCTTGTCGTCCGGGAGTTGCTCCAGCCGCATCATCGGAGTGTGGCTGAACATGGTCCGCAGGTCGTTGTACTCGGCCAGCAGGCCCGGGATATCCAGTTCGGCCGGACAGCCGGCGCAGCAGTAGCGGCAGCCGGTGCAGGGCACGGAATTCTTCATCCCTTCGGCGGCTTCATCAAGCACCTGCCGCTCCTCCGCAGAGAGGGGATCCGGCCGGGAGAAGGTGCGGACATTGTCCACTACCTGGTCCATCTGCGTCATGCCGCTCAGTACGATCTTTACGCCCGGGATGTCCTGGAACCATCTGAATGCCCACGACGCGGCGCTCTCGCCGGGCCGCAGGGCCTGCATCCGCTGCTCGGCCGCTTCGCCCGGGTGGGCGAGCCTGCCGCCGCGCACCGGTTCCATCACAATGATCGGGATGCCCCTCTTGTTCAGGATTTCCACCTTGCGGCGGGCGTCCTGCAGGGTCCAGTCCAGGTAGTTGAGCTGGATCTGCACGAATTCGGCCACTTCGCCGTAGGGGCCGTCCAGGATCTTCTCGAGGTTCTCCGCCGTGGCGTGGCTGGAGAAGCCGAGGTGCCGGATGCGCCCCAGGCGCCGCTGCTCGGCGAAATACTCCAGGATGCCCCAGCGAGGATTCATATAGTCGTCCAGGCTGTTCTCGCAGATGTTGTGGTAGAGGTAAAAATCAAAATAGTCCACGCGGCACTTCTCCAGCTGGCGCTCGAAAGTGCCCTTCGGGTCGAAGGTGCGGCTGTGCTGGTGGCCGGGGAACTTGTCGGCCAGCAGCCAGCTTTCCCGCGGGTAGCGGGAGAGAATCTCTCCGATGACGGTCTCGGAATTGCCGCCGTGGTAGGGGAGAGCCGTGTCGAAATAATTCACGCCGTGGCGGATCGCATAATCGACCATCTGTGCCGTGGCCTCCTTGTCTATCGTCTTGTCTTCCCTGAGCGGGAACCGCATCGTCCCAAATCCCAGCGATGAAACTTCTTTGTCTGCTAGCTGATGGTAAATCATTATTTCGTAGTGATGATCACGGTCACATCTTCGACAGCCAGCCGGACTCGGAGCCACTGCTCGATCCGCTCGCGTTCCCCTTCCTTGAGCGCCTTGCTGCAGCGCACGATGGCCACGACGGCCGGGAGGGGGTCCGCTCCGTCAGCCCGGACGCGTTCGCCCCGGGTGAGCGTGACTTCCTGCACACCGGCGTACTGCGCGGCAATCTCGCGGGTGATCAGCGCCGAGGGCAGTTTCCCGGCTTCGAGGGCCAGGAGGGTGCCCTGCAGCGAATCGACCTGGGCGACGAGCTCGTCGACCTGCCGGTTGTGCCCTTCGATGACGCCGCGGATAATCTCCGATTCAGTCATCATCTCGTTCTGGAAGGCGGCGTCTTCATGGAAATGGAGCTGGGAGCGCGTGATGCCGTATTCCTCCGCCTGGCGGCAGATGCGTTCACGCTCGGTGTCAGTCATCCGCTCCCCGGCCAGATAGAGGTCGATGGTGGGCGGATTGCTCTCCAAGTCTGTATGATAGTCGTAGATGTAACTCTTGCCTAAATTCTTGTTGTCCTGGACCAGGCGCTGGGCGCTGCGGGCGAAGTTCGTGTCCTGGATCATCTGGACGGCGGAGTACACGCTCGGCACGATGAGCAGGGTCACGATCACGGCGGACCAGCGGGTGCTGCGCCTGCGGCGGGCTTCGTCTGTGGCGTTGGCGATCGGGAAGTGCAGATACTTGACCGTCACGAAGGTGGCCAGGGAGATGAATACCGTGTTGATGATGAACAAGTAGAAGGCGCCGAGGATGAACTTCGGAGCCAGGTGCGCGATGCCGTAGCCCACCGTGCACAGCGGCGGCATCAGGGCCGTGGCGATAGCCACGCCCGGAAGCACGGTGCCTCCCTTCTCCTTGCGGGAATTCTCCAGGATGCCGGCAAAGCCGCCGAACAGGGCGATGAGCACGTCATAGATGGTCGGGTTGGTGCGCGCCAGCAGCTCCGTCTGCTGCTCCAGCTGGAGCGGGGAGATCAGATAGAAAACCGTGGAGGCCAGGATGCTGATCGCCACCATCACGATGAAGTTCTTGAGTGCATCCTTGACCAGCGCGGTGTCGTTGGTGCCCAGCCCGAGGCCGAATCCGAGGATCGGGCCCATCACCGGGGAGATGAGCATCGCGCCGATGATCACGGGGATGGAGTTGAGGTTGAGTCCCACGGAGGCGATGATGATGGCGCAGGTCAGGATGAATACGTTGGGGCCGCGGAAATAGATACCACTCCGGATGCTGACGGAAGCCGCCTGCACATCCACGTGGTCCTTCATATTGACCAGATCCCTGAGAAAATGGGAAATCCTGTTCATTCCTTCCAACCTTTCAACTTACAAAGATACAATAAAAAAGGGGGTTGTCAAAATCAACGGACCGTCGCCCCGTTGATCACGACGTTGCGGACGTCCACAAAAAAAAGAATTAAGCGGGTTGCATTCATCGGGTTGAGGTTTTGGTCTGCGCGAAGATAGCATTTTTATTGTTAACTTTGTCAGGACCATAAGCAAATCCCGATGAGAATCCCTTCCCTTAAAAGAATTGTGCCGGTGGCCTTCATGCTGCTGGGCCTGCTGGCCGCCGGCTGCACGCCGCGCGCGGAGAAGGACCTGCTGGACGCGTTCGAGAATCCGCCGCAGCAGGCCAGGCCGGTGATCATCTGGCAATGGATGGACGGCTGGGTCACGAAAGAAGGCATCACCCACGACCTGGAGGCGTTTGCCGCCGCCGGGCTCGGCGGGGTGCAGAATTTCCAGGTGGGCGGTCCGGCACAGACGGATTTCGTGCGCGAGGGCTGCACGATCGGTTCCCCCGAATGGCAGGAGCTGATGCGCTTCGCGATGCAGGAATGCGCCCGGCTGGGCCTGACCTTCGGCACGCACAACTGCCCGGGCTGGTCGTCGAGCGCCTATCCGGACGTGACGCCGGAATACTCGATGCTGGAGCTGGTCTGGACGGTGACGCCCTGGCGGGCCGGACAGCGTAGCGCACAACTGGCCCGGCCCACGGAACGCCTGGGCTTCTACCGCGACGTCTGCGTGCTGGCGCTGCCCGCGGGGCAGGATCCGGTGGCTCCGGACGCCGTGCAGGACCTCAGCGCCGCGATGGCCCCGGACGGCACCCTGGTCTGGGATCCGCAAGAGAAGGAATGGGAGATCTACCGCTTCGGCTACACGACGCTGAACAAGCGGGACGACAGCACCTCGCCCCGCTCCGGTGCGGGCCTGGAGTGCGACAAGATGAGCCGCGAGGCGGTGAAGCGCTTCTGGGACGGCTACCCGACGATGGTGCTCAACCTGGCGGGGGACCTGGCCGGCAAGACGCTGGTGAATTTCGAGATCGACAGTTATGAGCAGAAGAGCCAGAGCTGGACGCCGCTGATGGAGCAGGAGTTCGCCTCCCATCGCGGCTATGTCCTGCGCGCCTGGCTGCCGGTGCTGGCCGGGCGGACGGTGGAGTCCGCGGAACGCAGCGAGGCCTTCCGCGCTGACTGGCAGGCCACCATCGAAGACCTTTTCGCGGAGAACTACTACGCCTATATGTCCGAACTCGTGAAGCAGACGCCTGGGATGCGCCTGCTGGTCCAGCCCTACGGCGAGCCGCTCGATCCGGAGAAGGTGGCCGTACAGGACGAGGACTTCATCCTCTGCGGCGAATTCTGGACCCACCCGGACACCTGGGGCGGGCGCAGCATTTACCAGATGTCCGACCTGGCGCACAAGCTGGGCCGCCGGGAAGTCTATGCCGAGGGCTTCACCTGCTGGCCGCTCAATGCCTGGGAGGACGACCCGAACAGCCTCAAAGTCATCGCCGACCGCGTGTTCTGCGTCGGCATCAACCGCCTGATGCTCCATGCCGGGGCGGCCAATCCCTGGCCCTGGGCGGAGCCCGGGATGACCTTCGGCAAATGGGGCACGCAGTTCACGCCCGGCAACACCTGGTGGAAGGCCGGCGGCGCGCGGGAGCTCTACCGCTATTTCGCGCAGTGCCAGGCCCTGCTGCAGCGCGGCGACTTCGTGGACAACTGCATCGAAGGAGACCTGTGGTGGATGCACCGCCGCGAGGGCGACATCGACATCTATTTCCTGTCCAACCAGACGGACGCCCCGGTGACCGTGCAGCAGGACTTCGCCCGGGGCGTGCAGCTCGATGCGCACGGCTCCGAGTTCGTCGTCACGCGGGAAGGCCGGCGCCTGCCCGTCACGCTGCATCCCGGCGGTGTCCGCTCCGCGTTCGCATCCTCCGGCAGCACGCCGCTTGACGGCGCCTGGACAGTGGATTTCCCCGAAGGGTCGGGCGCTCCGGCGCAGATCGTGCTGGAAGGCCTGACGGACTGGAAGGACCACGCCGAGCCCGGCGTACGGTATTTCTCAGGCACGGCGACTTACTGCAAGACCTTCAGCTACGCCAAGGGGAGCGGCCGCGTGTGGCTGGACCTCGGCGAGGTGCAGAATATGGCGCAGGTTTCGCTCAACGGCCGGGACCTCGGCATCCTCTGGCACGCGCCGTTCTCCGTCGAGGTGACGGACGCGCTGCGCGATGGCGACAACGAGCTGGAGATCCGCGTGACGAACCTCTGGGTCAACCGGATGATCGGCGACGAGTTCGAACCCGACGACGTGGTCTGGGGCGAATCGGCCCGCTACAGGTATGCGCCCGGCAACCCGATCATCGGCAGCACGATGAAGGAGATCCCGGAGTGGCTGGAGAAGAACCAACCCCGCCCCTCGCAGGGCCGCCATGCCGTCGTGAGCTACAAATTCTTCAGCAAGGATGCCCCGCTCCACCCCTCGGGCCTGCTGGGTCCTGTTTCCCTGACTACCGGCTATTGATTATCAGTAGTTTACAAATTAACCTTCGGATGTTTTTCCGAAGGTTAATTTGTAATTGCCAGAGAATCAGCGTCAGGGCTGAAAGTCCGGACGGACATAGTTCTGCAGGCTCGCGCAGACATCGGCCGAGAAGCGCATGGCTGTGGGCACGAGCCGCTCCCAGTCGGCTTCGGTGATCGCCTGCAGGCGTTCGCGCGTGAAGCCGTGGCGCAAGAGTCCGAAGAGGAAACCGGCGTTGAAACTGTCCCCGGCTCCGATCGTTGAGGCGATCCGTTCTACCTCCGGAGCGGGGAAGGAGCGGTGCAGTCCAGGGGAGAATACCTCCGTGGGCTGCGCGCCCCGGGTGCAGATGAAACGGGGGCAGCACGCTGCGATGTGTTCGCGGTACACCCGGGCGGGGTCGGCGCAGCCGTACAGGGCCTCGATGTCCTCGTCTGAACCTCGGACGACGTCGCACAGGGCGATGTTGGCTTCGATGACGCAGGGCGGCACTTGGTGCTTGCGGCGGAAATTGATGTCGTAATACACGATGGCCCCGGCTTCCCGAGCGGCCTGCACGAGCTCCCGGGTCTGCCGTCCCGTGGCTTCGCTCACGGCGAAGAAAGAACCGAAAAGCATCAGGTCTTCCGGCTGGAAGCGGATCTGCGGCGTGCGGAAGGCGGGCAGCCCCTTGTCGCGGTAGAATTCATAGCGGGCATTGCCTCCGTCGTTGAGCATGGCGACCGAAATGGTCGTCTGGCCGGGGTCCTGCTGAATCAAGGAGGTGTCCAGATGGTTCTCCCGCATGAAATCCGTGATGATGCCGGCCACGGCGTCGTCGCCGGCCTGGGAAGCCATCATCAGCCGGGTGCCCGGGATGAGCCGCCCGGCCGTGCGGCCCAGCGAAACCATGGCGTTGAAGACAGAGCCGCCGGGCACGGCCGCCTGCGGCTGGTTGTTCCTGAAAACGATGTCCAGCACCGTCTCCCCGATGCCGACGATGGTCCTGTTCTGCATAGCGCGATTGTTATTCTCCCGGCAAGTTAGCAAATAATCGGGAAAAATGATGATGATCTGCTGCGTCAGCGAATCACGACCGAGGACGGCACACCGGTCTGCCGGATTACGGGCGCTTCGCCATTGACCGAGACATCCAGTAGGAAGATCCCCTCGCTGCCATCGACCCTCAGCTCAGGGTCCGGGGTATTGAGGTCCACGCTCTCCAGAACGAGGCTGCGGGCGTCGCGCAGGGAGCCGAAATGGTTGGCCTTAGCTTTTACATTGCGGAACAGGACGTCGCGGAAGGGCAGTTCCGGGGTGCAGACGAAGTTCAGGAAGCGGTCGCAGTGCTCGATGAGTACATCGCTGATAGAGACCGTGTGGAAGTTCGGGGTGTAGGGCCCCTTCAGTGTGGCGATCTCCACCGCCGTGGCGGATTCCTTGCCCGGTACGGCGTAGCGGTAGGCCAGGTCGCCCGCCCATTTCACGCTGTTCAGCTGGTCGCAGAGCAGGGCGTTGCCTGTAATGTTGGCGCGGATGCGCTCCACCGTAACGTTCTCCACGCCGCCCCCGCGCGGGCGCAGGGTCTTGAAACGGAAGCCCTGGCCGGTGCCGTCGAAGACACAGTCGTGCATATAGACGTTGCGGATACCGCCGGCGACTTCCGTGCCGAATACGATCCCGCCCCCACCGCGCAGTGCCAGGCTCTTGCGGATCACGACGTTCTCCGTCGGGATGCCGACGCGCACGCCGTCCACGCCGCGGCCGGACTTGAGCGTGTAGTTGTCGTCCTGGCAGTCCAGGGAACAGTATTCCACAAGTACGTTGCGGGAGGACTCGACGTCCACGCCGTCGGTGCGGCCATGGCCGTGGGAGCGCACGGTGACGCCGCGGATGACCACGTTCTCGCAATACTGCGGGACCACGTTCCAGTAGAGGCCGGCATCCAGGGTCACGCCCTCGATGAGGACATTCTTGCAACGAATGGGCGCAATGGTCTTGGGCAGGAACACCTCGCCGCTGTTGTGCACCCCGTCGAAGATGCGCTCCGACAGCGGCATCTCGCCGTTGTGGGTGATGACCTCGATGTTCTGGGCCTTTTCGGCGTTGTTGCGATAGATTTCACACTCCGTGGACGGACCGACGATGCGGCCCTTGCCCGTCACGGCAATATCCTCTGCGTCGCAGGCATAGATAAAAGCGCCGAGGGAATAAATCTCGATGCCCTCGTCGCGCGTGAAGACGACGGGCAGATAATCCTTGATCTCGCCGCTGAAGTGCAGTTCGGCGCCTTCGGCGAGCTGCAGGTTGATCCGGCTGCGCAGTTCAATCCGGCCGGACTGCCAGATGCCTGCGGGAATGACGACCGTGCCTCCACCCTGGGCAGCGAGTTTGTCTATTGCTGTCTGGATAACTCCGGTGGACAAGCCTTTCTTCTTCATCTTGACCGTGACTTCCCGGGACGGGATTTCCGGCCGGCCGAGCTGCGGCATCGGGAAGGGCGCCTCGATGGGCTCAATCTCCGCAGGCATTACGGCGGGGCCTACTTCCAGGCGGGTCGGGATCTGATAGTCCTCCAGACGCCACTCGTCCTGCCAGACGAGCGTGGGCTTGCCGTCGGCGTCGAACGTGACGGGCAGGAAGACATAGGTGGAGCCGACGGTGGTATCAGATCCACCGCGGCGACTGCCGGACTTGTCCCGGACCTGCGGTTCCGAGAAATCCCTTTCATTGGGCTGGTGGTTCACATAGCGGGTCTCATAGCTCTTCCAGGTGCGCATCGCGACATCCGTGCCGGCAATATGCGGAAGCCACCGGTCCGCCAGGGCGATATAAAGGTCCCGTCCGGGGATCTTGACTACACCGGAGATCTGTGAGCAGAAGGAATCCTGCCATGCATCGTCGATATGCGGGCAGCCCAGATCCGTGTATTCCCCATGGTAATCCGTAAATACGGCCACCTTCGAAGGGTTGGGTGTATAGCCGGAAGTACCGCTGGTGAACATGTAGTGCTTGCCGTCGCGCACGAAATGCGCGGGAGCCTCACGCGTATAGGGAGGGCGCAGCCCGACGAAATGCTCGGAGAAGGTGCCGTTCGTGCCGAGGAAATCGTCGGTCAGTTCCGCGCAGATCATCTCCCAGTGTGGACGTTCGAACCACACGTATCCATGACCTGTGTCCGGATCCACATACATATCGAAATCCCCCACGCCGAAACCCTCGGGCTTGAAGGATCGGATCAGGGTATAGGGGCCCTCGAAGCGGTCTGCCTGCAGGACCACGAAATAGCCGTCGGTGGCCATGCTTTTGATCCAGCAGACCCACTTGCCGGTATTGCTGCAGTAGAGGATATGGGGCCGGTCGAGCGACTGGGAATAGTGCAGCGGGGAGAGGGGATTCTCCTCGTCGGGCGGGATGATCAGGCCCAGGTCTTCCCAGTTGTAGAAGTCTGTGGACTTGTAGGCGCGGATGCCCCAGGTCCAGACATTGGATCCCCGAAGCGTGTGCTCCTTGTTCTCGCCGTACCAGTAATAGGTACCGTCCTGCTCGAAAATCTGGAATCCGTGGGCCTGGATGGGCTTGCCGGAGGTGTCCAGCCAGACCTGGCCGGGCTTGATGCTGTCATAGTGCTGCCGGGTCTGCGCCTGGGCGGCAATGCCTGCACAGAAAACGGAAAGGCAGAAGAGAATGGTGGAATATTTTCTCATATCGTTTGTTATCGGATCTCTATAAACTCAGGCTCATAGGGTGAAAGCGTGAAACTGGCGTCAAGCCGGACATCGTGGAGCAGACTGCGTGAGGGCCTTCCGACGAGGATGGTCTGCGGGTTAGGAGTGGAATTGAAATAGAGGAAGTGCTGCTCATCGATCCGGCGCACCTGCACGCCGGTGGGGACTTCGGGAGCACGCCGGATGCCCAACTGCCCAATCATTTCATCCAGAAGGACGGAGAGGTAGGCAGGGGTCTCAGCCAATCCGACAAAAATAGCGCGTCCCAGCCCATAACGGTTCTCAGTAATGATAGGCCGCTCACTGTCAATGCCGGACAGGGTCCCGGTGACGGTGGCTCCACGCGGCTCGATAATGTCGAAATACGCGGCCTGCACATGAATGGGTGATCCCTTATAGTTGACGGTCATATTGCGGTCGTTTGCAGAAAGGCCGGCCAGTTCCTTGACCGAAGCGGTATCCATAAATTTCCCCACCCGGATGCCGAACACGTCTGCCAAACGTCCTGGCAGCGTGGTCCGGAAGACCTGTCCCGTGGCATCAAGCTGTCCGGAATCTCCGGTCATCAAGACAGTTCCGCCCCGTTCCACGAAACGTCTGATATTCTCAGCGGACGCCTTATCGATTACGGATACGTCTGGGATGATCAGCAATTTGTAATCCAGGGAACTGCGCGCCAGATCCACAACACGCACATCCAGATTGCGATCATAGAACAGGTTGAACGCCTCCTGGATACTCCGCTCATGCCGACTTCCCAGGAATCCCGGGTGGATACGGCTGTCAAAAGAAAGGGCGATGGCCGCTTCAGCCTTGAGCTTGTAAGGGAACCAAGCCTGAATCTTTTTGAACTCCGAGGCGATCTGACGGTATTCGTCGTATTTTTCATTGGGGGTGCCGTCCCAGTCCATCATGCCGGTATAAAACTGCTCCTCTCCGCCGTGCATGGTCTGCTAGGTCCACCCGCAGACCATTTCAGACCCATACATCAGGGTCTGGTAGGCGAAACGACGGACGGCACCCGGCGTGGAATTGCGGGTTTGGAATTCGCAGCACCAGAAAGGGGTCGGGCTCTCGTACTGGATTCGTGCGATGCCGAACAGCGTACTGTGGACATCGGAAGATAACAAACTACCCGGATAGATACCGGCCCCGCCGCGTGTCATCCGCCCTGTATAGACGAAGGGAGCGTAGTCGTAGGGCTTGCCGTCCGCATAATACCAACAATTGGAATAGGTCTGGGCACCCGGGGCGTTGCGCTCGATGATATCAAGCATCTTGATATAAAACCCGTTGACTTCATCGGAGATGAACCGCTGGAAGTCCAGCCTCTTCTCCGGCTGCCCGTTGCCGTTGGGCAGGACGACTTCATCGAAGTCTGACAGGCGCCGGGACCAGCGTTGACCGGCCCAGGCCGTGTTGAGCGCATCGGTGGTGCCGTATTTGCGTTCCAGCCAGGATACAAAGCGCTTGCGCACGTATTCAGAATAAGAGGTAGCTCCGCTGGCGGCTTCATTATCCAAGCCAAAACCGATTACAGCGGGATGAGATCCATAACGGGCGGTCATCGCTTCAGTAAGGGCCAGGGCGCAGCGTTGGTAGTCCGGATCGCCGACGTCCTGCATGTATCGGTGGTTGGGATAGGTGATCCCTCCCCTGCCGTCCACGATATTGACACCGGGGTACTTCTTGTGCAGCCACATCGGCGCAGGACGTACCGGAATGTCCAGGATGACCTTGATACCGGCCGCTTCACATTGGTCAAGCACAGGATCGAACCACGCGAAACTGTATTCGCCTTCCCGGGGTTCGTAGCTGTCCCAAGCCAGGTGTCCGAGCCGGACCACGTTGAACCCGGCTTCCTGCATCAGGCGGATGTCCCGCGAGATTTCGTCGGACGTGAGATCGTGCGGATGCCAGTTGGCACCGACATAAAGTTGCTGCGCCGGGAGGGGAAGCGCCAGGGCGACCAGGATTAGAATAGAGAGGATTTGTTTCATGTCTAACGGTCAAAGATTTGATATTCAAAGAAATAATATCCGTCCGGGAGTTTGGGGAGCGACAGGCGCGCGAACTCCTGCGCCGTGCGCCCTTCTCCCAGAAGGAGGTCCTTGTAGCGGCGCTGCAGCACCTGCTTGCCTTTGTCGTTCCGGACGGTCAGCACGACCTCCACCCTGCGGGCATCGCCGAGGTTGAGGGCGACCAGCGCCGGACTGTCGCCCGGGCCATAGACCATATCCACGTTGCCTGATCCGGCCAGCAGGTCCTGGAAGCCCATCCGGTGGGCATAGAAGGCAAGTTTCTTGTTGCCCAGGGCATCGATGAGCGGCTTCTGGTAAGTGCCCATGTTGGGCCCGCCCCACATGCAGCACCACGACAGCCCGTCGTAGTCCAGCCAGCGCATCTTGCGGATGCATTCATAGGCGCTGAAGGCCTGCCAGGCCTGGCTCTCGCGCCATTCGTCCGCCTCCAGCAGGCGGCCGATACTGCCTGTGTCGTAGTCCCATTCGTAGGAGTGGTACTTGTAGACCGGGCTGCCTTTGTACAGCTCCCAGTTCATCTGCCCGATGGACTCTTCCTGCTCGAAGTTGAAATAGGCCCGTACGGGACTCTGCAGGTAGTCGTTGATGGGCACGTTGCCTTTCCACTGGTGCGGGAAGGGCCAGCGGCGCAGGTACTCCCAGTCCTGGCCGAAGCCGGTCGGATAGTCCATGCTGCCACGGGCGATGCGGTGTGCCGTCCAGACCGGGTCGCAGGCCGGGTCGGGCCGTCCGTCCTTGTCCAGGGATCCGTCGTCGTTGTGCGGCCCGATGTGGCGCAGATCGGCCGTCGGGGTGATCAGGCGCGTGGTGTCGAGCGGGTAGATGATGTCATAGACCCGGTTGAAATAGACCATCGCATCATCCCAGCGGGACAGGTCGGGGTGGTTGGCCGTCTGCCAGATCACGATGCTGGGAGCGTTGCGTGTCTGCCGGACGTCCTTTTCCATCCCGGCGAAATCCGTGGTGAACGGCGAGTAGACCCGGGTCCAGGAAGCTGTGGTCCAGGCGTACATCAGGCCGAGCTGGTCTGCCATCTCCAGCCAGCGGGGGTCGTTGGTGCCGTCCCGACCGAAGTTGTTGGACCAGTGCACGCTCATCCGGGCGCCGTTGCCGCCCATCTTCTTGATGGCGAGCAGTTCGCGCATCATATCCGGGGAGGAGGCGCAGAGCAGGTCGGTCGCGAGCCGCTCCAGCGGGAAACGCTGCCCGAAGACGAGCGGAGCGCGCAGCAACTCCGGCTTCCGGTTGATCCGGAAGGTCCCGCCGTCCTGGTCGACTGTGCGCAGGCCGGTGGTCAGGACGTAGTCGTCCGTGAAATGAGCCGTGCTGACCTCGCGGCGCACGCCTTCATCGCCGTCCAGGGCGCGGAAGACCTCCGTCCTCGTGCCGCTCTCGGCATTGACAAGCAAGGCCCGGACCTGGTAGAGCTGCGGATCTGCGGCGCTCCAGAGCCGGGCGTCGCGGACGGTGAACGTAGTGCGGAAGGTCCGGGTCTGCTGCGGTTCCAACTCGACCTCCAGGGCGGCCGCAGCCGTTTCCGTGGCGGCCTCGACAGGGAACCACTCCTTGAGCAGGAGCTGAAGTTTCCCATGGTAGCGGGTGTAATGCATATTCTCCACCGTGACTTCAGCGCTGACGAGTGCATCCGCACCCTGCAGGTCTTTCGTATAGACATAGATATCCGTAATGTGGACCGGCGCGGTGAGGTGCAGCCGGGCCCGTCCGGCGAACCAGCCGATGTTGGGATCGGTCGGGCAGTGGTGCATCATCTGCTCTTCGGGCGCGGAGAAACTGTTGATTTTCAAGGCGATGATATTATCTTCCCCAGCTTTGAGATACGGTGAGACGTCGACCATCTGCGGATGCGGCTCGCGGATCACCTCGACCACTCGGCCGTTGATCCAGAGTTCGCCGCACGGGAAGAGCGATTCCAGTTCGAACCAGGCTTTCTCGAACGCATCGACGTGCAGGGTCTTGCGCAGGAAGAGGTCTTCGCCCGCATGGCGCTCGCTGCCGTGGGCGCGGGGCAGGTCCGTGCGCTCCCAGGCGCTGTCGTCGAACCCGGCGCGTGTCCATCCCTCCACATCCGGCTTGATGTCAAAACTGTCATCCAGGAAGGTGGACACATAATAAGGCATGTTGAGCCGGTCGGTGCGGGTGGTCGGCGTGTAGCCTACGCCCCAGAGCGCATCGAAAGCGGCTCCGGCGCCGCCGGAGAGCACCAGCCGGTCCGCCCGGACGGCCTCCGCATCGGTCAGGGGTACGAAATCGGCCACCAGAACCCCATCGACGCTGAAATTATAGCGTCGCCCTTCCGCCGCCAGGTCGATCTCCAACAGGCCGCGGTGCACGCCTGCGCCTACAGTAGTGCTGCTGCGCTCTTTTCCGTCGGAAACGAAGAATGCCTTCCCGCCGCGCAGGTCCGCCCTGGCGACCGTCCGGCCGCTGCGGCTGTCGCTGAAGGCTACGCCGCCATCCCCTTCCAGGGAAAACTCAAAGCGGAAGCGCCAGGCCTGCTCCGGGATGTCCAGGACCAGATCTTTCGCGGCCCCGAAGACCAGGCGTCCGTCCCGCACGGCCGCACCACCGGGAGCCAGGGCGTTCCAGAAGGTGATGCGCTGCCGCGAAGCGGCTTCCTGTCCCTCCCGGTAGCCGTAGGCGGCCCAGTCCTCCAGCCGGAGGGTCCGGCGTACCTGCGGGAGCGGCTGGGGTTTGAGCGCTGCCATCGCCCGCTCTACCTCTTCGTCCGGGACGACCTGTTCCGCAAGCGTCCGGTCATCGAACCAGCGGGAGGCGTAGGCGGCGTATTTCTGCAGGTATTCGACCCGCCGGGGCGTGTCGAACCATGCGGTCGCTCCCTTGAAATCCGTCTCTCCGTCGGCGGCGGGGTCGGAGGTGACATAGCGCAGTTCGAAGGACTGCGACACAGGTTGCCGCTTCTGGGCCTGCAGGGCGGTGCAGGTCAGCAGCAGGAACAGTACAGGCAGCAGGGTTTTCCGGAGCATATGGGATAGGATAAGTGGTTTTCCTGCAAAGTTATCCTATCCACTGCATGCCTACAATGGAAGATAAAAAAATAAAGATGGACAAAATTCTATTTCCGCCCCTGGCGGCGCCAGGCGGAGGGGGAGAGGCTGGTGCGTTTGCGGAAGAGGCGGGAGAAATAGTAGGGGTCCTCGATGCCGACCTTGTGGCAGACCTGGTTGATGTGCATGTCCGTTTGGTCGAAGAGTTGCATCGCGGTCTGGATGCGCAGCTCCTGCAGGTAGGCGATGGGACTCATCCCGGTATGCTCCTTGAAAAGGGCGTTGCAGCGGGCAGGGGAGAAGCCGGTGAAGCGGCACAGGTCCTCCAGGGAGATGTGCTCTTCCAGATGCTCCTGCATATAGTTGCGGCAGCGCTCGATGATGCCCAGCGAACTGCCGTCCTTGCGGGGGGCGTAGCCTGCCTGGAGGTAGCGGAAGGTGCCCAGGAAATGGTAGAGCGTGGCGCAGGCGTAGCGCAGCTGCGCATCGCCGAAACCGGTCTCGACGGCAAGGTAGAGCTCTTCGAAGAGGGTGGTGCGGCCCGTGATGCGGTCGTGGTCCGGGGCGGCCATGGAGCAGACGCGGTCGCAGCCTTCGGCGAAGTAGGGCGCCAGTTCCCCTTTGAAGTGGACCCAGTAGAGCGACCAGGGCTGGTCCCCGTCGGCGCCGTAGGTGTGCGGCGCCCCGGCCGGGATGATGAAGGATTGTCCAGCCTTGAGCTCATGCTGGGTCCCCTGGTACTCAACCCAGCCCCGCCCGTCGGTGCAGTAAAGCAGGATCCAGGCGTCCGTGCCTCCCGGCCGCTGGCGGTAGTGGTGGGCGGCATGGGGGAAATGGCCGATGTCGGTCAGATAGAGCTTGGAGGTAAATGGATCGCGCTCCAGCGCTTCCACCACCGGCGGCGGCAGGACGATCATCCGGCTGCCCCTGAATCCGTCTTTGAGTTTGAGCATATCAGACGTTTTTCTTTGACAGACTTTCCAGCACCAGTGTCCCTTTTTCTGTCAGCAGATAGCTCTGTTGCGGATGGCGGGGCTTGTCGGGATAACGTAGCCGGACATATCCTCCGGTGATAGAAGGGTGCAGGGAATATTCCATGAAATTTTCTCTGTCCCGAAGCCCGACTGTTTGCATGATTTGCTTTACTGACAGCTGATTCTGCCCTATTGCCAGAATGACGTTGAGAATGTTTGTATTGTCAGGAAGGGACAAACTTGTCGGGGTGCTTGTCGGGGTGCTTGCCGGGGTGTCGAGACGAGGTTGCACACTCCATTCGGGAGCGGGGTGGATGTGCAGATAACGGTTGCGCAGGAACCGCTCAAGATAGTCGGGCGTGTAGTCAATGCCCTTCACGGCACTCTTGTAGTTGGCGCGGACCAGGGCATTGCGGAAATACCAGGAGTGGCGGGCGAACATGTCGTTGTTGACGGGAAACCCGAGCGATCTTAGATACAGGATTGCGAAAACCGCGGTGGTACGCGTGTTCCCTTCCTCAAACGGGTGAATCTGCCAGATGCCTGAGATGAAGGAAGCAAGGTGGGTGATGAGCGTGTCCGGCGTGATTCCTTTATAGCTGAATGCTTTTTCTTGCGCAATATCGTAATCCAGCGCACGGCGGAGGTCTTCCCAGTTCAGGTAGGAAACGGTATCCCCGTCCAGGACCCATTCTCTTTTGGCGATGTTCGCAGATACTTTGTCTGCTTCTTCTTTGTCCTCCTCCTGAGTTTCCCGCGTGGTTTTGGACAAATAATAGGAACGGATGAGCTCCCGGGCTTCATCGATGGAGATATCTCCTTCAATATTCCTTCGGGCTGTCTGCTGCAGGTAGTCCGATGTGGTTAGTCCGTCAACGGCCTGGAGACCGATAGCGATGCTCCACGCCTCCGCCCGTTTCCGCCGGGAAGGCTCTCCCTGACGGATGTATTGGTCAAAGTCCAGATAGAGTAGTTTAGCTTCATTTCCCATAAGCTGATTCTTTCCGTAAAGTTAGTAATAACTTGCGATTTTGTCCATCTTTTTATTTACATTTTCTATTCTTTCCTGCGGGGATTCCGCGTACCTTTGTGGAAATTCACGGACTATGGCCACATCATCTTACAACAAAGGTTTCATCTATTTCATCTGCCTGGTTTCGGCGATGGGCGGGCTGCTGTTCGGTTACGACTGGGTCGTGATCGGCGGGGCTGTCAAGTTTTATGAACAGTTCTTCGGCCTGGGCGGCAGCCCGGTCCTGCAGGGCATCGCCACGAGTGCGGCCCTGATGGGCTGCATGGCGGGCGCGCTGACCGCCGGTGCCCTGGCGGACCGCTATGGCCGCCGGCCGCTGCTGATGGCCGCGGCCGTGCTCTTCACGGTGAGCGCCATCGCCACGGGCCTCTTCAATGATTTCTGGCTGTTCTGCATCGCCCGCCTGGTGGGCGGCGTGGGCATCGGCCTGGCCTCTGCCATCTCGCCGATGTATATCGCCGAAGTGTCGCCTTCGGAGGTGCGCGGCCGCCTGGTGAGCCTCAACCAGATGACCATCGTGCTGGGTATCCTGGCGGCGCAGATCGCCAACTGGGCCATCGCCCGGCCGGACATTGGCGGACAGATCAATCCGTGGAACGTGGAGATGGGCTGGCGCTGGATGTTCTGGGCGGAGACCGTCCCGGCCGCCGCGTTCCTCGTCCTGTCTTTCTTCATCCCGGAAAGTCCGCGCTGGGCGGCGCTCAACGGCCACCGGGAGCAGGCCCTGTCCGTCCTTTCCCGCGTGGGCGGGACAGCTTACGCGGAAGCGGAACTGTCAGCCATTTCCGCTTCGGTGGCGGATGCTCCGGAGCGCAAGGCAGGCCTGAAGGAACTCTTCCGCAAGCGCTACGCCCGCGTCCTGGCGCTCGGCATCATCCTCGCCGTGTTCCAGCAGTGGTGCGGCACCAACGTGATCTTCATCTACGCGCAGGACGTCTTCGCCGGGGCGGGCTATTCCGTCAGCGAGGCCTTCCTCAATATCATCGTGACGGGCGTGGCGAACGTCGTCTTCACCATCCTGGCCCTGCAGGTGGTCGATCGCTGGGGCAGGCGCAGCCTGATGCTGCTGGGCGCGGGCGGACTGGCGCTGATCTACCTGGTGCTGGGCCTGTGCTTCCGCGCCGGCGTGACCGGCATCGTGATGGTCGTCCTGACCGTCGCCGCCATTGCCTGCTATGCCCTGACGCTGGCCCCCGTCACCTGGGTGCTCCTGTCGGAGATCTTCCCGAACCGCGTGCGCGGCATTGCGATGGCGGTCTGCACCTTCGCCCTCTGGGTGGGCAGCTGCACGCTGACCTTCGCCTTCCCGTCGATGAATGCGGCCCTGGGCTGCAGCGGCAGCTTCCTGATCTATGCCGGCATCTGCCTGTGCGGCTTCCTGTATTTCCTCAAGGCCTGCCCGGAGACGAAGGGCAAGAGCCTCGAACAACTTGAAAACGAACTGCAATAACGATATGGTCAAGGCCTGGAAAGAAAAAGTCGTCATCCCGACCTATGAGGCGGGAGTGCCCGAGAAGAATCCGATTTTCCTGGAGAAGCGCGTCTATCAGGGAAGCAGCGGGGTGGTCTATCCCTATCCCGTGATCGAGTCCATCGCGGACGAGAAAGTGGATAAGGAGTACGAAGCCGTCTGGCTGGAGAACGAGTACATCAAGGTGATGATCCTGCCGGAGCTGGGCGGGCGCGTGCAGATGGCATACGATAAGATTGCGCAGCGGCATTTCATCTACTACAACCAGGTGATCAAGCCGGCCCTGGTGGGCCTGGCGGGCCCCTGGATCAGCGGCGGCATCGAGTTCAACTGGCCGCAGCACCACCGTCCGAGCACTTTCATGCCGGTGGACTGCACCATCGAGGAACACGCCGACGGGAGCGTGACGGTGTGGTGCAGCGAGATGGAGCGGATGTTCCACCAGAAGGGCATGGCGGGCTTCACCCTGCGCCCGGGCTGTGCGTACCTGGAGATTCGCGGCGTGCTTTACAACCGCACCGAGGTGCCGCAGACCTTCCTGTGGTGGGCCAATCCGGCCGTCAAGGTCAATGACGCCTACCAGAGCGTCTTCCCGCCGGACGTCAACGCCGTCTTTGACCACGGCAAGCGTGCCGTCAGCACCTTCCCGGTCGCGACGGGCGTCTATTACAAGATGGACTACTCCGCCGGGGTGGACATCTCCAACTACAAGAACATCAAGGTTCCCACTTCCTATATGGTGGCGGCTTCGGACTACGATTTCGAGGGCGGCTACGAGAACGACACGCAGTGCGGGATGCTGCACGTGGCGGACCACCGTTTCGCGCCGGGCAAGAAGCAGTGGACCTGGGGTAACGGCGACTTTGGCCGGGCCTGGGACCGCAACCTCACCGACGAGGACGGCCCGTACATCGAGTTGATGGCGGGCGTCTATACGGAGAACCAGCCGGATTTCAGCTGGCTGATGCCCTATGAGGAGAAGTCCTTCGTGCAGTATTTCTTCCCCTACCGGGAATTGGGCGTGGTGAAGAACGCCGACAAGGACCTCGTGCTCAACATCGATCCCGCGGAAGCGGGCCGGGTGCGTCTGCGCCTGTTCGCCACCTCGAAGCAGCCGGTGCATGTGCTATTGCGCTCCGACGCGGGCAAAACCCTGTATGAACGGGACCTGGAACTCGGACCGGAGCGTGTCTTCGACGAACTGATCCCGGTGGGGGAGATCCCCTTCGACGGGCTGGACCTGCAGGTGAACCGCCTGCACTGGCACGCGGAGCCCGCCGAAGGCCGTCCGGTCCCGCCGCCCGCCGAGGCCGCGTTGAAGCCGGCTCAGATTGTTACCACGGAGCAGCTCTACCTGACGGGCCTGCACCTGGAGCAGTACCGCCATGCGACCTGGAGCGCCCGGGATTATTACGAGGAGGCACTGCGGCGCGATCCGGACGACGTGCGCAACAACAACGCCCTCGGTCTGTGGTACCTGCGGCGCGGGCGTTTCACGCTCGCTGAGCCGCATTTCCGCCGGGCAGTGAAGGTCCTGCAGCGGCGCAACCCCAATCCCTACGACGGCGAGCCGCTCTACAACCTGGGCCTGTGCCTGCGCCGCCAGGGCCGCCTGGGCGAGGCCTACGACTGGTTTTACAAGGCCACCTGGAATGCCGCCTGGCAGGATGCCGGGTATTTCGCCTGTGCGCAGATCAGCACCGTGCAGGGCCGCTGGGACGATGCGCTGGACCAGCTGGACCACGCGCTCGCCCGCAACTGGCACCACCACCAGGCCCGGGCGCTCAAGGCCGCGGTGCTTCGGCGTCTGGGGCGCGGCGGCGAAGCGCTTGCGCTGTGTGCGGATTCGCTCGCGCTGGACAAGTTCAACTATGGCTGCCGCTGGGTGGAGCTGCTGCTCGGCGCCGGCGACTGCGCGGCATTCGTCTCGCTGATGCGCGGCGAGAGCGAGAACTACGACGAGATCGCCCTCGATTTCTGCGCCGCCGGGCTCTTCGAGGAGGCCGACGCCCTCTGGGCCTTCGGCGCCGATCAGGATGCCCTTTCTGAAATGTCGTATTATTATTGGAAATATTATTGTTCTGCTCCGCCTGCGGACAGGCAGCTGCCGTCCGGAAACTACGCGCTTCGCGCTATCCCTCCCACCGCCTGCGGCGGCGGGCCCCTCCCGTTCACGAGGCCACGGGCGGCCACGGTTTCCGGGCAGCACTGCCTGTCCGGCAATCGGCGGGAGCAGAACAGAATCTGTTTCCCGAACCGGCTGGAAGCGATCGAGGTCCTGTCGGCGGCGGAGCCCGGCGACGCACGGGCGGCGTGGCTGCTCGGCAACCTGTGGTACGACAAGCGGCAGTACGAGCTGGCAGAGGCGTGCTGGGAGCGTGCCGTTGCGGCCGACCCGGACTTCCCGGCGGCCTGGCGCTGCCTCGCGCTCGTGCGCTACAACAAGCGCCACGATGCCCCCAGCGCCCTGGCCGCGATGGAGCGGGCCTATGCCCTGGACGAGTCCGACGCCCGTATCCTGATGGAGCTGGACCAGCTCCACGCGAAACTCGGCAGCCCCGCGCAGGCGCGGCTGGACCGCCTGCAGGCCCACCGGGCGCAGGTGGAGTGCCGCGACGACCTGGTGCTCTCCGAAATCACCCTGCTCAATGACCTGGGCCGCTACGCCGAGGCAAAGGAAAAACTGGACGCCCATCACTTCCACCCCTGGGAAGGCGGCGAGGGCAAGGTCCCGGCGCAGTACCAGCGCTGCCGCGTCGAACTCGCGAAACAGGCGATGGACGGGGGCCGCTGGCAGGAGGCCGTTTCCCTGCTGGAAGCGTGTCTGGTCTATCCGGAGCACCTGGGCGAAGGGAAACTCTACGGCGCCCAGGAGCAGGACTTCTACTATTGGCTCGGCTGTGCCTGGCAGGGGGCCGGAGATGCCGCCCGTGCGCAGGAATGCTGGGAGCAGGCTGCGAAGGGAGACCTCAAGCCCGTCCCTGCGCTCTACTACAACGACGCCAAGCCCGAAAAGATTTACTACCAGGGGCTCGCGCTCGCCGCGCTGGATCGCCGCGAAGAGGCGGAGGCTAAATTCCGGATGCTTCTCGACTACGGCGAGGCGCACCGCGACGACGAGGTGGTGATGGACTACTTCGCTGTCTCGCTGCCCGACCTGGCCGTCTGGGACGAAGACCTCAAGACGCGCAACATCGCCCACTGCGACCGGATGGCCGCCATGGGCCGGACGGGCCTGGCCGCCTGCATTTCTGTAAAGAATTGATATTAAGTACAATCGTAATAAAATAGCCACCGATGAGACAAGTCGTTCTTGCGATCCTTCTTCTGTTAGCCGGCACGGTCCTCCGGGCCGGTGAACCCTTCCGTTTCGGCACTGCCGTTGCCCCGGACGGGCAGACGCTTTATGTAGATGGCACGGGCATCCTCCTGAACGGGGAATATGTGCTGCCCGTGATGGGCGAAATCCATTTCAGCCGCGTCCCGGAGCGGGACTGGCCGCGGGAGATCCGCAAGATGCAGGCCGGCGGCATCGACATCGCCGCCTGCTACATCTTCTGGGGCCACCACGAGATGCAGGAAGGACAGATCGACTGGAGCGGCAACCGCAACCTGCGCGCGTTCCTGGAGGTCTGCCGCGACTGCGGCATGAAGGTCGTGCTGCGTGTCGGCCCGTTCTGCCACGGCGAAGTCTATCTCGGCGGCATCCCGGAATGGGTGGTGGACAAGGCGCTGGCCGACCCGGAGCAGTATCGGGTCCGCACCACCGCACCCGGCTTCCTCGCGGCCGTGTCGCGTTTCTATGATGCCATCGGGAAGCAGGCGGAAGGCCTGCTCTGGAAGGACGGCGGCCCGGTGATCGGGGTGCAGGTGGACAACGAGAGCAGCGGCCCCTGGCCGTATTTCGCCGCGCTCAAGCAGGCTATCATCGCCGCCGGGATGGATGTGCCCTTCTACACCCGCACCGGCTGGCCGAAGATGCAGGGCCCGGCCGTGTTCGGTGAGATCCTGCCGCTTTACGGCGACTATGCCGACGGGTTCTGGGACCGTTCGCTCGACGAGATGCCCGGCGACTACCGGGCCGCGTTCCGTTTCAAGGACAGCCGCCTGTCGGCCGTGATTGCCACCGAGGTCTTCGGCACGGACCAGAGCACCGAGATGAATGCCGCGGACCTGTCCTACCCCTACCTGACCTGTGAGCTGGGCGGCGGGATGATGACCTCCTACCACCGCAGGATTCATATTTTCGACCGGGATGCCCTGGCGCTCGCCGTCTGCAAAGTCGGCTCCGGCAGCAACCTGCCCGGCTATTATATGTACCACGGCGGTACGAATCCTTACTGCGCGGAGCACTCGATGGCGGAGTTCCAGGCATCGAAATATACCAACTGGAACGACCTTCCGCATAGGACTTACGACTTCCAGGCGCCGCTCGGCGAGATGGGGCAGCCCAACCCCTCCTTCCACCACCTGCGCCTGCTGCACCAGCTGCTGCGCGACTGGGGCGCGGAAATGGCCCCGATGCAGCCGGAATTCGGCGAAGGGCCGCTGCGTACCGCGACGCGTCGCGCCGGGGACAAGGGGTTCGTCTTCGTCAACAACTATGAGCGCCTGGCCGCGCTCGGGGCGCAGTCCTGGAGCTTCTTCGGACAGGAACTGACCGTCCCGGAAGGGGCGAGTTTCTGCTTCCCCTTCGGGCTGGATTTCAGGCGCCTGCACGTAGACTGGGCCACGGCGCAGCCCTTCTGCAAGCTGCGTCGCGCCCTGTATTTCACGGCCGTCGAGGGGATCGAACCCGTCCTGAGCATCCATGGGAAGGTTTATCGTCCGCGTCTGGACAGGCCCTTCCGCGTGAAGGGGGTCAAGATCGTCGTGATGAGCCCGGAGCGCGCCCTGACGGCTTATAAGATTTCGGACCGGAAGGTCCGCTTCAGCGAGGGTATCCTCTACCGGGATGGCCGGCGGCTTGTCGAGGAGCGCTGGGTGGCCGGGGAGGCCCTGGAGCCCGCGGCCGTCCGCAAGGCAGGTCCGGCCCGGGTGGTGGGCCTCGGGGCGATGGGTGTGGCTGAGCAGCCTTCGGAGGCCGATTTCGACGCCGCGGCGGTCTGGGACCTGCCGGTCCCGCAGCTGGCCGACCCCGACGACTGGTTCCTGGAGATCGACTACGACGGCGACGTGGCCCGCGTCTGTGCGGACGGCCGTCTTGTGGAAGACAATTTCTGGAACGGCCGCACGATGCTCGTGCGCGTCAGCGAGCTCGTCGGGAAGGAAGTGCAGTTGCAGATCCTGCCGTTGCGCAAGGACGCTCCCGTCTATCTGCAGCGCGACCAGCGTGCTGTGCTTGACGCCGCTCCCGGCGACACCCTGCTTACCCTGCGCGGGGTGCGGCTGCTGCACCGGGTCACGAAATAGGAAGCCCTGTCACGGCCGGAAGTCCGGCTCCACGTAGTTCTGCAGGCTGCCGCACACGGCGGCCGAGAAGCGCATCGCCGTGGGGACCAGCAGGCTCCAGTCGGTTTCTGACAGGCTCCGGATCCGCGCCCGGGTGAGCCTGTGCCGCAGGATGCCGAAGGCGATGCCCGCATTGAAGTTGTCCCCGGCGCCGATCGTAGAGAGCACCTGCGCGACCGGCGCCGTCGGGAAGGAGGCGCGGACCCCCGGCGAGAAGACTTCCGCCGGCTGCGCCCCTTTCGTGCAGATGAAGTTGGGGCAGTGCGGGGCGATGTGCTCCCGATACGCCCGTCCGGGATCCGGGTCGCCCCAGAGGTACTCGATGTCCTCGTCCGAGCCGCGGACGATGTCGCTCAGGGCGATGTTTTCCGCTACTGTCCGGGGATCCGCCAGGTGGTTCTTCCGGAAATTGATGTCGTAATAGACGATGGCGCCGGCCGCCCGGCACGGCCGCCTGCGGCTGCTTGTTCCTGAATACGATGTCCAGCACCGTCTCTCCGATGCCGGCGACCATTCTGTCCTGAAGGGGATGTGCCATGTCGAATCTTATTTCTTTTCTGTCGAGGAATAGGAGTAGGCGCCCGCCGGGACATCGAGAACGCGCCCGTCGGGCAGACGGATTTCGGCCTCACAGCCGTCTGGAACGGTGATTTCTACGGTCCAGCGCGTCCCGTCGGGACTTTTCGTCCAGTCGCAGCGGGCCTGGCCGCCGGGAGTCTGCAGGGAAGTTCTGGCCCAGGTGACGTCCCCGGCCATCTGCGGGTCGAAGACGAAATGTTGCGGGGCGTCGGGGCGGATGCCGCCGAGTCCGCCGTAGAGCCATTCCATCAGGTGGCCCAGCATCAGGTGGTTGTTGGACACGTCGTCGTAGGCCTGCCAGCTCTCCGTGAGCGCGGTGGCGCCCTGTTTGAGCTGATAGGCGTAGCCCGGGATGGCGTCGTTGTGGTTCATCTTGAAGATGACATCGCTCCGGCCGTTCTGCTGCAGGGCCTGCACGACGTAGCGGTAGCCGATGTCTCCGGCGGTCAGCGCATAGCCGCGTAACTCGATGTCGCGCACGAGCGCTTCGACCGTCCGTGCGCGGAGTTCTTCCGGGACCAGCCCCATATAGAGGGCCATCGCGAGGGCAGTCTGGCTGCCGTGTTCATAGACGGTCCGGCCGCCGGTCCGGAACCGCCGGTTGAAAGCCGCCCGGACCTGTGCGGCCATCCCGGCATAGCGGGCGGCGTCGGCATCATGGCCCAGATGCCGGGCGATCTGCTCCATCGTGGTGAGCAGGTAGTGGTACGTCGCCGTAGCGGACAGTGCGACGCTGGTGAGCTGGGCCTTGCCGGGCTTCCGGGGACCGATGTCGAACCAGTCGCCGAGACCGTAGTCCAGGATGCCTCCTTCCGCCCGGGTCGCCAGATAGGCGATGTAGCGGTCCATCGCCCCGAAATGTCTGCGCAAGGCGGAGTCGTCGCCATACCACAGATAGGTGTACCAGGGGCAGAGGATGAACGAGGCGCCCCATTCCGGCGTGTCCTCGAAGCCGCTGCCCGGCTCGAAGGGCGTGTATTCCGGAGCCGTGGTCGGGATGGCGCCGTCCGGGTGCTGCGAGTCGGCCAGGTCGTCGGCGATCTTGTTCATCAGTTCGCGCATGTCGTAGCGGTACATCATCGAATGCGCCATCAGGTGGTTCTGCTCCTGCCAGCCCAGTTTTTCGCGGGTGGGGCAGTCGGTGGTGATGCTCACGAGGTTGCTGCGGATGGCCCAGTCGATGAGCGAGTGGATGTGGTTCAGCAGCGTGTCCGAGCAGGCGAAGCTGCCCGTCTGCGGAGCATCCGTGGTGGTGTGCAGCCCGGTGAGTTCCAGCACCTCCACGCCTTCGTCGGCTTCGACCTGAACATAGCGGAAACCCGTATAGGAGAATGCCGGCTGCCAGGTCTCGCCGCGCCGGTCGCCCCGCAGGGTGTAGGTCCAGGTGTAGCCGGGGAGACTGCGCTGGTAGATGGCGCCGTCCCGGAGGACTTCCGAGGGACGGAGCGTGATCCGCTGCCCCCTGCGCCCCTTCACCCGGATGCGCAGGATGCCGGAACTATTCTGCCCGAGGTCGTACAGCTCCGGCGCGATCCGCTTTGAAGGAAGTTCCTGCCGGATCCGGATGAAGGTGCCGGGCCGTTGCCGGACGAGCGGAACGTCCCAATGGGGATGGGTGGACACCGCCGGTCGCGGAGCGGGCTCGACGGTGGCGTCGAACCACTCGCCCGCGTAGATGCTTGCATAGCGGACAGGCGACGGGGAGGCGGTCCAGGACGGGTCGCTGACCAGGTCCTGCGCCGTGCCGTCTGCATAATCGACGTGCAGGCGGAAGATCAGTTTGGGCGCTCCTGCCGAGCCGGCCATTTTGTGGTAGCCCCGGACGGGAATGTCATACATCCCGCCTCCGAGCCGGACGCGGACGGAGACTTCCCCGCGCCGGGCTTTCCGGAGGAGCTGCGTCACGTCGAATTCGTTGTACATCAATCGCTTGTTGTAGAGCGTCCAGCCCGGGGAGAGGAAATAGTCCCCGACCGGTTCGCCGTTCAGCGTGAGCGTGTACTGGCCGAGTCCGCAGATGTTCAGCCGGGCGCTCCGGACCTTGCCGCGCAGGTGGAAGTCCCGCGACAGTTCGGGAAGCGTGTATTCTTTGAGCGAGCGTCCCTGCGGGGAATCTTCCGCCAGCAGATGGACGTGGGGAAAGAGAAGGGTCGAATCGGGCTCCATCGCAATCCACTGTGCGCCGGCAAAGGGATCGGAGGACGGATCGGGGAGGGGTGCGTCGGAGGCGGCGGGACCCTGGCAGGCCAGGACGGAAAGGAACAGGAAGACGGAAAGTCTCAGCGGTGTCATTGCGGTTGACGATTGTTTGGGTAAAGATACGCTTTTTTGCGCTTGTTTTTCCGGATGGCAAGATATAAATTTGCAAAATGAGAACCACATTACCCCTTCTTTTGCTGGCCGCCGTCCTGGCGCTGCCGCTCGGCGCCCAGGATGTCCGTTATCCGCAGGGGCAGCTGCCCTATGCCAACCCTTTTGCCTTCGGGCAGGATATGTCTTTCGTGCTCCAGGCGGAGCAGCGCGGGCGCGTCTTTTATGACACCGACGGGGTGCAGAAAGCTCCCTGGCAGATCTTCCGCGACCACGGCTGGAACTGGGCGCGCCTGATGATCTGCAACGAACCCTCCCGTCTGGGCCAGGGCCTGGACTATGTCCTCGCCGGGGCGCGGAAACTCCAGGAATACGGTTATCATTTCGCGCTGGACTTCATGATGTCCGACGGCTGGTCCAACCCGATGACCCAGCCCACGCCCGCGAGCCTGCGGGACCTGCCGCACGCGCAGCGGGTACAGGCCTGGCACGACTACGTGCTGCGGGTGGTCTCGGCGCTCCAGGCGCAGGGTACCACCCCGGAGATCGTCCAGGTGGGCAACGAGATCGGCAACGGCGCCTTCTGGCCCGAAGGCCGCATTTACTATGGAGAAGAAAAGCGTGCACAAAGCCACTGGAAGGAATTTACCGACTATCTCAACGCCGGCTGCCGCGCCATCCGCGAGGTGGATCCGGACATCCGGATTATGCTCCATGTGGATTTCGGCGGCGACCTGGAGATGAGCGACATCTTCTTCGGCAGAATGGCGGAGTACGCGGTGGACTACGACGTGGTCGGCTTCTCCTTCTATCCCTGGTCCCACGGCACGCTGATGGACCTGCGCGACAATCTGTATTATACGATCCGCAAGTACCGCAAGCCGGTCTATGTGATCGAAACCGGCTACTACAGCGTCCCGTCCGACTATTTTGAGAAGAAGGGCGTCCGCGGTCCCGAGCCGGAGACGCCGCTGGGCCAGAAGGAATGGCTGCAGGGCGTGGCGGAGATCGTGATGGCGGCGCCGGACAACCTGGGCCGCGGCGTCTTCTGGTGGGAGCCGATGTCGCGCGGCCGCGGCTTTTTCGACGACGCGACCGGCGTCGCAAAGCCCGTGATGGAGGCCTTCGAAAAGTACGCGCTCCCGTCCGTCCGCCCGGACGGCAATCCCCGCATCTGGGACTTTGAGCCGGGCGAGCGGCCGTAGGCGCCGCCCGGATTTGCCGATCCGGAAATAAATGCGTAACTTGCAAATTGTTTGAATCTGAATCATACTACGATGAAACCCTTCGCTGCACTTTTCTGCGCCCTGCTGCTCTCGCTCTCCGTCCAGGCCCAGGAGCGCCTCCACCGCACGGTCGATCCTGATTTCCAGGCCCCGGAATACATCCGCGGCGCCTCGCTCTACGGCAAGACCCTCGTCATCTTCGGCGACAGCTATGTCCAGAACCACGTCCGTCCCGTCGAGGAGACCTGGCACTACAAGCTGGCCGCCAAATACAATATGGAATACCGCAACTTCGGCTGGAACGGCAACTGCGTGGCTTATGACCGCACGGCTGAGAACTTCGGCCCCGCGATGTTCGAACGCTACCAGGTCCTGCCGGAACACGCCGATTATGTGATCGTCTGTGCCGGGCACAACGACGCTTCCCGGATGATGTATACCGGCGAAGGGACGGATTTCTTCCGCGAGAAACTGAAGGTCCTTTGCGAAGGGCTGATCCACAAGTATCCCGGGGCGAAACTGTGCTTCGTCACGCCCTGGGCGGTGCCCCGCCCGATGTTCCCGGAGATGACGGCTGTCCTGCTGGAGGTCTGCGCCTCCTACAGCATCCCGGTCTTCGACGCCACTCGCAACAGCGGTATCTATGTGATGGACGAGAACTTCCGCTCGATCTACTTCCAGTCGCCCGGCGACACGGCACACCTCAACGCGGCGGGACACGACCTGTTCCTGCCGAAGATGGAGCACTTCCTGCTGGGGCTGTAGCGGCCTATTTCTTCAGGGCGTCGATCACCTGACGGGCGATGGCGTCCATTCCGGCGATGTTGGGATGGCCGGATTGCTTGCCGATGTCCTTCAGCTGCAGGTATTCTACGCCGTAGTGCCTGCAGATTTCGACGATGGACTCGGCGATCTCCTTCCGCAGTCCTGTGTTGATCAGGAAGACGATGCGGACGTTGGGAAAGCGGCTCTGCGCCTCGGAGAGCAGCCTGGCCATCGCCGGGCGGAAGGTGAACAGGTCTTCCCGGGTCTGGCCCTCATACTTGTAGACCCCCGCTTCCGCACCGGCCCAGCTGTCGTTCGTGCCGCCGAAAATGAGCAGGATGTCCGGGCTTCCGAGCCGTGTCAGGCGCGTGATGAAGGATCGTTCGCTATAGTCCTGATCGTGATAGCCGTGGTAGGAGATGGTGGCCCCGCTGTAGGAGTCGTTCTTCTCCAGCAGGTAGCCGCCCTCGCTGATGACCTTCCACCACCAGGTCTGCCGCACATCCGTGACATCGGTCTTCCGGGTGTCTCCCGTGTACCATTGTTCGTATTCGGCGGGGATATAGCCCGAGAAGGTGGAATAGGAATCGCCCAGGATGGACACCCGCAGACGCCCCTGTCCCGCCAGCGGGGTGAGGGAGAGGGCCAGGGCGGCCATGAGAATCAGCGTTTTCTTCATAAGATGGTCCGTTTTTGTTGGATAAAGATACGAAACTCTGCCCGGTTCGCAAAAAAGATAAACGGAAAATTTATATCTTTGTGAATATTGACAAATCAAGAACCGAGAGATATGGCAAAAAAACAGAACACCGGTTATCCCTGGAAATACTGCTCCCTGGGCGGAGTGGTCCGCGTAAACATCACTTCGGGCGAAGATATCGCCCATCTTGGCGAACTCGACCAGAAACTTTGGACGGTCCTCAGCTGCCCGACGCAGGATCTGGACTTTGACAGCCGCACCCTGCAGCTGATTGACACCGACGGAGACGGACGCGTCCGTGTCGCGGAGATCGTGGCCGCCGCGCAGTGGCTCACCTCCGTGGTCAAGGACAAGGATGCCATCCTGAAAGGGGAGAGCGTCCTCCGGCTGGACCAGATCAACACGGAGAATGAGGCCGGACAGCAGCTCTACAAGTCCGCGAAGCAGATCCTGCAGAATCTTGGACTGGAGAAGAACGAGATCTCCGTGGACGAAGCCTCGGACAGCGTGGCCATCTTCGCGAAGACGCAATACAACGGCGACGGCGTGATCACGCAGGCCTCCGCCGACGTGGAGTCGCTCCGGCCGCTGATCGCGACGATCGCGGAGAAGGCCGGCTCCGTGACGGACCGCAGCGGCGAACCGGGCATCACCGCCGACCACATCGAGGCCTTCTATACGGCCCTTGCGGACTATGCCGCCTGGCAGGCCGCGGCAGAGGCCGACAAGGCGGCCGTCTTCCCGTATGGGGAGAACACCGCGGCGGCCCTCGCCGCCTGTGAGGCCGTGGGGGACAAGGTGGCCGATTACTTCATGCGCTGCAAACTCATCCGTTTCGACGAGGCCGTGGCCGGCGCCGTGGACGTGTCGGCGGAGAAGCTGGGCGCGATCAGCGACCGGAACCTCGCCACGCAGTCCGAGGAGATCGCCTCGTATCCGCTGGCCCGTCCGACGAAGGATGCCGTCCTGCCGTTCGGCGCCGTGAATCCGGCCTGGCAGCCGGCGTTCGCCACCCTCAAGGCCCTGGTGCTCGACGTGGATTTCCCGAAGGCGGAAGGGATCACCGAGGAGCAGTGGAACGGGGTGCTCGCCAAATTCGGCCCGTACCGCGCCTGGCTTGCCGACAAGAAGGGCGAGGTGGTCGAGTCCCTCGGTCTGGACGAGGTCAAGGCCCTGCTCAAGGCCGACCAGAAGGGCGCGCTGCTGACCTTGATCGAGGCCGACAAGGCCATGGAGGTGGAAGCCAGCTCGATCGACGAGGTCAAAAAGCTGCTGCTCTACTACCGCGATTTCGCCCGTCTGCTTCGCAATTATGTGATATTTACGGATTTCTACGGACGTTCGGAGGGCTCGCGCGGCATTTTCGAGACCGGCAAACTCTATATCGACGAACGCTGCTGCGACCTCTGTATCAAGGTGGCCGACATGGGCGCCCACGGCGATATGCCCAAGCTCAGCGGGATGTTCCTGCTGTACTGCCAATGCGTGTCCAAGACCTTGGGAAAGACGATGGATATCGTGGCCGTGATGACCGACGGCAAGACCGCCGACCTGCGTCCCGGCAAGAACGGACTGTTCTATGACCTGGAAGGCAACGACTGGGATGCGGTGATCACCAAAGTGGTGGAGAATCCGATCAGCATCAAGGAGGCCTTCTGGAGCCCTTACCGCAAGCTGGCCCGCTTCATCTCCGACAAGATCGACAAAAATGCCGCCGACAAGGATGCCGACGCGCTTGCCAAACTCCAGACGACGGCGGACAAGCCCGCCGACGGTGCCGCCAGGCAGCCGTTCGACATCGCCAAGTTCGCCGGTATCTCCGCCGCGATCGGCATGGCCTTCGCCGGTATCGGCGCCGCCCTGGCCCTCATCGTGAACGGGGTCCGGGGGCTGGCCTGGTGGAAGTGGCTCGTGATCATCGCCGCCGTGATCCTCGTGATCTCGCTGCCGTCCTGCTTCATCGCCTGGCGCAAACTGCGCAAGCGCAACCTCGGGCCCGTGCTGAATGCCAACGGCTGGGCCATCAACTCCACGGTGCTCGTGAACATCCTCTTTGGCAAGACGCTCACCAGCGTGGCCCGGTATCCGAAGATGAAGCTCGACGACCCGTATGCCAGGAAGACGCCGGTCTGGGTGAAGTGCCTGTGGTGGTGCCTGGCCCTGCTGGTCATCGCTTTCGCGGTGCTGTATTTTACCGGTAACCTCAAGTGGATGGGGCTGTAATGGACAAACCGACCATTTTCTCTCCGGCGCAGGCCAACGTGGGCCTGTTCTGCGATGCGTTCCCGCCCGTGATGGACGGCGTGTCCGTGTGTATGGAGAATTATGCCTATTGGATCCAGAAGAAGGCGGGCGGCGTGGTCGTGATCACGCCCACCGTCCCGAAGGCGGATTACAGCGTGCACGACTATCAGGTCTTCGACTATTTGTCCATTCCGGTGCCCAAGCGGCATCCGTACGTGACGGGCATCGCCGAGATCGATCCGACCTTCCTGGCGAAAGTGGCCACGACCCGTTTCAAGATCCTGCACGCGCATTGTCCGTTCGGTTCCGGCATGGCGGCGATGCGGATCGGACGCCTCCAGAAGGTCCCGGTCGTGGCGACGTTCCACTCCAAGTACCGCGACGACTTCGCCGGGGTGCTGCCCAAACTGGCGGTGGACATGATCGTCGATGCGATCGTGGATTTCTATGAGCGCGCCGACATGGTCTGGGTGCCGCAGGAGTCGGTGGTGGACGTGATCCGGGAATACGGATTCAAGGGTCACGTGGAGGTGATGGACAACGGATCCGACCTGGTGGCCGATTATCCGGAGAAATACTTCGTGGAGGCCCGGCAGCGCCTGGGTATCGGCCCGGAAGAATTCGTGATGCTTTTCGTGGGCCAGCACATCTGGCAGAAGAATCCGCGCCTGGTCATCGAGAGCCTGTCCCGCATCCAGGACGTGCCGTTCCGGATGTATTTCGTGGGCACCGGTTATGCCGCGGAAGAGATGAAGAGCCTGGTCAGCGAGAAGGGCCTGGACAACAAGGTGACCTTCGTGGGTTCCATCACGGACCGGGCGAAACTGACGGACTACTATGCCGCTTCCGACCTGTTCCTTTTCCCGTCGCTCTACGACAACGCCCCGCTCGTGGTACGTGAAGCGGCGGCCCTGCACACCCCGGCCGTGATGGCCGAGGGCGCCACGGCCGCCACCATCCTCAAGGACGGCGAGAACGGTTTCCTGGTGGAGAATGATCCGGACAAGATGGCTGCGCTGCTGCGCGAACTGATCCACGATCCCGAGCGCGTCCACCGCGTGGGCGTGCAGGCTTCCCGGACCATCGTCCGCTCCTGGGAGGACTGCGTGGAGGAAGTGATCGACCGCTACAACTCCCTGCTCCGGAGCCGCGGCCTGCCGCTTATCGAACGGAAAGACAGCTAATTATTTCCAAAACGTTTTGGAATCTCCGGAAAATTGAATAACTTTGCACGCTTTTTCCCGCTGTGGGAGAAAGATTTGAGTATTAACCTTTAATTTTTTTGCTGAGAGATGGCTGAATATCTGATGCCTGAGAAGAAGCAAGAGATTTTCGCGAAGTACGGGAAGTCCAATAAGGACACCGGCTCTCCTGAGAGTCAGGTTGCTTTATTTTCCTACCGTATCGCTCACCTTACCGAGCACGTGAAGAAGAACAAGAAGGACGTGGTGACGCGTCGTTCCCTTCTGCGCCTCGTCGGTAAGCGCCGCCAGATCCTGGACTACCTCCAGGAGGTGGACATTGAGAGATACCGTAAGATCGTCAAGGAGCTGGGTCTCCGTCGATAAGCACGATAGGAAAAGGCAGGGGATGGTTCCCGGACGGGACCATCCCCTTTTTGCTGAAAAAGACGTATAAAGACGCAATAGAAGAAATGAACGTAATCAACAAAAAAATCGAACTCGCGGACGGCCGCGTGATCGAGATCGAGACCGGCAAACTGGCCAAGCAGGCCGCCGGCTCCGCCGTTGTCAAGATGGGAGGTACGATGATCCTCGCCACCGTGACCTGTGCCGAAGAAGTGAAGGAAGGCACAGATTTCATGCCCCTCACCGTGGACTACCGTGAGAAGTATTATTCCGCAGGCCGCTTCCCCGGCGGTTTCCTGAAGCGCGAGAGCAAGCCCTCCGACTATGAGGTGCTGATCGCCCGCCTGGTGGACCGCCCCATCCGCCCGCTGTGGCCGGATGATTTCCATCTGGAAGTGTTTGTCCAGCTGTCCCTGATATCCGCCGAGCAGGACATCCAGCCGGATGCCCTCGCCGGTCTGGCCGCTTCCTGCGCGCTTGCCACCTCCGACCTGCCGTTCGGCGGCCCGGTCTCCGAGGTCCGCGTGAGCCGTGTGAACGGCGAATTCGTCATCAACCCGACCTTCTCCCAGATGAAGGACTCCGACCTCGAACTGATGGTCGCCGCCACCGAGGAGAACATCATGATGGTCGAGGGCGAGATGAACGAGGTGTCCGAGCACGATATGCTCGAGGCCATCAAGTTCGCCCACGAAGAGATCAAGAAACACTGCCGCGTGCAGAAGGAGCTCATGCACGAGCTCGGCACCGACGTGAACAAGCGCGACTATCCCCACGATCCCGAGGATGAGGAGCTGAAGAAGGCCGTGCACGACTTCTGCTACGACAAGTGCTACGCCCTCGCCAAGGCCGCCAAGCCCAAGAAAGAGCGTGAGGCCGGTTTCAAGGCCATCAAGGAGGACTTCCTCGCCACCATCCCCGAGGAGCAGCTGGAGGAGAAGACCCCGCTCATGGAGCGCTACTACCACGCCGAGGAGAAGGAAGCGATGCGCAACATGATCCTCGACGAGGGCATCCGTCTGGACGGCCGCGTCTGTGACGAGGTGCGCCCGATCTGGTGCGAGGTGGACTACCTGCCCTGCGCCCACGGCAGCGCCATCTTCACGCGCGGCGAGACCCAGTCCCTGGCGTCCGTGACTCTCGGCACCAAGATGGACATGAAGGAGATGGACGAGGTGCTCATCCAGGAGGACCAGCAGTTCGTGCTCCATTACAACTTCCCGCCGTTCGCTACCGGCGAGGCCAAGCCGCAGCGCGGTCCCGGCCGCCGCGAGATCGGCCACGGTAACCTGGCGATGCGCGCCCTCAAGCCGGTCGTGCCCCTCGCCCCCGAGAATCCGTACGCCGTGCGCGTCGTCTCCGATATCCTCGAGTCCAACGGTTCTTCTTCCATGGCCTCCGTGTGCGGCGGCTGCCTCGCCCTGATGGACGCCGGCGTGAAGATCAAGAAGCCGGTGGCCGGTGTGGCCATGGGCCTGATCACCGACGAGACCCGTCCGAACGACCGCTACGCCATCCTGACCGACATCCTCGGCGACGAGGATCATCTCGGCGACATGGACTTCAAGGTCACCGGCACCAAGGACGGCATCACTGCCACCCAGATGGACATCAAGGTGGACGGCCTGTCCTACGAAGTGCTGGAGAAAGCCCTGGAGCAGGCCCGTCAGGGCCGCCTCCACATCATGGGCGAAATGATGAAGACCATCAGCGAGCCGCGCGAGGACTACAAGCCGTTTGTGCCGCGCATCGTCCAGCTCCGCATCGCCGCCGAGTTCATC
>JAFTGA010000035.1 GCA_017458145.1 Bacteroidales bacterium | reverse complement strand
TGCAACTCCGCTCGACCAGTGAGCTGTTACGCACTCTTTGAATGAATAGCTGCTTCCAAGCTAACATCCTGGCTGTCTCTGCGGTGTCACTTCGTTCTGTCTCAACTTAAACTGCTCTTGGGGGCCTTAGCTGTTGGTCTGGGCTCTTACCCTTTTGCCCACGGATATTAGCACCCGCAGACTCACTCCCGTCCTTTGTACTGCGCGCATTCGGAGTTTGTCAGAAATCGATAGGCGATGAAGCCCTCTTTTCCTATCAGTAGCTCTACCTCACGCAGCTATAGACGAGGCTGTCCCTAAAGACATTTCGGGGAGTACGAGCTATCTCCCAGTTTGATTGGCCTTTCACTCCTACCCACGCCTCATCCAAGCCCTTTTCAACGGAAACTGGTTCGGGCCTCCAGTGCCTGTTACGGCACCTTCACCCTGGCCATGGGTAGATCACTAGGTTTCGCGTCTGCTCCCGATGACTGAACGCCCTGTTCAGACTCGCTCTCGCTACGGCTCTCGTTCCTGAAGAACTTAACCTCGCCATCGAGAAGCAACTCGTAGGCTCATTATGCAAAAGGCACGCCGTCGTCTCTCGACTCCGACCGCTTGTAAACGAACGGTTTCAGGTTCTTTTTCACTCCCCTGTTCGGGGTTCTTCCCACCTTTCCCTCACGGTACTGGTCCACTATCGGTCTTCCGGTTATATTTAGCCTTGCGGCATGGTCGCCGCAGATTCAGACAGGATTCCACGTGTCCCGCCCTACTCAGGTGCCAATCTCGTCCATGCCCCGTTACCTGTACGGGCCTTTCACCCTCTACGGACCGACTTTCCAGACGGTTCCAGTTCCTGGCATAAACTTTATGACTGGTCCTACAACCCCGACATCGCCGTAACGACACCGGTTTAGGCTCTTCCCATTTCGATCGCCACTACTCTGGGAATCGATATTTCTTTCTCTTCCTGCAGGTACTAAGATGTTTCAGTTCCCTGCGTATGCTCTGCACCTAGTGCAGCGACGGGACTTCATCCCGCCGGGTTCCCCCATTCGGACATCTCCGGATCAGTTCCTGTTTGCAGATCCCCGGAGCTTTTCGCAGCTTACCACGTCCTTCCTCGCTTCCGGAAGCCAAGGCATCCCCCGTTCGCTCTTCTTCTCTTTCTCGTACTTAAGTGAATCTATGCGACTCGACGTCTCATAAATTTTTACTCGTTTGCCTTTGAAATTGCAGTCCCTAATTCGCAACTCGAAAAAACTCGAATTCTAATTATACAGACTTTAATCTCTTTAACTTCTTTACCTCGTTATCTCTCTCAGTATTGTCAATGATCTCTCAAATCCCTTCTTTGAAGTTTCCCTCATCGAAAGGGACGGCAAAGGTACGCACTTTTTTTGAACTTGCAAATCTTTTTCGAAAAATTTTCGATTTTTTTTGCAAAACCCTATTCCGCGTAGAGCGAAATCAGGTTGCGGATGACCGCGGCGGCCTTCTCCATGCTCTCCACGGGCACCCATTCGAACTTGCCGTGGAAGTTGAGACCGCCCGCGAAGATGTTGGGGCACGGCAGGCCGCGGAAGGACAGGTTGGCCCCGTCAGTGCCGCCGCGGATCGGCTGGATGTGCGGCTTCACGCCCGAGAGCTCCATCGCGCGCACCGCCTTCTCCACCACGTGGTAGTGCGGCTCCACCTGCTCGCGCATATTATAATATTGGTCTTTGACCGTCGGCGTGGCCGTGCCGGCGCCGTAGCGCGCGTTGATGAAGTCGGCGCACTGCGCAATGACCTGCTTCCGATGCTCGAACTTCTCCCGGTCGTGGTCACGGATGATATAGTTCAGGGTGGCTTCCTCAACCGTGCCCTTGAGGCCGATCAGGTGGAAGAATCCTTCGTAGCCTTCGGTATATTCCGGCCGCTGGCTGACAGGCAGCAGCGCGTCGAACTCCTGCGCGATGTGCAGGGCGTTGCGCATCTTGCCCTTGGCGTAGCCCGGGTGGACATTGCTGCCCTGGATGTGCACGGACGCGGAAGCGGCGTTGAAATTCTCGAACTCCAGCTCGCCGACCTCGCCGCCGTCCATCGTGTAGCCGTAATCCGCACCGAACTTCTGCACGTCGAACTTCACCACGCCGCGGCCGATCTCCTCGTCGGGCGTGAAGCCGATCTTGACGGGACCGTGCCTGAACTCCGGGTGCGTCACGATGTACTGGACCGTGTCCATGATCTCCGCCACGCCGGCCTTGTCGTCGGCGCCGAGCAGCGTGGTGCCGTCGGTGGTGATGATCGTCTCGCCCTTGTGCGCGAGCAGTTCCGGGAACTCCGCAATCCGCAGCGCGAGGCCGGGCACCCCCTTCAGGGGAATGTCGGAGCCGTCATAGTCGGGGATGATCTGCGGTTTGACATCGGTGCCGGAGGCGTCCGGGGCCGTATCGACGTGGGCGATGAAGCCCACGGCAGGCACCTCCTTGTCTATATTGGAGGGGATGGAGCCCATCACATAGCCGTATTCGTCGAGGGTCGCCTCGACGCCCATGGCCTGCAGTTCATCCCGCAGCATACGCAGGAGGTTCAACTCTTTCTCGGCGGAGGGCTGGCTTTCGCTCTCCTCATTGGACTGGGTGTCCACCGCGACATAGCGCAGAAAACGGTCAAGTATCTTTTCCATCGCCACAAATATACGAAATTCTCCGGCATGCCGGACTACTCTTTCTTCAAGGAGGACACGATCATGTAGGCGCAGATGCCGATGAGCGGCAGGATGGCGACCATCTCGGCGCCGGAGGCCACGTGGCCGGGGGTGACGGTGTTCCAGGCGTTCATAAACCAGTCCACCTTCGCGAACTTCAGGATCGCGGAGACGACGCCCATCAGCGCACCGCCGGCGATGAAGCCGCTGGCGATGAGCGTACCCTTCTCCTGACGGGCCGCGTTGACGGCGGCGTCCTTGCTGCGGGTGCTGACGTACCAGGAGATGGCGCCGCCGAGCAGCAGCGGGAGGTTGAGGTCGATCGGGATGAACATGCCGAGGCAGAACGCAAGGGCGGGCACCTTGAAGACCGTCAGCAGAATGGCGATCAGCGCGCCGATGCCGTAGAGCAGCCAGGGGGCGCTGCCGCCGCTCATCATCGGCTGGATGACGGCGGCCATGGCGTTGGCCTGCGGGGCCACCAGGGCGCCTTCGCCCGTGAATCCGTAGGTCTTGTTGAGGATCAGCATCACGCCGCCCACGGTCGCAGCCGCCACGGCAATGCCGACGAATTTCCAGGCTTCCTGCTTGCGCGGCGTCGTGCCGATCCAGTAGCCGATCTTGAAGTCGGTGATCAGGCCGCCGGCCGTCGAGAGCGCCGTGCAGACCACGCCGCCGATGACCATCGCGGCCACCATGCCGGCGTTGCCCTTGAGACCCACCGCAACAAGCACCAGCGCGGTGATAATCAGCGTCATGATGGTCATACCACTCACCGGGTTCGTGCCCACGATGGCGATGGCATTGGCCGCCACGGTCGTGAACAGGAAAGCGATCACCGCCACGATCACGAGGCCGATCAGCGCCTGCCAGACGTCGTTCACCACGCCGCCGAAGGCGAAGAAGGCGAACACGGCGAGCAGCGCGATGGCGATGCCCCAGACGACCGTCTTCATCGGGAGGTCCTCCTGCGTGCGCTCCGGCTTCGAGGCCGCGGCGCCCGGCTTGCGCTTGAATTCGCTGGTCGCCAGACCCACCGCGCTCTTGATCACGCCGGCGCTCTTGATGATGCCGATGATGCCCGCGGTGGCGATGCCGCCGATGCCGATATGGCGCGCGTATTCGCGGAAAATCTGGTCCGGACCCATCTCGGAGATGGTCTGCGTGATGCCCGTGCCCATCAAGTCAATGACGCTGCCGCCCCAGATGAGGTTCATCAGCGGGATGATCACCAGCCAGACGAGGAACGACCCGCAGCAGATGATGAAGGCGTACTTGAGGCCGACGATGTAGCCCAGGCCCAGCACCGCGGCGCCGGTGTTGAGCTTGAGCACCAGCTTCGCCTTGTCGGCAACCACCTGGCCCCAGTGCATCACGGTGGTGCTGAGCGTCTCCGCCCAGGCGCCGAAGGTCGCGACCACGAAATCGTACAGACCGCCGACCAGGCCGGCCGCAAGCAGGGTCTTGGCGCTCTTGCCGCCGCCCTCGCCGCTGACGAGCACCTGCGTGGTGGCCGTCGCCTCCGGGAAGGGATACTTGCCGTGCATCTCCGCCACGAAATACTTGCGGAACGGGATAAGGAACAGGATCCCGAGGAACCCGCCCAGCATCGAGGACAGGAACATCTGCCAGAAATTGACGTCCAGCCCCAGGATGTAGATGGCCGGAAGGGTGAAGATGGCGCCCGCCACCACCACGCCGGAACACGCTCCGATGCTCTGGATGATGACATTCTGCCCCAGGCCGCCCTGCTTTTTGAGCGCGCCGGTGAGGCCCACGGCGATGATGGCGATCGGAATGGCCGCCTCGAAGACCTGGCCGACCTTCAGCCCGAGGTAGGCCGCGGCGGCGGAGAAGAGGATGGTCATCAGCAAGCCGACGGTCACGCTGTACGGCGTAACCTCAAACGGCTTCTCATTCGGACTCAGCAGCGGGCGGTAGCTCTCCCCCGGCTTCAGTTCCCGGTGGGCGTTCTCCGGCAGGGATAGGTTCTTGTTTTCTTCCTTCATTGCGCTTTTGCTTTTGTTGGTAGCGTTCTATGTATTTCTGGAGTTTGGCAGCATCGATTTCCGCCTGCCGGGCTTCGCGGGCGGCGATGCGGGCGGCACGGCGCGCCTGGCGGGCCGCTTTGCGCGCCTCCTTTTTTGCCGCCTTGTCGGCGTCCCGCGCATCCAGTTCCGCCCAGCGGGCATCCCGGCGCGCCGTGCGCAAGGCCCGCCTGAGCTCCTTTTCGGACATGTAGGTCGTGTCGCGGGGGGACACCTCCGGATCCGCCCCTGGAGTCATTCCAGCCACCCCGGCAGTCATTCCAGCCGTAGCGCTGGAATCTCTCAGCGCAAGGCTGTCCCGGGCGGGAGATTCCGGGTCAAGCCCGGAATGACGAAGGCTGTCCGGAAGCGACAGAGGAGGCGCGGGGGAACCCTCCCCCGTCATAGGAGCCGCAGGCTCTTGCTGCCTTGGACGCTGTCTGGCAGCGTCCAAGGCAGCATAGACGTCCTTCATATGGCCGGGGAAATAGCGGTCGGTCTGCCGGAATTCCGCCTTGGGACGGGCCTCGTAGGCCGCCCGCTCGGAATCCTTGACCACCATCGACGTCACGTCGTATTTGTCTTTCGGGCGACGGTCCGGCTGCCAGTTGAAACCGCGGAGCTTGTGCTCGGCGGCCGGAAGTTGCACGACCGGATACGCGTCACTCTTGGGGTGATCGAAATTATAGACGTAGTCCACCTCGCCCTGGCCGTTGAACAGCGCCATCATCATCTGCGACTCCGTCTTGTTGACCGTGGCGATGGCATCGTTCTCCTCGAGATAGAGCAGGGCGGTGACGCCGCCCAGCGCGTCGAAGCGCCGCAGGGACGTGGAATCGGAGAAGTAGGCGATGACATCCGTGCTCTTGATCTGATCGAAATAGCCCTCTTTCTCCTCGGTGTGGATGAACGCATTGGAGAGGAGGTTCGCGCGCTCCATCTTGTTGTCCCGGATCAGCACGAACAGGCTGTCCGAGTTGTACTGCCGGCGCGTCTCGTTCCAGACGATCGGGTCCTTGTAGAGACGCGCGATGGAGTCCAGGTCGCTGTAGCGCAGGGAGTCACAGCGCACCTGCATGTCCTTGCGGAAGATGCGGACATCGCCCAGGGCCAGCAGAAAGCCGATCTTGGAAGTGTCCACCGGCTCCTGGACGGCCAGGCTGTCCCGGGCGGCACGCTGCAGGGAATCCGGAGTCATTCCAGCCGTAGCGCTGGAATCTCTCAGCGCAAGGCTATCCCGGGCGGCGGGAGGTTCCGGGTCAAGCCCGGAAGGACGATCTTCCGGACCGGGAGAAGCCGGATTTTCGGGGGCCGTCGGCTTCGGCCGGGTCTGCGGGCCGGCGTTGGGATCATCCTTCAAGGCCTCGGCGGCAGCCTGGGCTGCCTGCTCGGCGGCCCGGCGACGGTATTCGGCGATCGGATCACCCAGCATCTCGTCCAGCCGTCCGGCCGCCGTCTTGACCTCCTCTTCCGGGACATCGCAGCGCCTGACGGTATGGTAAGTGAATCGGGTCGCTCCCAGATAGGTCGTGTCCGCGTGTTCGCCTTCCCCGTCCCACAGGGCCGCAGAGGCCCGCTTTTCCAAGGTCACGAGCGAGAGCGAATCGACGTATTGGAGCCGGTCGCCCATCGCCGCCACCTTGCGGCTCTGGTCCTGGATCTGGATATTGCCCAGCATCAGGATGTCGTTGGGCCGCCGGTAGTAATAGAGGCTGTCGCTCCAGGATTCCTGCGTTTCGCCCAGACCGTGGACCTTCCGGCGGAAGAAGAAGGTCTCTTCATTGCGGCGGTACCACCCCATGCCCGCGGAGAGCATCCGGCCGTCCTTCCAGAAGTCGATCTCCGTCAGGAAGTCCGCCCGGGCGGCGTCGGAGTCATAGAGGAGCTGGTCCGTCCGCACGAAGACGGAGTCCGTGAACATGTTGACGTTGCCCGTGAACGTGAAGAGGTTGCGCGCGTTGGAATAGATTCCGTCATCGCTCTCGATGATCTGCCCGTCCTCGCTCATCATCGAGGCGCCGCCCTGGAAGACGGCCAGGCTGTCCGCCGTGTTGTAGTCCAGGATCCGGGTCCGGAGGATGTTGTCCTGTTTGTTGCGCAGCTGGACCATCGAGCCGCGGAACTGCGCCAGGTTTTCGTCGATCAGGTAGTCCAGCAGGTCGCTGGTCAGCACGGATTCGCCCTGCACGAGCTGGACGTTGCCGTAGAAATTGATGACCTTGTCCTCAACGTGCCAGAGGGCCGAGTCGCTGGAGAGGTAGGTTCCGTTGTGCAGGAACGTGGCGTCGATGGCCTTGCGCGCCATCCGGCCGTTCGTCTCTACCTGCTCAAGGTAGCGTGCGTTGAGCAACCGCACCAACGAATCTGTCTGCCCGGTGGCGGACTGGGCAGACAGCGAAAGCACGGGCAGCAGCGCTACCGCACAGAGAATCAGTCTTTTCTGAATTTTTCCACCCATCCTTTCCGGGAGAACTCGCAATCCTTGAACAGGGGATCGATGATGATATAACTGGTTTTGATCTTGTCGTCCAGGAAGTGGTCGATGGCTTCTATCGTCTTCTCATTGCGTACCACGCCCAGCAGTTCAGTGTAGTCGGACTCGAAGGTGGCCGTGTGGGCCGGGACGATCTTGTCCAGGCGGACGATCTTGTAGACCAGGTTGCCGTCGCGGCCTTCGTTGTCCAGCGAAGCGATCGGCTCGGAGATCTGTCCGACCTCCAGCCCCTGGATGGCCGCATAGTCCTGCGGCTTGAGCTGGTCGATCTCGAAATAGGCGGATCCCGTGTTGGGGTCGGCCATCTGGCCGCCGTTGGTGCGCGTGGCCGGATCTTCGGAGTAGAAACGGGCTGCCAGTTCAAAGGTGATCGTGCTGTCCATGATGGCCGTACGCAGGCTGTCCAGCCGCTTGAAGGCCTTCTCCTGATCCTCCTGCGTGTAGCTGGGCTTGATCAGGATGTGGCGGGCGTTGAACATGTCACCTTTCTTCTCCAGCACTTCGATGATATGGAATCCGTCCGGCGTCTCGACAATCTGCGAGATCGTCCCGGGTTTGAGGGACATTGCCGCATCGGAGAAGGCCGGCCAGAAGATGGACTTGGAGGCCATGCCCAGCTCACCGCCCTTGCGGGAACTGCCCGGGTCTTCGGAATAGAGGCGCGCCAGCGTGGCGAAGCGCTCGCCGCCGATGATACGCTCGCGGATGGCGAGCAGGCGCTCCTTGACGGCAATCGCCGCCGCTTCCCGGTCGGGGTAGATGCAAATCTGGCTCATCTGATATTTGATCGGGATCATCGGCAGGGAGGCCACGTCCGCGGTGTCCAGGAACTGCTTGACGTCATAGGGCGTCAGCTCGGGAATCTTGCGGGCGATTTCCTGCTGCTCCTGCTGGGTGAGCGTCTGCTCCTCGATCTGGCTGCGCCACTCCTGGCGAAGCTTGTACAGCGGCTTGCCGAAATACTGGGCCGTCTCTTCCTCGCCGCCGAGCATCGTGGTCGTCTGGGCCGTGTACTGATCCAGCTGGGCAAGGACCTGGTCCTGGTTGACGACCAGCGAGTCCACGCGGGCCTGGGCCAGGAAGAGCTTGGTCTGCATCATGTTCTCCAGCAGCTGGCAGCGGTCCGAGGACATCCCCTGGGCTCGCATCGCCTGCACCTGGGCTTCCAAATCGGACAGGGAGATCATCTCATTGCCGACAATGGCGACGGTCTTGTCCACGACGCCGCGGTATTTCTGGGCCGACGCAGCGACGGACAGGCCCGCCAGGGCCAGCACCGCTGCCGTTTTCATCAGTTTATTCATCTTGATAGACTTCAAATTTCTTGTTTTCGAGCGCATCTTTCAGCAAGTCCCGTTCCAAACTGTTCATCAGTTCGTGCTTTCTTTCGCTCATCAGGATATCGCGGATGCGGGAAGCGCAGTATTCCAGCGGAGCCGTCCCCGTGCGGCGGATCTCCAGCACGTAGGCGGCCATCATGTCATCCCGGTCCTCCGGTTCATACTTGATCCAGTCGGCCTTGAGCAGGGAGAGCATCTCCGTGTAATCCAGACCGAACGAACGCGCCAGCTCACCGGCATCCATCCAGTTGTCGGAGCTGTCGAAGTAGCGCAGCGCCGTGGACTTGGCGAGGGTGTCCGCCCGCTGGACATCGTTGTATTCCCGGGAGCTCATCATCTTCAGGATGGCATCCTTGTTGGGCGAGGCCTTCATCACATCTACGAAGCGGACCTTGAGCACGGGCCGCTTCAATGCGAATTCCGCCTCATGTGCAGCGTAGTAATCCCGGACCTGCCCGTCCGTGATCAACGTGTCCAGCCGCTCGTTGATGTAGCGCTGCTCGTAGCGGTACTTGAGCAGGGAGCGCCGGAAACTCTCCAGCTCTTCGCTTACGTCCAGCTCGGCCTTGGACAGTTCCGCCTCCGCCATGGCCAGATACAATTCGTCCATCGCCCAGGAGTGGATGTACTGCTCCGCCAGGCGGACGCTGTCCTCCACGGAAATCCTGTTGGGGATGAATCGTTCCAATTCCGACTTGTAAAGTTTGCTGTCTCCCACGCGCGCCACCACCTGGTCATCGTGGACCAGATTGGAGATCGCGTTGCAGGAACACAGCGCGACGGCACAGCACAGCAGGACAGACAATCTACGCATATTCTGCAAAGTTAGCAATAATTATTCATTCTCCGCAGCCAGCGCCGCGATGATGCTCTCGAGCACCGGAGCCAGGACATAGGTGCTGGCCGTGCAGTTGTTGACAAGCAGGGAGAAGGCGATGGTGTGCGCGGGATCGCCGTCGCCGGAGAGGATGTACCCGCTATAGCAGAGCACCCCGTTCATCGAGCCGCTTTTCATGTGGATGCGGTCCTTGAACTCCTGGGGCGCGTCGCGGAAACGGTTCTCCAGCGTCCCGTCTCCGCCCGGCACGGGCAGGGACTGGAAATACGCCTCCCAGACGGGCAGCGTGGCCATCTTGCGCAGGAAACGCACATAGAATCCGGGGCTGACGTAGTTCTTGCGCGACAGGCCGCTGCCGTCCACCTGCCGGCAGGCGTTGTCCGTGCGCAGGCCCAGAGCGCGCATCGCCGTTTCTGCCGCTTTCTGGCAACCGTCCTGATCGGTCGGCAGGCCCTGGCTCAGCGCCACCATCCGCAGGAGCGTCTCCGCATAGAAATTGTTGCTCTGGCAGTTGGTCTCCTTCACAATCTCGGACAGGGCGGCGGAGCGGGTGGCGCCCAGTACGACCAGCGAGTCGCGCAGCGCAGCGGCAGGACGAAGCACACCGGGAGCCAGGTCCGTGCGGACCTCTCCCTGCAGGGACACGTCGCCGTAGCCTCCTTCCACAGGGAGTCCGTTGTTCCTGAGGTAGTTATAGAAATAATAGGCGCAGGTGAAGGCGCCGAACAGGTTGGCGCTCTCCAGCGTATAGCCCCTGCGGTCCACCGGGAAAGACCCGGCGATCTCGCCGACGGGAGCCAGGGGCGAGGCCACATAGTACAGGGTGTTGGAGCTGCGGGCCGGGCCGGTCACGGCGTGGCCCGCGACCTGCATCCAGGGCGTGTCGGGGTATTGCACGCGCCAGTTCAGCGGAGCCCCCACGGGCCCGGGCGTGAGATAGAAATTCTGGGCGTTCTCGAAGAAATTGAGCCCCAGCGGACCGGCGCCGTAATTGGTCCCCAGATCATCGTAGGTCCATCCCAGGTTCTGCGCGGTGGTCTCGCTGAAAAAACGTGGATCGCCGAGCACCCGCCCTTCGATGCTGCGGATGCCCGCATCCGTGAGCATCTGCATCCAGCCGGCATGGAGCTGGCTCAGCGGCGCGGCCAGTTCCACCTTGGAGCCCGTCGTGGGGTCGCCTCCGCCAAGGATGTAGAGATCCCCCCTGAGGCACCCGTCCACGATTTCACCCGCGTAGGCGAGGCGCGTCTCGAAACGGTAATCCGGCCCGAGTGCGTTCAGCGCGAGGCCGGTGGTCAGCAGCTTGATATTCGATGCCGGGACCAGTTTGCGGCGGATGTTCACCGCCGCGACGGTGTCCCCGTCCATCCGCAGGGCGCACACGCCCACGAGCGAGGAGCTCAGGGGCTCGGCCTCGCAGATTCTCGCGATGGTCTGCTGGGCATCCGTCCGGATAACGGCAGTCGCGCTCCATGCAGAAAGCAGAAGCGCGACTGATATCAGGATGTGTGATTTCCTCATTTGACCGCTTCCTTCACGGCAGCGCTGAGCTTCTCGTAAAGAGCGTCCGTCTTGGTGAGGACCTCCTTGCGGAGCTCGTTGTAGTAAGCCTTCCTGGAGCCCTCGATCTTGCCGTTCACCTTGTCGCGGAGTTCGTTGTAGAGGTCGATGGCCTCTTCCATCAACTCGCTGACGCTGTTGTCAGTGACCTTGGGGTTCACACAGGCGACCACGGAGCAGTCCTCCACGAAGGCGCTCAACACATACTCGATGTCCTTTTTGATGTCTCTAAGATTCATGTCTTTTGCGAATTAATTCGGTGCAAAGATAAACAATTTTCCCGAATATCGGCCCGGTTTTCTCCCGGTGTGTATTCGTTTAGAGCTCGGTCACCATCTCTTCGATGGATTTGCGCTGGGCGTGCAGTTCCGTGGGGTTGCCCGCGCCCGCAGCCGGATGGCCGATGGCCAGCATGGCATAAATCCCGTGGTCCCGCATCTCGGGAAAGGCTTCCCGCAGCTTGCCGGGGTCGAAATCCCAGATCCACATGTTCGCCAGATCCATGTCCGTGGCCGTGAGCATCATGTGGGTGAGGACGATGGCGGCATCGGTCTTGCCGGCATTCACGCCGTCGTACGGGCGGACCCAGGCCTCGTCGTTGCGGCAGCCGACAACCAGGACGACCGGGGCGCCGTAGCAGTCGCACACGCCCTGGAGCCGGGCCATCGCCTCTTCACTCTTGACCACCCAGACGCGGGTCGGCTGGAAGTTCTTGGCCGAAGGGGCCAGGCGGCCGGCCTCCAGAATCATTTCCAGTTTCGCTTCCGACACGGTGTGATGGTTGAAGGCGTGACAGGAATAACGGCTCTCCAAGATGCGCATAAATGCATCGGAGCCATATTTGTACCGGGTGATCATCTGCTCGACGTCGGCAAAGGCGGCGCGATTCATGACCTTGGAGATGTCGCTGATGCGACTCGTGCGTTTCTTCTTCATTTTTGGACTGTTTAGTGTTTCTTTCCGTTAATAATACCACGGCCGGGCAGCGACGCTGCGCGGGCCGTCTGGTGCATCGACGTGGCCGAGCATCCGGCGGACGGCAAGCGGCCTGCGGTCGTAGAAGTCCTCTCCCTCCGGGACGAGCGAACTGATGCGCACCAGCATCGAGGAATGGATGATCTTCCTGTCGCCGCAGTACATCGCCACGTGCGCGACAACCATTTTCTTTTTCGCCGTGGCGGGCGTGCCGTAAAAGAGCAGGTCGCCCGGCTGCATCCGGTCGAAGTCGTAGGGGACTTCCTCGCCCAGGGAGATCTGTTCGCGTGCGTTGCGCGGCAGGACGATGCCGCACTGGCGGTAGACGAACTGCGTGAAGCCGCTGCAGTCGAAATGCTTGATGCTGGCCCCGCCCCACATATAAGGCGTACCGAGCAGGCGCCGGGCCGTCGCGACCAGGTTCTCCTGCGAGGCCTCGCGGGATCGCACCCATTCGTCGAAATCCGTCACGTCATAGGCGCGCGCCCAGCATTCCCGCCCGGAGGGCAGGAAGACCTGCACCCAGCCCCGGCGGCTCTCCGCGCCCTTGCGGACCAGGTCGCCCATCGTGAAATCGCACACCCGCGCCGCGGCGGCGGAAGGCTCCTCGAAGAGGTGCGAGTACTCCGCCGAGCAGATATATTTCGGGGCGGCGATCCAGGCATCCTTGCCGGCCTCGTCCATGAAGGCGAGGTTCATCTGCGTGGTCCAGACGTCTTTGTAGTCTGGGGCGTCCACCAGCCGCCAGTAGCGCTCCGCGCCGTGTACGCGCAGGACCGTGCCCATCAGCACCTGCGTCTCGTTGCCGGATTCGTAGTCCGGCTGGATGCGCATGAAGCAGGAGGACGTGTTGACCACGGCCCACTGCGGGCCGTCCCAGGTCTGCGCGGCGGCGCACAGGGTGCACAGGGCCGCGGCCGCAAGGAGAAGGATTCGTTTCATCGTTTCAAAGATAATAAAAAATAATTAGATTCCCGGGCGTCCAGCCGCACCCGGTGCAGCATGACGCAATTGTTGGAGGCTGCGTTGTAGGCGTAGCCCGGGGTGCCGGAGTTGTAAATGCGCAGGGCGCAGCCGCCGAAAGCGTTGCGGGCCAGCTCTCCGGACGGATCCGTCCAGGTGATGTCCAGGCTGCCGGGAAGCGCTTCCGCGACCTGGAGCGGCGTCTTGTCGGACTGCGTCGAGGCGGTCAGGCGTAGGGTGTTGCCCTCCACGCCCACGGACAGCGTGCTTTGCGGCATGAAGACCGCTGCGAGCACACCCTGCGTGAGGGGCCTCCGGCTTTCGCCGTCGAAGTGGTACAGGGTCCACAGCGTGCCGTTGGTGGTAGCGGGGACGCGCTCGATGCGCACGCCGTAGCCGCTGCGGGTGGCGGGGTCGTATTTGACCATCACGTCCATGTAGCAGCCGCTGCCGCCGAAGCCCTGGCCTTCCACTTTGCCGGAGGAATAGTCCACTGTCAGGGACATGTCGCCGTAATCTCCCTCCTGGGCGAAGACCAGCAGCGGCGGATCGGCCTGGCGCATATTGTTGCACAGGCCCCAGCGGCCGTCCGAGCCATTGGAGCCCGTCCCCCAGAGCCAGGGATCGGGCGTGCCGCTTTCGTTGTCGAAGAACCAGCGCCCGACTGTCTCCGTGCGCGGCTCCGTGGCAATGTAGGTATTCTTGAAATCGGTCTCCACGGCCGCCGAAGCGATATCCTCCGGCCGCACGGCGCGTGTGCTCCAGACCGTCACTGCCTGCGGGGCGTCGGGGCTGAAGGCATATTTCGGCGTGATCACGGCGCGCAGCCAGCAGCCCGCGTCGTACCGGGTCAGCGCCAGCGTCTTGCCGGGATCGTCCTGGAACAGACCGGCTGCGTCGTTGCGGGACGTGCCGATGTGCACCCCGTCCGTGCGCCCGGGTCCGGCCTCGCGGTACCATTCGATCCGGGAGACGTCCCGGAAGGCCGGCTTGTCCAGCCGGTAGGAGAGCCGGGCGCAGCCGTCCGCAATCCGTATGGCCGGAGCGCGCAATCTCGGAGCCGCCACGGGCACGGGGCGGATGCGGAGCGGCACGCCGGCGCGGATGCCGTTGGGCAGCACCGCCTCCGCAAGCGTCTGCACGACGGCCCCAGTCCGGTTGGGCCGGGCGTGCAGGGTGAGCGTGCCGGACGCGGGATCGGATGCACCCTCCAGCAGGGCGGCGTCATATTCCCAGCGGACGGTCCGCAGGTCCACCGAGGAGACGGGCGCCGGAGCGGCGGTCAGTACGACCGTGTTCGCCTCCCCGTCTGCGGCGGAATCGAGTTCCTTGCCGCTGTAGCCCACCAGGAAGCGGTACGGAAGATTGGCGTAGGGCTCCCACTCCGGGCGGTACTGGCCCTTCGGGTCCCAGCCGTCGTCCCCCTTGAGCAGATTGTAGACATTATACTCATCGCCCACCTTGAAGGCCTGCAGGGCCGCCCCGTCGTATTCGACGGAGAGCTGCGGGGCGGCTTCGCTGATCACCAGGGGCCGGCGCGCCACGCCGATCGTATTGCCGTGCACGGCATAGCGGGCGTCCTCGCGAATACGGTTCTCCCATTCGACGGAGGCGATGCGCCCGAGGAAGCGGCAGTCGATGACGGCGTAGATCGCGGAGGCCTGCGCCCCGTTGCCGGGCGCGGCGTTTTTCGCAAACGACAGGAAGGGGTGCGACATCTGCGGCATGCCGATGAGCGTGCAGCCCAGCAGGGCGTTGAGCCCGCCCGCCTGCGCGCCGCTCCAGGTGGGATGGTTGCCGAAATGGTGGAAGGTGCAGTGCTCGTAGACATTGATCCCGCCGCCGAACACGGAGTCGTCCGTGCACTGGAAGAAGCAGTCCTTGAAGTAGGCGCGCTTCGGGGAGAAACCCGCCATCATGTTGAGGTAGCCCACGAAGCGGACGTTGCGGAACTCCATCCGGTCCACGCCGCGCGCGGCGGCGGTCAGCACCTCGGCGTGGTTCTTCGAATCAATGCGCTTGGCAATGTTCTGCGCAGGGTCGGGCAGATAGACCAGGTCCTCCTGCGCGTAGTTGGCAAGGGTGATGTTCTCCGCGCGGAAGCCGGTGGACACCGCCAGGGTGTACCAGCTGCCGCCGGCCCCGAGCCCCCGGGCTCCGCCCTCACCGCGGTTGCCTGCGATGCGCACGTCGTCCGGATCACCGGACAGGCCGATGAAGGAGATGTTCTCGCCCAGGATGGTCAGGCCCACGTTGGGCGGCGCGATCACGAAGCCGGAATCGTCGAAGGGGTAGCCCTGCCGGAAAGTCTCGTCGGTCCAATAGACGCCCGGGGCGATGTAAACCGTCGTGCCGGCGGGCAGGGTCAGCGTGCGCCGGTCGGCGGACAGCTCGCCCAGCGTCTGGAGCGTGGCGGCGATGTAAGGGTTCTGCAGCTCTTCGGGGGTGGCGTAGGCGTTCAGCAGGCGGTGCGTCCGGTCCAGCCGGAGCTGGCTGTAGTCCTGCGCCTGGCAGAGAACCGTCAGCAGCAGGGCGGGAAGGAGGAATCGGAGTTTCATCAGCAGGCGGTCAATTGGTTATTTTCCGAAAGGTAGCAACTGTTTCGCTTTTTTGCAATTATTCCTTACATTTGCAACTATGAAAAAAGTCTTCCTTCTCCTGTCTCTCCTGCTGCCGTTGCTCCCCGCCGGAGCGCAGGGCCGTTTCGCGAAATACGCCGCAGAGGCCGGATCCGCGCCGTTCGTGCTGATCGACAAACAGGCTTTCAAGCTTTGGCTGGTTGACGCCCAGGGTGCCCCGATCCAGGAATACGGCATCTCCTGTGCCGTCAACTACGGGCCCAAGAAGGTCCGGGGCGACCACAAGACGCCGGAGGGCACTTTCAAGATCAACCAGCTCCTCAACGCCAAGGGCCTCACCCACGACTTCAAGGACGGCAAGGGTCCCGTCAAGGACGCCTACGGTCCCTGGTTCCTCCGGCTGGACGTCCCGGGATTCTGGGACATCGGCATTCACGGCACCCCGTTCCCCGAGTCCATCGGGACGCGGGCCACGGAAGGCTGTATCCGCCTGAGCAACGAAGACATCCTCGACCTCAAGCAGCGGGTGCAGGTAGGCACGGTGGTGATCATCCTCCCGGATCCGGTATAATTATCAACAATTATATTTTTAATCCCTATGAAGAAGATTTTGTTTCTGCTGCTCGCGGTCCTGCTGGGGACCGGGATTGCATCCGCTCAGGGGAACCTGCTGAACGAACTGAAGAATGCCGCCAAGCGTGAGGCCGGCAAAGCCGCCGACAAGGCCAAGCGGGATGCGCGCAATACCGCCACCACGACTGTACGCGGAGCCGTGGACCGCGCCAAGAACGACATCAAGAACGGTGTCAACAACCGCCAGCAGCAGGAGCCGTACCAGAAGCCGGCCGAGCCCCCGCGGGAGCCCCAGGACACCCTGGCCACGCAGTACGAAGGGGACTTCGTGCCGGGCGGAACCGTGATTTTCGAGGACCTGCTCGAAGAAGAACTGGCGGACGCGAAACCTTCCCGCTGGCGCCTGCTCCATGCAGACGACTTTGAATGCAAGGTGGTCTCCCGCCTGAACGGGCCTGCCATCAGCCTGCGCGGCTACAACAGCGACATCGAACCCGCCCTCGGGCAGGATGCCTATCTGCCGGAGGCCTTCACCGTCGAGATGGACATCTGGTCCGAAACGGGCGGCAATACCTACACCCAGTATCTTGATCTCGATTGCGGGGATGCGATCTTCGACAAAGTGGTCAGCCTCTCCTTCTACTTCTGCTTCAACGACGAAGGGCCCGGTCCCGTCGGACTGGAGTACCGGACGCTCGAAGGCAACCAGCTGAAGGACGGCACGGGCGTGGAGAAGATGAAAGAGATCCTCCAGCCCAAGAAGTGGAACAGGGCCGCCCTCTCCTACGACCACGGCACGTTCGCCGTCTATGTGAACGGAGTGAAAGTGCTGGAAGGCGCCCAGGCCGCCCAGCCTACGCACCTGCGCATCAACACGATCAGCGCCGGCTGCCTCTTCAAGAATTTCCGCGTCTGCGCGCTCTGACAAGAAAGTCATTCAGCATAAACTCTTTCAAACAGCGGCACCTCGAAATGTTGCCGCTGTTTTCAGCTTACGCATTAACATTTTCCGCACTTCTCCGTCTTTATGGTGTTATGAAACGATTCCTCTTCTTTTTCCTCACGCTGCTGCCCCTTGCCGCAGCAGCCGCTCCGGCGGAGAAGAATGTCCCCAAGGGGGAACTTTCCGCCATCATCTCCGAATTCCGCCGCTGCGACGGTGTAGAAGTGGTCCGGCTGGGCCGCATGGGGACCGCCGCCATACGCGGCATCGTGCGGATGGCCGCCAAGGAAGACCCCGACGCCCGGCAGGCATTGGATGTGATGCGCGGAGTACGGCGCATCACCGTACTCCAATACGAAGACTGCGCTCCAGAGGTGCGGGAACGCCTCGTCCGGCGGCTGGACCGCGCCCTGGACGGGTGCGAACTGCTGATGGAGGCCAAGGACGGCGACACCGCGATGCGGATGTTCGGCGTCGTGGACGAGGCCTCGGGGGAGATGCGGGATTTCGTGATCCACGCCCCGTCAGAGTGCGCGCTGATCTGCGTGTTCGGCTCCCTGAAGATGGATTCCGTCGGCAAAATCATCAACGCGAAATGACCTCCGGGCGCTTTCAGGCCGACTGGCTCTCTCTCGCCGACACCTTCTGGCAGGTCGCCCGGTTCATCCTCGAGGACGACGCGGAAGCGGAAGATGCCGTGCAGGAGCTTTATCTCCGGCTCTGGACGGGACGGGACGCCCTGGACGGCATCCGGAACCCCAAAAGCTACGGCATCACGGTGCTCCGCAACCTCTGCCTCGACCGCATCCGGCGGCGCAGCAGATGCGTGATTCCTCCCACACTCCCCGAGCCGGCGCAGCCCGGCGGCCAGGACGTGGCGGTGGACGAAAAGGAACGGCTCGCCAAGGTACTCGAGGCCATCAAGTCCCTGCCTGAGCGGCAGCGCCTGATATTCACGCTCAAGGTCCTCGACGACCTCTCCTACGAGGAGATCTCCGCACGGACCGGCCTCAACAACCTCACCCTCCGCGTTCTGCTCTCGCAGGCGCGCAGCAAACTCAGAAAAGTGAAATGAAGACTCCCGAAGAAATTGAACAGCTCAGCATCGAAGAGCTTGAGGCACAAGCCGCTGCGCAGGGCGAAAAAGCCCCGCAGGGCCTGCAGCAGCGCCTGCGCGAGGCCCTTGCCGCCAGTGAAGCCGCAGAGGCCGCCCGGCCCCGCCCGGTCCGCTGGATTCCCTACGCGTCGCTCGCCGTGGCGGCCGTGGCCGCAGCCCTGGTCCTTCTGCCGCAGCGCGGGCCGAAGGACACCTTTGACGACCCGTACCTCGCCTACGCCGAAGTTGAGCGGGCCTTCCGGACCATCTCCGACAAGATGAACACCGGCGTCGGAATTGCCCGGGAAGCGGGCGCCGCCGCCGAACTTCCCCAGACTATCCTCACCAAAATCCAATCAGAAAAACAATGAAACGCATACTTCTTCTCCTCGCAGCCCTGCTGCTCTGCCTCTCTGCATCCGCCCAAAACGGCAAGTCCCTCTACCAGAAATACTCCGACGCCGAGCATGTCAGCGCCGTGTACATCTCCCCGGCCATGTTCCGCCTGATCGGCAAGATCCCCGACATCGACACCGGCAGCGACAAGGTCAACCTCTCCCCCGTCATCCGCTCCCTGTCCGGCATGTACATCCTCAACAGCGAGAATACCGCCATCAACGGCCAGCTCCGCGCCGAGGCCGAACGCTTCATCCAGAGCGGGAAATACGAACTGCTGATGGAGGCCAAGGACAGCGGCCAGACGATGCGCATGTACACCGTGGGCAACGACAAGGTCGTGAACGGCTTCGTGATGCTCGCCGCCGAAGCGGACGAAGTGACCTTCATCTGCCTCGACGGCCAGATGCCCCGCGAACAGTTCGAAGAGCTGATCGCCAGGCAGATGGCGGAGTAGGCCCGCGTCATTCCGGGCCCGACCCGGAATCTCAGAATGTGACCTTGAAGACGAGCGCCTCCGCAGAAGGGACATCTGCCGGAGGGACGATGGTCAGACGGTCGCGGTCCTGCTTCCAATCCACTTTCGCGCTGCTTCCGAGCAGCGCGATATTTTTGATCCGGCGTGTGTTCTGCTCCGTCCGGGTCCCGAGCGCGCGCACGGTCACATCCCCTTCGGGGACACCCAGCAGGGTCACATAGAGCGTCTTGTCGCCCTTCTTGTTGAAGCGGATGTCGGCGGCGGAGTATTTCTGCCGGCCCTCGTTGAAGCCCTGCGCGTTGATGGGATTGGCATTTTCCGCAGTCGGACCTTCCCCGTAGATCACCCAGGGACGGGTGTCGTAGATGCTCTCGGAGTTGATCTGCATCCAGTGTCCGATCTCCCGGACAATGCGCAGTTCGGTCGGGTCCGGCGTGCCGTCACCGCGGAGCGGGACGCTGAGCAGCAGGTTGCCGTTCTTGGAGACGACGTCCACCAGCATCGCGATCACCTGGGCGGCCGACTTGTAGCGGTCCTCGTAATAGACATGCTTGTCGTAGTGCCAGCTGCCGATGCAGGTGCAGGTCTGCCAGGGGAGCTCCTGGATGGCATCAGGCGCGCCGCGCTCCACGTCCCAGAGCAGGGTCTGCTTCTGCCAAGGGGTCAGGACCTTGCCGGTGAAGACGATCTGGGGCCGGCCGCCGTTTTTCGCCGCGCTGCGGTTGTACCCGTGCGCGAGAATCTTGAGGCCGGCGTCCGAGACGGGCCAGAGCGGGAGGTAGGTGTCGTCGAAATAGACGACATCCGGATCATAGTCGTTGATGAGCTGGACGGTCCGGTTGTAGATCTTGTCGCAGAAGGCCTGGTCGGGGGTCGTAATCTGATCCTCCTCCCAGTCCCAGGCGCGGCTGTTGGGGCTCAGCGGATGGCGCTGCTCATAGAGGTCCTGCGGGTCGAGTCCCTCCCACCAGGTCCCGGCGCCGTCCTCCTTCTGCAGGACGCCGTCGTAGGGCACCCCGGCGAGCGGGCCCTTCGTGTCAGCACCGCGCGAGGGCTCATACCAGCACCAGGCGTGTGCCGCATGCACGCTCACGCCCAGGCGGAGACCCTGCTTGCGGCAGGCTGCCGCCCAACCGCCCACGATGTCCTTCTGCGGGCCCAGGGCGACGGAATTCCAGCGCTGGTACCGGCTGTCGAAAAGGTCGAAATTGTCGTGGTGGTTCGCGAGGGTGAAGAAATACCGGGCGCCGGCCTCCTTGTAGAGCTTGACCAGCGCGTCGGGATCCCAGTTTTCCGCCTTCCACTCGTGGATCCAGTCCTTGAATCCGAAGCGGGAAGGGTGGTCCTTCGCGTCGATGTTGTATTTGTACTGCCGGTGGTCCTCAAAGTACATATTGCGAGCGTACCAGTCGCCGTCTTCGGGCTCGCACTGCGGCCCCCAGTGGGCCCAGATACCGAATTTGGCATCCCGGAACCATTCGGGGCACTCCCAGGCGGAGAGGCTCTCCACCGTGGGTTCCCAGGCACCGGGAGCAACGGGCTCCCGGCCGGTATCGACGATGACCTTGAAATCAGGATTCGGATCCGCAGTGCGGTTCTGGGCCAGGACGGGCACGGTCGCCGACAGGCCGGCCAGGAGGAATAGCAATTGTATTTTCTTCATAGACAAAAGGGATAACGTTATCTGCTGCCGCCGCCGTAACTGCCGCCGAAGGAGCCGCCTCCGCCGCCGGAAGAGAAACTGCCACCGCCTCCGCCGCTCCAGCCGCCCCCGCTGCCGCCGGAACGGGCTGCCTTCTCTGCAGCGGCGTTGCGCATCGCCGTAGCGGAAATGCTGTTGGACACACGCAACAGGTCATACAGCGAAGCGGTGTTCAGTTGTGCGGACCCGGTAAACTCGCTGAACTGGGCCGGATAGAGTTTCTGGAACTGCGCCGCCACCTTGTCGGCGATGCCGAACAGGGCCGCGAACACCAGATAGTCGCGCCACAGCCCGGCTTCGACGGCGCCGCGCTCCTTGCTGAGCGTGAAGTCCTCGAGGTAGTTCTTGAACTGGACCAGCTGGCGTGCCGCCGCCTGGCCTTCCGGATTGCAATGGCCGTCAGAGACCATCAGATGGCGGTCCTGGAACCACTTGAGCCCGCGCGTCTGCTCCCGGCCGGGCAGGTTGGAGATCTTCTTGAAGGACTTCTTGGACCACTTCTCCAACTCTCCGGCCTCGAGGATGAGGTTGCTTCCGCTGGCTTCGCGGACCATCCGGTAGAGATCGTTCTCCACGGCGTCCGTAAAGTGCATCTCCTTCTCGAAGGACAGGTTCACATGGTTCTTTTTCCGCTCGTCCGGCAGCACGGTCACGTGGCCGTCCATCACCCATTTCAGGAAATAGGCGCCGATCAGGTTGTTGGCGTAGCGGGACGAGTCCATCCTGTCCCCCTTGGACAGGGCATAAAAAGCCGCGGGAAGGCTGCCGTCCAGCGGGATGTCGCGGTACCAGCCGGCAATCTTCCGCTGCCCATAGATGCTCTTCTTGTATTTCTGGCCCAGGACATAATAGGTAAAGGCCAGATACGCCATGGCGAGGATGCCCAGGACCATCCAGCCCGAGGGCGAAAGCAGGAAGATGATCAGGAACAGGATGAAGGCGCCGACCGACTTCAGCACGTCCCAGAAAGTCATTTTCTTCGGGAGGTAATCGCTCCCCGCAAAGGCGATGTCCTTGACTTCGTCGAAAGTCTTGTGGTAGTTCACGGCCGGGGCCAGCAGGTCCGCGTCGAAGCGCGCCAGCACCGTCATTGCGCTGTTGCGCCCGAACGGAGCAAGCGATTCGGCGCGGATGGCACCGTCCTCGACAAAGATCTCGCTGTCGCTGCGGAAGCCCCAGACCTTGACGTTGTCGGGAGTCCACGCCGGACCGCCGGTCTCGTTGAGGATCCGGACCTTTACATGTTGCGGCGGGGAGCTGAGTCCGGGATTCACAAAGGAAAAATACAGGCCGGTGCAGTCGCCCATCCCCATCGCCAGGCCCTTGACGGTGTAGCTGACCGTCCAGACGTGGTCGCCGTAGGATCCCTGGCCCCAGCAGAGTTCGACGCCGCCGCTCTTGCGGACGATGCCGCAGCGGCCGGCTTTCTGCTGCAGCGTCCGGTCGGTGTCCCAGCCGTCTCCCTCGGAGATGAAAAGACGGCCGTGCTCACTCACGGTCAGGTCGCCGATCTCCATCGGGCCGAGGTTTTCGAAAGGCAGGTAGAACTCCGTGCCGGAAACGGTGGTCACATCCCAGACCTGCGTGATCCGGGCGCTGCCGTCGGCGCTGAGCACCACGGTCTCGTCGATATCGCGGATCTGCTGGGCGGCCGCCGTCAGGCACAGGGCCGCTCCGGCCAACAGGGCGGCGAGGCGCCTCATCTTACTTCGAGATATACACCCGGAAAGCCATCGCTTCCGGCTGTTCGCCCGTGAACAGGTCGGACGTGGTGACGAAAACGTTGACCGTGCCCAGCGTCCACTCGAAGTCCGTATAGGTCGTATAGAAGAAGTCGGCGCCGTCCGCCCCTTCCGTCACGTTGACGCGCATCGCCGGCAGCGGCGTCCAGACGTCATTGCCGTTGCTGTCGCCCGGATAGCAGCGCGACACCTGCACGTTGCCGCTCTCCACGATATACCGGGTGATGTCCGGGACATTCAGCGTGACCATATAGTAATCATCCATCAACTGCCAGTCTCCTGAGCGGACGTCATAATCGAGTTTTACCATCTCCGGAGCCGGCACGACCACCCGCTCCGTACAACTGGCCAGCAGCGTACCAGCCGCCAGCAGGACAAGAAGGAACTTACTTGCTTTCATCTCTGTTTTGTGTTTGGTTGTCACAAAAATAGGAAAAAGCGCACAAAAAAGAAAACCGCCGCCGTATAAAGCGTCGGATGCATATAGAGAGTTTTATGGGTAGCGGGAGTGGGTCACGATCCCACGACCTCCGGATTATGAATCCGACGCTCTAACCAGCTGAGCTACCCCGCCATCAGATTAAATCGTTGAGATAGAAGGATTCGAACCCTCACTGACAGAGCCAGAATCTGTAGTGCTACCATTACACCATATCTCAATATTCCCGCGCCTTGCGGTTTTGGGACTGCAAATGTACAATACTTTTGCTAATTTGCAAAATTATTTTTGCTCAATCAGCACAATTGCCCACACTTCACATCCTTCGCGGCGTCCCACGAAGCCCAGCTTCTCCGTGGTGGTGGCCTTGACGCTCACCCGCTCCGCCCCGATTCCCATCACCCCGGCGAGGGTGGAGCGCATCGCGTCGATATGCGGCGCAAGTTTGGGCGCCTGCAGGGCAATGGTGATGTCGGCATTGACCACGCGCCAGTCCCGGTATTCGGGAAGCGCGAGCACCGCGGCGAGCAGCTCTTTGCTGTCCACCCCCTTCCAGCGGTCGTCCGTGTCCGGGAAAAGATGTCCGATGTCGCCGAGCGCGAGCGCGCCGAGCAGGGCGTCGCACAGGGCGTGGATGGCCACGTCACCGTCCGAATGCGCCACGAAGCCCGTCCGGGAAGGGATCCGCACGCCGCCAAGCCACATCGGGAGGCCCTCGGCGATGGCGTGCACGTCATATCCTTGTCCTATTCTGATCTCCATAACTGCAAAAATAAAGAAAAATGGTTACATTTGCAGCCTATGGGATTTTTTAATTTTTTCGGTGACAACGAGCACCGGGTTTTCAATTATAAGCCGATCTACTACAACCCAGAGGAAGAGGAGCGCAAGCGCCGCTTCGGCGCGGTGGACGGATCGATGGACAAGGCGAAGGAGGAAGGCACCTACGTTCCCGGGAGCTATATCAAGGGGGCGTTCCGGGAGGGGTCCCGCACGCGCACGCCGATGCGCAAGGCGCAGACCATCATCGGAATCATCTCGCTGCTGCTGATCGTCGTGGTGCTCTGGTACATCGCCAAATTCTATTCGCTGCTGTAGCGGGATGGGCAGGTTGAAGGTCCTTCCGGCACAGATCGCCAACATGATCGCCGCGGGCGAGGTCGTGCAGCGACCCGCGTCCGTGGTGAAGGAGTTGATGGAAAACGCCGTGGACGCCGGCGCGACGCAGGTCAGCGTGGTCATCACGGACGCCGGGCGCACGCTCATCCAGGTCATCGACAACGGCTGCGGGATGAGTCCCGTGGACGCCGTGCTCTGTTTCGAGCGCCACGCCACCTCCAAGATCGCCACGGCGGAAGACCTGGAGCAGATCCTGACCTACGGCTTCCGCGGGGAGGCCCTCGCGAGCATCGCCGCCGTGGCGGAAATCACCCTGCGGACCCGGCGGCAGCAGGACGAGACGGCGACCGAAGTGCGCGTGGGCGCCTTCGGAGAGACGAAAACCGCCTCCGTCGCCGCTCCTGCGGGCTCCAATTTCGCCGTGCGCAACCTCTTCTACAACACCCCCGCCCGGCGGAAATTCCTCAAGAGCGACAACGTGGAGTTCAAGCACATCCTGGAGGAATTCACCCGCGTGGCCCTGTCCCGTCCGGAGATTTCTTTCAGCATCTCCCACAACGGCCGGGAAATCTATGTGCTCAAGAAAGCCAAATCCCTGAAATTCCGCATCCTGGACCTGCTTGGAGGCAATGTGGTCGGGGACATCGTGGACCTCTCGGCCGAGACCTCTGTCGTGCGCGTGAGCGGCTTCGTGGGCCGTCCCGACACCGCCCGCAAGACCCTCGGCAACCAGTATTTCTTTGTCAACGGCCGCTATTTCCGCAGCGCTTACCTGCACAAGGCCGTGATGAAGGCCTACGAGGAGATGATCCCGGACGGGCTTACCCCCTCGTATTTCATCTTCCTGGAGACGGACCCGCACAGCATCGACGTCAACATCCATCCGACCAAGACCGAGATCAAGTTCGAGGATGACTCCGTCATTTTCCAGATCCTGTACGCCTGTGTCAAGGAAACGCTCGGCCGCAACAGTTTTGGGGCCAGCATCGACTTCAATACCGAAGGCGCCGTGGACCTGCCGCAGCTCGGCCGGAGTTTCGAGCAGTACAAGGGCGTCTCGATGCCCACTATCGAGACGGATCCGGGCTACGACCCTTTCCGCGGGACGGAATTCTCACCCGCCCCGTCCGGCCGCCCCGATGCGGCTCCCCCGCCCCGCGACTATGATTTCAGCCGCCACGTGGACAAGCACGAAGACTACGGCCGGCTCTTCGAGGAAAAAACGCTTCCTTCCGGACGCGTACTCATCCTGCAGGGCAAGTATATCCTGACGCCCGTCGCCTCCGGCGTGATGATCGTCCACATCGGCCGCGCCCGCGAGCGCATCCTCTACGAACAGACCCTGCGCGCGCTGGGACGCGAAGCCCATGTCACGCAGACGGCCCTCTTCCCGGTGCAGGTCAAGGTCGGAGCGCAACAGCTGCTCCTGTTCGAGGAGCACGCGGAACTGCTCGGCCGCCTGGGGTTTGACATCGCCCCCTTCGGATCAGACACCGTGGTGGTGAACGGCGTGCCGGAGGGTTACAGCTGCGAGAGCGGCAAGATCGAACAGCTCGTCAGCGACCTCATGTACATTCTGTCAGAGGACAGCCAGGCCCTGCCGGAGATGATGCAGCAGCGCCTCGCGGAGAAATTCGCCTCCCTGGGCTCCTCCCACGCCGATCCGCTGACCTCACCGCAGGAAGCGCTGCGGCTGATTGACACGCTTTTTGCAAGCGGGAACGCCGAACTCACCCCGGGCGGGCGGCGTATCGTCAGCATCGTTCCCGTCGGGGACATTGACAAAAAATTCTGACATGGCATACTACTATTCCAACAACGACGGCGGACGGCGCGGGGGCTTCCTCGCTTCGCTGCCCACCGTCACGAAGAACCTGATCATCCTCAACGTGATCATCTTCCTGGCATCGCTGGTCAATGAGAACTTCATGATCGGGACCTTCGCGTTGTTCTATCCCACGTCCCCCTTCTTCCACTGGTGGCAGGTGATCACACACATGTTCATGCACGGAGGCTTCTGGCACATCTTCTTCAACATGTACACCCTGCTGATCTTCGGCAGCGTGGTGGAGCGGTATCTCGGTCCCCGGAAATTCCTCGTGTTCTATTTCATCTGCGGGCTGGGCGCCGTGGCCCTGCACCTGGGCGTGCAGTATCTCCAGCTCCAGTCCTATATGGAAGGGGCCGCTCTGGGCAACGCCACCGCCATCCAGAGCATCCAGGAGATCAAAATGACCCCGACCGTAGGTGCCTCCGGCGCCATCTACGGCGTGCTGATGGGCTACGCGATGCTCTTCCCGGAATCCCGCATGACCCTGCTCTTCCCGCCCGTGACGCTCAGCGCCAAGTGGATGGTGGTCGCCTTCGCCGCCATCGAACTCTTCACCGGCGTGAGCGGCCTGGCCAGCGGCATCGCCCATTTCGCCCACCTGGGCGGCATGCTCATCGGCTGGCTGATGATCCTGTGGTGGCGCAAGCGGGGCATCCTGTTTGACCAAGACAAACTCTGACAATATGGACAGTACTCCCATCCTCCAGGAAGCCCTGCAGGTCCTGCGCGACGGCGGTGTCATCCTCTACCCGACCGATACCGTCTGGGGCATCGGCTGCGACGCCACCAACGAGAAGGCCGTCGCCCGCGTATTCGAGATCAAACGCCGGAGCGAAGCCAAGTCGCTCGTGCTGCTGGCCAGCGACCTGGACATGGTCGCCAAGCACATCCGGGAGATTCCCTCCATCGCCATCGACCTGGTAGAGGTCAACGACGCCCCGATGACCATCATCTATCCGGGCGCGCAGTACCTGGCCCCCAACGTAATTGCCGCCGACGGCTCCGTGGGGATCCGTCTCCCCCTCGTGGACGAGGCGGCCGCCGTGCCCGGCAGACTGACCGCCGGCGCCTTCTGCCGCGAACTGGTGCGTCGCCTGCGCAAGCCGCTCGTCAGCACCTCGGCCAATATCTCGGGTGAGCCCACGCCGGAGAGTTTCGCGGAGATCTCCGAACAGATCAAGTCCGCCGTGGACTACGTCGTCCCCATGCCCCTGGGCGCCGGTGCTTCCGGGCGCTCCTCCCAGATTATCAAACTCGGCCTCGGAGGCGAAGTCGAAATCCTCAGACCGTAGACAGGTAAACGGCCGTCACTGCGACGAGGGCCGCGGTTTCCGTACGCAGCCGGCTGTCGCCCAGCGACACCGGAATCCATCCGTTCGCACGCGCCAGCTCCGCTTCCTCCGGAGAAAAATCCCCCTCCGGTCCGATCAGAAACGCAATGCGATTCTG
>JAFTGA010000034.1 GCA_017458145.1 Bacteroidales bacterium | reverse complement strand
CTGCTACCGCTACCCAGAAGACCGTCGACGGTCCGTCCAAGAAGGACTGGCGCGGCGGCCGCGGCATCCTCGAGAACATCATCCCGTCCTCCACGGGTGCTGCCAAGGCTGTCGGCAAGGTCCTCCCCGAGCTGAACGGCAAACTGACCGGCATGTCCCTCCGTGTCCCGACCTCCGACGTCTCCTTTGTCGACCTGACTGTCGAACTTGCCAAGGAGGCTACCTACGAGGAGATCTGCAACGCGATGAAAGAGGCTGCCGCCGGCGAGCTCAAGGGTGTCTTGGGCTACACCAACGAGGCTGTCGTCTCCACCGACTTCCGTGGCTGCCCGCTGACCTCCATCTTCGATGAGAAGGCCGGTATCCAGCTCGACAAGACCTTCGTGAAGGTCTGCGCCTGGTACGACAACGAGTGGGGTTACTCCAACAAGGTCCTCGAGATGGCCAAGGTCATCGCCGCCTAATTCCGGAGCGTTACCGTTTTTTTTACGAAGGATGGCAGATTTCTGCCATCCTTTTGTTATATTTGTCCTGAAAACCAATTTTACAAAAAGTGATGAAGAAAACCATCCTTATGGCCGCCGCCATGCTGTGCCTTGGCTCGGCCGCTTTCTCCCAGCAGCGCCCTGCCGCGCCGCAGTTCCCCGACTACACCTTCACGACGGTGAAGGCCGCGCCGATCACTTCCATCAAGAACCAGGCGAGCAGCGGTACCTGCTGGTCTTTCTCCGCCATCAGTTTCCTGGAGTCCGAGGCCATCCGTCTTGCGAACATCAAGGACGAGGCGAAGTATCCCGATTTCTCGGAGTTCTTCGTGGTGTCCAATTCTTATAAAGAGCGCGCCGAGAAGTACATCCGCCTGGACGGTAAACTCGGCTTCAGCGCCGGTTCCGGCTGCGGCGACGTGATCGAGGTGGTCCGCGACCACGGCATCGTCCCCAACGAGGCGATGACCGGCATGAACTACGGCACCCCGCTCCCGCAGCAGGCGGAGCTCGACAACGTGCTGCTCGGCTACGTGCAGGCGGTCGCCAAGAGCCGTACCCTCACGACGGCCTGGAAGCGCGGCTTCAACGCCGTGGTGGACGAGTACCTGGGCAAGGCCCCCGAGACCTTCACGGTGGACGGCAAGACCTACACCCCGGCCTCCTACCGCGACGCGATGAAGATCAACGCCGACGACTACATCGAGCTGACTTCCTTCACGCACCATCCGTTCTATACCTGGTTCGCCCTGGAGGTCTGTGACAACTGGCGCGGTTCCCGCTCCTACAACGTCCCGATCGACGAGCTGATGGCCGTCCTGGATAACGCCCTGGAGAACGGCTACACCGCCTGCTGGGGCGCCGACGTGAGCCATACGGGCTTCACCCGTGACGGCCTCGCCATCCTGATCGACGCCAAGGCCACCGCTGCCGCTACCGCCGGCTCCGACCAGGAGCACTGGGTGGGCCCGGCCGAGCCCGGCAAGCCCGCGAAACTGACCCGGATCATCGAGGCGGTCCCCACGCAGGAGTCCCGCCAGACCGAGTTCGACAACAAGACGATGACCGACGACCACGGCATGCACATCTTCGGCATCGCCAAGGACCAGGACGGCAAGAAGTACTATATGGTCAAGAACTCCTGGGGAGAGACCGGAAAGTACAAGGGCATCTGGTATGCGACCGAGGCTTTCGTCAAGGCCCAGACCCTGGACATCACGATCCACAAGGACGCCCTGACCAGGGACCTCAAGAAGAAATTGGGCGTTAAGTAAATGACGCTCAGAAAGTACATTCCTGATTTTATCACCTCGATGAATCTCGTATGCGGGCTCATCGGGGTGATATTCGCGATTCAGTCGCGGCTGGACTACGCCTTTTATTGTATGCTGGCCGCGGCTGTCTTTGACTTCCTGGACGGCGCCGCGGCGCGCCTGCTGGACGCGTATTCCGACCTGGGGCGGGAGCTGGATTCGCTCTGCGACCTGGTCAGTTTCGGCGTGCTGCCGGGCCTGATGCTCTGCCGCCTGATGCAGACCTTCCGCTTCGAGGCGGGATGGCTGTGCTGGCTGCCGCTGCTGCTCGCCGTTTTCAGCGCCCTGCGCCTGGCGAAATTCAACGTGGATCCGCGCCAGACCGAGGGCTTCCTGGGCCTGCCTACGCCGGCGTCGGCCCTGCTTTGCGGCGCGCTGTGCTGCTATTGCTGCCATACCCCCGTCGGCTTCCTGTCCACCTGGGCTGCCGGACCGGTGTTCCTTCCGCTGCTGACGGCCCTTCTCTGCGTCCTGCTTGTCTGCGAGGTGCCGATGTTCTCCTTCAAGTTCCACAAGGGAGACGGGCGCACCCTGACCGTCAAGCGGTTCACGCTGGTGGCATTCCTGCTGGCGGTGCTGATCTATTGCTTCGCGGCCGGCCATCACTGGTCGCTCGCCGTGGTGCTTGGCTTCGCCTTCTATATCTTGAATAACCTGGTGTACGCCCTGTTCAGAATATGATTTCCCGCTTTGCCCTCCGTGCGGCCCGTCCGCTCCTGCTGGTCCTGCTCCTGCTCCCTGCCGCCTGCCGGCGCCAGGTTGAGGAGACCCGTCCCACGATTCCGCTGGTGCGCGAGATCCTCGCTTCCCGCTCCGACCCGCGGGCGCTGATGCTGCGGGACCGGGAGAGCCAGCCCGCCTCGGACATTACGCTCATCGGCTCCGAGTTTGCCTGCGAGCGGCTGGCGGAAATGCTGCTCTTCCGGGACAGCCAGGACAACGTGGATGCACGGGTGAACGGGGACGGCCTGCCGGACTTCGCCGGGGAGACGTTCGCCCTCATCGAGGACAGCGTCCCGTATGCCGATATCTTGCGTGACAGCCCGGAGGAACTGCGCCGGCAGACAGTGGCGCGGGTGCTCTCGGCGCTGGACACCGTGGTGCATATCAGTCCCTATGACCTCGACGGCCTGGCTTCCAAACCGTCTTCGAAGATGGTGGTGCTGGCCGATCCTTTCCTTTCGGAGTACGGCGGCTTCGACGTCGATACCCTGCTGCGCAGCACCGGGTGCAGGATCCCGGTGGTCAGCACCATTGAGCTGCTGCTGGAACGTGCCTTCGCCCGGGGCGGCCGCTATGACCTGTCGGTCGGCATCCTCTGCGACCCGCAGTTCGACTCCACCGGCATCTACGAGCGGATTTTCTCGCGGATGGCCCGGGAGCGGCACATGTCCGGAGCGACGCTCGTCGTCCAGGGGGTGAGTTCCCGGGACAGCGTGCTCCATACTTTCCTGAAAAACTACGCGGCGTCCGGGCAGACCAAGCCTTTCGACGCCATCCTGATTGACGATCTGTCCGTCCGCCCGGATGCGCTGAAGTCCGAGTTGGCGGAGATTGTGTCCGTGATGAACGAGAGTTCGATGACTTACGGACGGCTGGTGTCCCGCAGCTTCTTCTTCCTCAATGCTTTCGATGAAGTTGCGGCTACCTGCTACAATTACCTTCGGCAGAATAACCTTTTTACGCACAATATAGCTAAACCTCAGGTGTCGGTCTACCGCCCGGTCAGGCGTCCGGGGTCCGAAGACGGATCGATCATCCTGATTCCCGGTTCGTATGTTCAAAATTAGCATCCAGCCAGAAGAAATTGATAATATGCCGCTGGGGGCGTTCCCAGGCAAGATACAAGTCATTGACAAGACCGGTTTCGAGTTCCTCAAGGCGGTCGCCTACCTGCGCGCGCAGGACATCATCGGCTTCGACACCGAGACGCGTCCCGTCTTCTCGCCGGGCCAGCACCACAACCATGTGGCGCTGCTCCAGTTGTCGGGTCCCCACAAGGCCTTCCTGTTCCGGGTGGGCAAAATGGGGATGCCCAAGCTCCTCTGCCGCGTGATGTCCAATCCGCGCATCCTGAAGATCGGCGCCGCCGTACACGATGACGTGCGCGGCCTGCAGTATTACCAGCGCTTCGGCGAGAACGGTTTCGTGGACCTGCAGAAGATCGCGTATGAGTGGGGGATCCGCGACAAGAGCGTGAAGAAACTCGCCGCCAACATTCTGGGCATCCGGATTTCCAAGTCGCAGCAGCTCTCCAACTGGGAGGCCGAGGAACTGTCGGCGGCGCAGCAGATGTATGCCGCCACGGACGCCTGGGTCTGCCGGGAAATGTACCTCAAACTGCTGAAGTCGGAGAAGCATCCGCTTACGCCCGAACAGCTGAACCCGCCGCAGCCGGTGCAGCCCGCTCCGGTGCCGAAGCCGGAGGCGGCAGAGGAATCGGCGGACAAGCCCAAGGCGAAGCGCCGTCGCCGCCGTCACCGCAAACCGAAGAAGCCGCAGGCTGAGGCAGCGCAGCCGCAAAGCAAATGATCAAAGTCTTTTTGAAACACGGGCGCGACGAGTCGTTGCGCCGTTTCCATCCGTGGGTGTTCAGCGGGGCTGTCGCCCAGGTGCAGGGTTCTCCCGCCGAGGGCGATATCGTCGCGGTTTACAGCGCCGAGGGGCAGTACCTGGCCTCCGGCCACTGGCAGATCGGCTCGATCGCCGTGCGCATCCTCTCGTTCGACGCCGACCCCGCCGCCCCCGATTTCTGGGAGATTTCCATCCGCCGCGCCCTCGCCGTCCGCGAGGCCGTCGGCTTGTATAGTGGAGATTCGTGTACTTCCGAAGGTGCCGCGGGGCAGTTTGAGCGAAGCGAAGTCCGCATCAGCGGACCGGCCGGTCCCGGGACTTTGGCGGAGACAAAGTCGGAAAGGGGCTTGAGGCCGCAGGGGGTTACAGGGGGCGGAGCCCCCTTCATCAGTTCCCCATGTACAAGCTGTTTTCGGCTTGTACATGGGGAAGGCGACGGGCTGCCGGGGCTGATTATCGACTGGTACGACGGGGTGTGCGTGATGCAGGCCCATTCGGTGGGAATGTTCCGGGCGCGGATGCAGATCTGCGCGGCGCTCCGCACCGTGTTCGGAGATCGCCTGAAGGCCGTTTACGACAAGAGTTCCGGCACGGCGCCGTTCAAGGCGGGTCTCGACTTGATCGACGGTTACCTGTGGCGCGCCGAGGGCTTCACCGCCTCGGAGACCGTGGTGCTGGAGAACGGACGCAAGTTCCTGGTCAACTGGGAGGAAGGGCAGAAGACCGGCTTCTTTCTGGATCAGCGGGACAATCGGGCCCTTGTCGGCAAGTATGCCGCCGGGCGCCGCGTGCTCAACCTTTTCTGCTACACCGGCGGCTTCAGCATCTATGCGCTGACCTCCGGGGCCGAGCGCGTCGATTCCGTCGATTCCTCCGCCAAGGCCATGTCCCTGGTGGAACGAAACATCCAGCTGAATTCCGCTTCGCAGAATGCTGTCAATGCCGCGTGCAGGCCGGATCGCGGGAGCGATTATCCGGCCATCCCCCTTGAGGGGGTGCAGGGGGTGAAGGAGGATAGTTCGCAGAAATTGTGCAACAATTTCTGCGAGGACGCGATCGAGTTTCTGCGGAAGATTCCGGAGGGTGCGTACGATATGATCATCGTGGACCCGCCGGCATTCGCCAAGCACCGCGGTGCCCTGAAAAACGCCCTGCGGGCCTACCAGCGCCTCAATGCCGCGGCCATCGCCAAAGTGGCGCCGGGCGGCCTCGTGTTCACCTTCAGCTGTTCGCAGGTCGTCGACAAGATCACCTTCGCCAACACCGTCTTCTCCGCTGCGGCGCAGACCGGCCGGAGCGTGCGCATCCTGGACCGCCTCTGCCAGGGGGCCGACCACCCGGTCAGCATCTACCACCCCGAAGGGGAATACCTCAAGGGACTGCTGCTCTATGTCGAATAGGGTCCTGTCCGGCGCCGTCATCCTGCTGCTCGCCGCCTGCATGCTGCCTTAGGTACGGCATTGTCGGCGCTGAGGACAGCCGCTATTTCGGCTTCGTGCCGGGGGATTTCGTGGTCGGCATCGTACCGGGCAGGTAGCGGAATCTACGCGGAGACCTTCCAGTTCTCCAGCCGGTGGGTTTTCGTGGAGAAATCGGCGCCGATGCGGAAGACCTTGCGTCCGTCGGCGAGGAAGGGCCAGTCGTAGCCTTTCTCATCGATCTGGTCCAGGGCGTCGTCGGGGTTCTTGTCGCGCTTGAGCTCCAGGATATAGACGAAGCGGTCGGTCTGGATGAGGGCGTCGATGCGACCGTTGGAGGTGTGGCGCTCGACCTGCACCTGCTGGCCCATCAGCTTGAGCATCACGTACATCGTGTTCTGGAAGTAGAGTTAGTCCTCGCCCATGATCTGGTAGTCCATATCGGCAAAGAAGGCCGTGAAGCGGCGCATCAGCATCTCGGCGTTGTCGGCGTGGATGTCTTCGACAAACTTGTCAACGGACAGGCTGGATTTGCTGCGGATGACCGGGGTGTAATAATTGCTGAGGGCATCCAGGAAGCCGTCTTCCACCTCCTTGTTGGGATACACCAGCGTATATCGGTCGATGGCCGCGTTGTAATCCCGGATGGTCAGGTAGCCGGTCTGGAACAGGAGGGTAATGACATTGGGCTGGCTGGCATTGACTCCGGAAAGGTCGAAAGAGGAGGCTTTGATCCCGGAAACATCGTTCAGGTCGTAGTGGGCGGCAGACAGGTAGCGGACCAGAAATGAGGGCGTGCCGGTCTGGAACCAATACTCCTTGAACCGCAGGCTGTCAAAGGTGTTCAGCAGGCTGAAGGGATTATAAATCCCCGGAGTATTTTCACAGAAATGATACCCGTCGTACCATCTGGCGAGTTCCCCATAACATGCTTCCCCGGACAGCTGGCTGGACCGTGCCAAGGCCTCGACACTCTCAGGAAAATATTTTTTCAACTCTGTTTCGGAGATGCCGCAGATGTCCGTATAGCGGGCGTCCATGGAGATGTCCTTGAGGTTGTTGAGGCCGCTGAACACGGAGAGCTTGCCGATCTTGGTGACGCCGGTGAGGAAGCCGAACTTGATGAAGCCATCCTTGGCCTTCATGACGCTGTAGAAGCCCTGGAGCTGGCGGCGAAAGACATCGGCCAGGGCCTCGTCGCCGAGGTTGTCGACGATGGGCTTGTCGTATTCGTCAACGAGGATGACGGCCGGGCGGCCGGTCTTCGCGCGGGCGGCCTCAATCACGTTGCCGAAGCGTATTCCGGGGACATCCGAGCGGTTCTCTGCGCCATATTCCCGCTCCCATTTGGTGAGGGAATCATCCAGAACCTTCGCCAACACGTCGGGCCGGTCGTAGGCTTTTCCGCTCAAGTCGATGCGCAGTACCGGATACTGAATCCACTCCTTCTCCAGCTCCGCGACGGCCAGGCCGTCGAAGAGTTCCTTCCTGCCGCTGAAGTAGGCTTCCATCGTGGAAACCAGCAGGCTCTTTCCGAAACGTCGGGGACGGCTGAGGAAGGCATAGCCTCCCTGCCTGGCCAGGTTGTAGATAAGTCCGGTCTTGTCCACATAGACGAAGCCGTCTTTGCGGATTTTCTCGAAATCCTGTATGCCGATCGGGTAGAGCATGGTGCGGTCGTAATCAGTTCCGTCGCAAAGATACGAAAAGCGGCAAATAATTCATATCTTTACGTAGAAAAAGAATTGTCTGATGAAGCCGTACCGAACCTTGCCTGTATCGAACAGACTCCTGCTCGGCGCTGTCGTCCTGCTGCTTGCCGCCTGTGCGCGGCCGGAAGGCGGCGGAGCGTACACCCGCGGAATCGGGGTCTATCCCGGAGATCCCGCCGCCTATATCGGCCCGGAGCCCGCGGCGGCGGGGCAGGAATACCGCAACCTGGCGCTGCACCGCATTGCGCGCCATTCTTCCAGCTACGACTACAACCTCACGGCCCAGCTCGTCACGGACGGTCTCCACGCTGACAGGATGCCTTATACCCTCTCGCTGTCGGCGAACGGGCAGCCCCTTGTCCGGCGGGACCGCGAGAAGCCCTTCGACGGCAACACCTGGACCTCGGTCTCCTTTGCCGGAGGGCCGTCCGCTTGTCTGGAACTCCGCCTCGAGGGCGGGATGCTCCGTGCTGACCGGATGGAACTGACCGGCGTGGCCGACGGTACCCCGGGGCCCTGCATCCTGACGGTCGAGGCCTCTCGGGACGGCGCGCGGTGGGAGACGGTGGGGACACGGCGCGAGGGCACGTTCCCTGCGGGAGCTGTCCCGCGTGACTACCACGGGGAGAGCTGGCGCAATTTCCGCTGGAAGCTGGACTTGCCGGCGGAGTCCTATGCGGCGCTGCGCCTGCGTCTGGAGGCCCCCGGGATCAGCACCTGGCGCGTCCAGAAATGGGATTTCCGCCTGGACGGCGAGCCGGTGAACATCCTCCCTTCGGCGCACTTCTGCAGCGCCTGGATGAGTGAAGGTACTGAAAATGAATGGCTCTGCGTGGATCTGGGCGCCGAGGCGGAAATCGGACAGGTCCGGCTGGACTGGCTGGCCGGTCCGGCTGCCGGCCTGCTGGAATGCTCTCAGGACGGCGGGCGCTGGGAGCGGCTCTGCGAACTCGCCCCGATCGCGTCAGGCCTGCAGGAAGTGCCGGTGCGGGGCCGCGGGCGTTATGTGCGCCTGTCCGGCCTGCGTACGGACCAGGCGCATCTGGTCCTCTCGGAAATGGAAGTCTGGGGGCGCGGCGGCGTGGTGCCGCAGGCGCAGGCCGCTCCGGCGGCGGGGGAGCGCCGTCTGGACCTGCAGGGCGGAGCGTGGCGCCTGCAGCGCGCGGGCGAGGTGTCCGACGCGGGCGGACGGATTTCCAATCCGTCGTATGACGCCTCCGCCTGGCTTCCCGCCACGGTGCCGGGCACGGTGCTGACATCGTATTTCAACGCCGGCGCCATCCCGGACCAGCGATATGATGACGACCAGCTGCAGATCTCCGAATCGTATTTCCTGGACGATTTCTGGTATCGCGACGAATTTGACCTCCCGCAGGACTGGACCGGGCAGGAACTGATCCTGCACTTCGACGGGATCAACTGGAAAGCCGAAGTCTATGTCAACGGCGCGCAGGCCGGCCGGATCGACGGTGCCTTCACCCGCGCTGCCTTCAACGTGACGGAGCTCCTGAAGCCGGGGCGCAACGCGCTGGCTGTCAAGATTCTGAAGAATGCCCATCCGGGCATCGTCAAGGAGCAGGACCGTGTGAGCGCCGACCTGAACGGCGGCATCCTCGGGGCGGACAATCCCACGATGCACGCCACCATCGGCTGGGACTGGATCCCGACGGTGCGCGGGCGCAATACCGGCATCTGGAACGATGTCTGGCTGTCCGCCCATCCCGGCGGCATCACCATCGACGACGTGTTCGTGGACACGGACCTGCCGCTGCCTGCCACCGACTACGCCGATCTCAAGCCCGTGGTCACACTGACCAACCACGGCGCACAGCCGCGCCTGGCCGCGGTTGAGCTCCGTTACGGAGACCGGCTGATCTCCACGGAGGCGGAGCTCGGGGCGGGGGAGACCCGCGATATTGCCCTGCCGGTGGCGCGTCTGAAGCATCCCGCGCTCTGGTGGCCGGCCGGCTACGGCGAGCCGCACCTGTATCCCGTGGAGACGCGCGTCAGCGTGGACGGCGTGCTTTCCGATGTGAAAAAGCAGTTCTCCGGGGTCCGGGAGGTGTCCTGTCCGGCGGACGGCGGGGTGCTGGATTTCTATGTGAACGGACGGCGCCTGATCGGCAACGGCGGCAACTGGGGCTACCCCGAGATCAACCTGAACTACCGCGTCCGCGAGTACGACATCGCGGCGGCGTACCACGCGGATATGCATTTCACGATGATTCGCAACTGGGTGGGGATGACCGGCGACGAGGAGTTCTGGGAGGCCTGCGACCGCCACGGCGTGATGGTCTGGCAGGACTTCTGGCTTGCGAATCCCGCCGACGGGCCGGAACCGGACGACGCGGCGATGTTCCTCGCCAATGCAGAGGATTTCCTGCGCAGGATCCGCCACCATCCCTGCCTGGCGCTGTACTGCGGACGCAACGAAGGCAACCCGCCCGCGGCGCTGGACGCCGGACTCGCTGCGCTCGTGGCGCGCCTGCACCCCGGCCTGCACTATATTCCGCATTCTGCGGACGGCCCCGTCAGCGGCAACGGTCCTTACCGGGCCCTCCCGCCTGCGGAGTATTTTGCGCTGGAACGCGGCGCCGACCGCTTCCACAGCGAGCGCGGCATGCCGAACGTCCCGACCCTGGAGAGCCTGGAGCGGATGCTGGGGCCTGCCCACCGCTGGCCGCAGGACGACGTCTGGGGGATGCACGACTTCGCCCTGGAGAGCGCCCAGAGCGCGGCGACCTTCAACGCGATGGTCCGCAAAGCCTTCGGGGAGCCGGAGAGCCTGGAGCAGTTCGCCGAGTGGGCGCAGTGGATCAATTACGACGGTTACCGGGCGATGTTCGAGTCGCGCAGCGCAGCGCGCAAGGGCCTGCTGATCTGGATGAGCCATTCCTGCTGGCCCTCGATGGTCTGGCAGACCTACGACTACTACTTCGCGCCCACGGCCGCCTATTTCGGCGCCAAGAAGGGCTCGGCTCCCGTCCGCATCCAGTGGAACCCGAAAACGGAGCAGGTGGAGGTGGTCAACCACAGCGCCGGCGACCTCTCCGGGCTCACCGCACAGGTGCGGGTCTGTGCCCTGGACGGCACGGTCCTCTCCGAGCAGGACGCAGCGCTTGATGTTCCGGAGGATTCCACGATACCGGTATGCGGGGTCCCGGGCTGGGCCCGGAACGACGCGGGTCAGGCTGGAAAGGACACCGTTTCCGTCTTTCCGGCCTCAGAGCCGGAATCTCCCATCCTCCTGCGCCTCGCTCTGCTGCAAGGCGACCGGGAACTTGCCGGTAATTTCTATGTCCTGAACCCGTCCGATCCCGGCAACCTGCAGGCTTTGCTGCAGATGCCGGAAGCGAAGGTCGGCTTGAAGTACAGTTTCCGTCGGGAAGGGGAAGACTGGGTCGCCGTCACGACCCTGGAGAACCGCTCCAAGACGCCGGCGCTGATGCTTCGCCTCAATTTGGTGGGCGGGCGCAGCGGAGAGCAGATTCTGCCCGTCTTCTACGAAGATAACTGGATTTCCCTGCTGCCCGGCGAGCGCCGGGAAATCGCCGTGCGCTGTGCCGCCGCTGACACCCGCGGCGAGCACCTCACCCTGATGCTCAGTGGCTTTAACCTGTATTGATGCTCAGTGAGTTACGATTTAACCTTCGGCAATTCTGCCGAAGGTTAAATCGTAAGTATTTGATAATCAGCTAGGCCTTGTCGGCTTCGATGAGTTCCAGCAGGCGGTCGATGGCCTCCGAGTCGGGGATGTGGCGCAGGACCGGTTCGCTGCGGTGGTAGATGGTGACGCGGCCGCCGCCTTCGCCCACGTAGCCCCAGTCGGCGTCGGCCATCTCGCCGGGGCCGTTGACAATGCAGCCCATCACGGCGATCACCAGGCCCTTGAGGTGGGCTGTGCGGCGCTGGACCTCCTCAAAGGTGGCCTGGAGGTCGTACATCGTGCGTCCGCAGCCCGGGCAGGCGATGTACTCGGGCTTGTAGAAGCGCCGCCGGGCCGCCTGCATGATTTCGTCTTTCAGGTATTCCGACAGCCCCGCTTCCGCCGGGATCTCGTCGATCTCCCGTTTCAGCAGTTTCGGACCCCAGAGGATGGCGGCATCCAGCATCTGCTCATACGGGGGCATATCCCCCGAACCCCCTGCGGCCCTCAAGTCCCTTTCCGACTTTGCCTCCGTCAAAGTCCCGGGACCGGGCCGGTCCGGTGAGGCGGACTTCGCTTCGCTCGAACTGCTACGGGACAACAATGGAAGCTGAGACGCCGACTCCATAGCATGCAGCGCAATATATTGCGCAACAGGCAGTTCGTTGACCGGAGGCTCCGTCAGGGAGACCCGGATCGTGTCGCCGATGCCTTCCTGCAATAAAGTGGCGATCCCGACGCAGGACTTGATGCGCCCGCTGTCGCCGCCGCCGGCCTCCGTGACGCCGAGGTGCAGGGGGAACACGACGCCCCGCTCCTGCATCCGCTGCGCGAGTTCGCGGTAGGCCTCCACCATCACCACGGTATTGCTGGCCTTGAGCGAGACCACCACGCCCAGGAAATCCGCCTCGATGCACATCTCCAGCCACTCCATCGCGGCCATCGCCATCGCGTGCGGCGTGTTGCCGTAGCGGTCGGTGATATAGCGGCCGAGCGAACCGTGGTTGAGGCCCACGCGCACGGCGGTGCCGTGTCCCTTGCACACGGAGAGAAACTTCGCGAACTGCGCCCGTGCCTGTTCGTGGTCCGGGTGGAAGTTGCCGGGGTTGATGCGGACCTTCTCCACGACGGGGGCCACGGCGATGGCCGTCTCGGACGAGAAATGGATGTCCGCGACCAGCGGCACGCTGCAGCCGGCGGCTCGGACGCGGCGCCGGATTTCCGTGACGGCGGGCACGTCCTGTCGTCCGGGCACGGTGATCCGGACCATCTGTGCGCCCGCGGCGGCGAGCTGCAGGGTCTGGGCCACGGTGGCCTCCACGTCGGAGGTATGGGTATTGCACATCGTCTGGATGACGACGGGATGTCCGGCGCCGATGATCAGGGATCCCCCGACCCGGACCGGAAGTGTCTCAATGCGTGCCATATACGATCTCTTTTGCTTCTCGGCGGAGCTGGCTGCTCGTCTTGCCGGTGCGTTTGGTCAGCTGGAAGTGTACGCCGATCGTGGCGATGATGTCCAGCGGATAGGCGTAGCGATAGTAGTACTGGCTGGCATAGTCGGGCCGATAGAGCGAGGACCAGGACCAGCGCAGCATGGCGTTGAAATGGATTTCGATCGGATCGAACATCAGCGCAAATCCGGCGCCGCCCTGCAGGCCGTATTCCCAGCGGTTCTCGTAGGAGCGGAATGCGTGCTCGAACTCGGGTTCGAGGGTCGGGCCGCTGCGTGAGATGCTGTTGCGCCAGCCGCCGTACACGCCTACGTTCGCCAGGATCTTGGCGGGATGGAAGTCTATGTGGATCTGCGCCAGGGCCGGGATTTCGAAGACCTCGATCGTGCCCTGTTCCGCGCCGTCCACATTCTGGGAGTATCCCGTGTCCGGGTCCCGCAGGAAGCCGAATCCTTCGTAGCCGTGCGCGAAACCCGCCGTCAGGGCGAACATTGCGAGGTCATCGCTGTCGAACATCTTGCTGTGTTTGGTGAACATCACGGACACGTAGTTCGGGTGGACCTGCCAGGCGCGGTTGTGACGCGAGGGCGCGTAATACATATTGCAGAAACTCACGCCGTAGTTGACCCCGATCATGATATAGTTGTTGATGCGCTCTTTCTTCCTGGAGGAGACGGCGACGGAGTCGAACTGTACTTCCTGCGCCCCGGCGCACACAGCCGCCAGGACCAGCAGGACAGAGAGGATAAGCCGGTGGAATCTCATAACGGTCACGGTTCTTGGAAGATGGTGGACAGATCCACGGTCTGCACGAGTTCGGTGCTGGCCGGGATCGACAGGTAGTCCTGGCCGGCGACCTTCAGAAAAACAACTTTCTCGGGCTGGCGGCGCTCCAGCAGGGATCCGGTGTCCACGATGGAATTGCGGTTGCCGTCCTCGGTGAAACGGATGCTGTAGCGGCCGGCCTTGAGGTAGGGGAAACGCAGGGTGCCGTTCTGGTCCACGACATAACTGCGCAGCACCTTGTCCCGCTTCTCGCCGAGCAGGTCCACGATGAGCTTGCGGTCCACGCCGGTGAGCTCCAGCTCCAGCACGCTCAGCGTCTCGTCCGTGGGGAGGCTGACCTTGACGACGGTGCTGTCGGACCAGAACCCGTTGATGTCGCGGAAGGCCCGGTAGGGGAGTTTCATCGAATACTGGAAGCCCGGCATCATCTTGTCCTTGGGACGCAGGATGTAGCGCCGCAGGTTGAGGCTGTCCTGCTCCACGGTGAATTCGGCCTTGGACTCGCGCTGGCGGGTGTTGATCACGCGGAAGTCCACGGAGTCGAAATGCTCCGTGATGATGGGGTTGCGGAATTCCAGCTCGAAGCCGTTCTGCTCCACGGTTTCGGCTGCAGCCTTGAAAGAATAAACGCAGGTCGTGTCTTCGTGCTTGATGTTGCGCCGGGTGCTCTTGGAATAGGTGCGCTTGTCGTTCGGCATGGCGAGCCGGACGATCTCTTGCGTGGGGACGAGCCGTCCCAGGGAGTCGGTCTTGCGGTAGTTGACATAGATGCGCATCGTGTCGGGCGCGGCACGGCGGCTGTTGATCCAGAGTTCGAGGCTGTCCTGCAGGATGTTGAACTGGCTGATGACCTGGTCCGCGCGGAAGCCGCGGATCCACAGCGAGTCGATCCAGGCGCCGGGGGCCATGAAGGTCAGGTAGGCCGAACGCTCCGCGGTGCGGACCTTGTTCACGATGTACTGCTTGGTCGGCTTCTCGCGGAAGAGCTTGAGTTCGTACTCGCTGCGGCGTGCCTGGCAGCGCAGCGTGTCGGTCATGTCGTACTTGAGCATCTCCGGGACGGTGTCGTTGGCGACCATCACCGGGCGGACCAGCGAGTCGATGAATGCGATGGTCTCCGTCTCGGGGTCGTAGATGTTGTCGTTGTTGGCGTCACGGATGGCATAGATCCGGTAGGAGGTGTCCTGGATGAACGGCAGGGCGAAGAAGCCCCAGTCGTCCGTCTTGACGGCGGCGTAGGGCCGGTGCAGGAGCACGGCCGAATCGGCGTGGTCCTTGTGGAGCAGCACGGTGGCGCCCTTGACGGGGGACAGGGTGTTGCAGTCCACCACGGTGCCCGTGAGCATCATTGAATCAATCTGTTCACCGGTGGAGAAGACATAGGTGTAGCCCGGAAACATATTCCCTTCGTTGGCGTCCGCGATGGCGTCGGTGAAGGACAGGGTGTAGGTCGTATTGGGCTGCAGGGGCTCCTCGAAACTGACTGTGATGCTCTTGCCGCGCATGCGGGACTTGGGCGGACGCTGCTGCGGCGGCGACAGGAAGATGTTCGCCGGGGTCTTGATGGTCACGTACTCGTTGAACGTGAACGTGAACGTGGCGCCGCTGAGCGGTACGCCGATCGTGCCCGGCAGCGGCCTGATGTCGATGATCAGCGGGGGAATGGTGTCTTTCTTGCCGCCGGAGGGGGCCTGCGTCGTGTTGGCGCAGGACGGGGCGAAGAGCGGGAGCAGGCACGCGCATACGGCGGCGAGCAGCGGCAGGAAGGTCTTGATTCGTTTCTGCATAGGCGTCAGATGTCGGTCCGGACGACATCCTGGATGCCGTCGATTTTACTGAGCCCCTCCACCATGCGCTCCAGGTTCTTCTTGTCGCGGACGAGCAGTTCGATGAAGCCCTCGAACAGTTCGCCGTCCGTGGACAGCTGGAGCTTGCGCATGTTGATGCCGAGGGTCTGGGAGATGAAGCTGGAAATCTCGCTCAGCAGACCGAGCCGGTCGATGCCTTTGAGCGAAATGCGGATCGGGTATTCCTGCTGGACGGCGCCCCACTGCGGGACGACCATCCGGTTGCCGTACTTGCTGGCAAGGCTCTCCGCCACGGGGCAGGATTTCTTGTGGACGATCACGAGGTTCTCGCCCGTGGAGAAGCCGATGACCGGATCGCCGGGGATCGGGTGGCAGCACTCCGCGATCTTGTACTGGACCATGTGGGCGTTGTCCTCCCGGATGGAGAATTTCCGCTTCTCGCCCGTGGACATGTCCTTCTCGTCGATGATGCTCTTGAATTCCTCGGGACCGAGCAGGCCGAGCCCGATGCGGAAATAGAGTTCGTCCGGCTGGGGCAGCTGCGAGTAGTCCAGGAACTTGCGCACCAGATCCCGGTTGGCTTCCAGCCCCATCAGGCGGATGCGCTCGCCGAAGATGCGCTTGCCCTCCCGGGCGATTTTGTCGAAGTCCTGCCGGAAATATTCGATCACCCGGTTGCGGGCGTAACGGGTCTGCAGGAAGGAGACCCAGTCCATCTTGGGGTGGGCGTTCTCCGCCGTGATGATCTCCACCTGGTCTCCGGCCTTGAGGGTCTGGGACAGGGGGACCAGCTTCATGTTGACCTTGGCGGCGATGGCCTTGTTGCCGATCTGGGTGTGGATGCGGTACGCAAAGTCCAGGGCTGTGGCGCCGCTGCTGACCGCTTTCTGCTCGCCCTTGGGGGTGAAGACCACGATCTCGCTGCTGACCAGGTCCTTGTGGATGATGTCGAGGAGCTCCAGGGCGCTGAGGTCGTTGCTCAGCAGGATCTCCTGCACCTCGGCCAGCCATTTGTCCATCTCGGAGTCGTTCTCGGAGATGTAGCCGTCGTTCTTGTAGGCCCAGTGGGCGGCGATGCCTTTCTCGGCGATGTCGTCCATGCGCTTGGAGCGGATCTGGACTTCCACCCAGAAGCCGGCGTGGCTCATCAGCGTGCAGTGCAGGGCCTCGTAGCCGTTGCTCTTGGGCTGGGAGATCCAGTCGCGGCGCCGTCCCAGGTTCTCCCGGTAGAGGTGGGTGACCGTGGAGAAGATCAGGTAGGCCTGTCCGCGCTCCGTCTGGATGTTGTTCTCCTGCGGGTCGAAGATGATGCGTACGGCGTAGAGGTCGTAGATCTGCTCGAAGGGGACGCGCTTCGTGCGCATCTTGTACCAGATGGAGTAGGGGGTCTTGATGCGTTTCTTGATGGTGAAGTGGTATCCGGCGGCCTGGAGGGCCTGCTCGATCGGGGCGATGAAGGTGTCGATGTCCTTGTCGCGGTTGGCGACATTGCCCTTGATGCGCTCCGTGATGCGCTGGTAGTCTTCCGGCTCCTTGAAACGCAGCCAGATGTTCTCCATCTCCGACTTGACGCTGTACAGGCCGAGGCGGTGGGCCAGCGGGATGAAGATGAACATCGTCTCGGAGAGGATCTTGTCGCGCTTGTGCTCGGGCATGAATTCGATGGTCCGGCAGTTGTGCAGGCGGTCCGCCAGCTTGATCAGCACGACGCGCACGTCGTCGCCCAGCGTGAGCAGGATGCGCTTGAAATTCTCGGCCTGGAGGCTCTCCGTGCTGGTGTAGGAGCCTTTGCGCTCCTCGTTGTCCAGGACGGTCTTGATCTTGGTCAGGCCGTCCACCAGGGCGGCGATTTTGTCGCCGAACAGGTTGCGGATGTCATCCACGGTATAGGCCGTGTCCTCCACGACATCGTGCAGCAGGGCGGCGCAGATGGACTTGCAGCCGAGCCCGATCTCGGTCACGACGATTCCGGCGACGGCAATGGGATGCAGCATATACGGCTCGCCCGAGCGGCGGCGGACGTCCTTGTGGGCCTGGTTCGCAAACTCGAAGGCCCGGCGGACGGTCTCCACCTCCGACTCGTTCTTGCAGCGGCGGGCGGCAACCTGCATCAACTTCTCGAATTCCTGGTTGATCAGGCGGTAGTCTTCAGGGGTGAATCTGGAAAAACTCATTATCTGTTCTCGTAGTCCCACGCGGAGACGGTATACTTGTCAATATTCTGGAAACTATAGGTCAGCTGCGCCCCGTAGATGATGATCTGCCAGCTGAAATTCAGCCAGATCAGGAAGAGCGGGATGGCGGCGAGGATTCCGTAGGCCTGGTTCAGGCGCCCCACGAACATCTGCGTGTGCAGGTAGATATACTGGAAGAGCATGAAGATGATGCCGGCGATCAGGGCGGAATAGAAGGCGTAGCGCGGCACGACATAGGTGGCGGGGATGACCTTGTACATCACGAACAGGGTCATCACGAGGATCAGATAGAAGATCGCGTAGCCGATCAGCTTGAAGATGAAGCGGATCTCCTGGATGTCCAGGCCGAAGAGGTGGGGGATGTTGGTGGCGTAGACGGCGCCTGCGCCGAAGATGATCATGATGAACGGGGTGAGCAGCAGGACCAGGAAATAGAATCCGAAACGCGTGAAGATCTTGCGCGGAATCTTGAGGATTCCCCAGACGTTGTTGAACACGCGCTCCACCTGGAACATCATCCAGAGGATGGTCCAGAGGAAGAAGATGGCGGAGACGGTGCCGAGTCCGCCGCCGAGCGCGGAGTTCAGGATGTTGTCGGCCTTCTCGGAGAGCAGCTGGACGATCTCGGGATTGTTGGGAAGCAGCAGCCCCAGGGCCTGGGTGACCTTGCCGTCGAGGCCGAGTCCGCCGGTCACGGCAAAGGCGAAAGCCAGCAGCGGGACCAGGGCGAGCGTGATGAAATAGCTCAGGGCCACGCACTGGAAGCCCATCCGGTTCTCCATGAAAGTCTTGAAGGTGATGCGGATCAGCTTGACGATACGGACGGTCTCGGCGTAGACCGGGGAGGATGCGCTCGTATCGAGCATCCAGATCCGGTCGGTGAAAAGGTCTGTTATCTTGCTGGTTATCTTCATCTTACGTTAGAATAAAGTCGGCTCTTCAATGGCGGCGGGCTGCGGGTTGGCCCCGGAGGGCAAGCCCGCAGACGCCGTCTCCGGCAGCATCGCCATGAACTCCTCCTCGGAGACCACCGGCACGCCGAACTTCTCGCATTTCCGGAGTTTCTCCGGTCCGGGCTTGGCGCCCGCCAGCAGGAAGGCGGTCCTGGCGCTGACCGACGAACCGGCCTTGCCGCCGTGGGCGACGATCAGGTCTTTCATCCGCTCGCGGCTGATGCTGAAGTTGCCCGAGATCACGACCGTCTTGCCCGCGAGGGCGTCGGACAGGGCGGCGTCCTGCCCGGCTCCGCTGAAACGGAGGCCGGCGGCACGCAGGCGCGCGATCTGCTCCAGGTGGGCCGGGTTGTGCAGGAACTCGAACACGCTGCAGGCGATGACCTCGCCGACGTCTTCGACTTCCAGGAGCTGCTCCCGGGTGGCCGCGGCCAGGGCGTCGATGTCGCCGAAATGGCGGGCGAGGCCCTTGGCCGTCGTCTCGCCCACGTAGCGGATGCCCAGGGCGAAGAGCACGCGCTCGAAGGGGACCTGCCTGGATGCGTCCAGACTGTCCAGGAAGCGCTGGGCCGCCCGGTCCTGCCAGCCTTCCAGGCTCAGGAGCTGGTATTTGCTGATGTCATAGAGGTCGGCTGCCGTGCGGGCGAGTCCGGCCGCGTAGAACTGGTCGACGGTCATGTCGCCGGCAAGGATGTCCATCGCCTTGCGGCTGACGAAGTGCAGCAGGCGTCCCTTAATCTGCATCGGACAGCCGTCCTGGTTGGGGCAGAACCATTTGGCTTCCGCCTCGCCCCTGACCAGCGGCGTGCCGCAGTCGGGGCAGCGGTCCGGGAAGGCGGGACGCTCCGCTCCGGGCACGCGTCGGGCGGGATCGATGCCGGTGATCTTGGGGATGATCTCACCGCCCTTCTCCACGAACACCCAGTCGCCCACGCGGATGTCCAGCAGGGCCATCTGGTCGGCATTGTTGAGGGTCGCCCGCTTGACGAGGGTGCCGCTGAGTTGGACCGGGGCGAGGTTCGCCACCGGCGTCACGGCCCCCGTGCGGCCCACCTGGTAGTCGATGCTCAGCAGCTCCGTGCAGGCCTGCTCGGCCTTGAACTTGTAAGCGACGGCCCAGCGGGGGGACTTGGCGGTGTAGCCGAGCATCCGCTGGCAGGCGAGCTCGTTGATCTTGATCACGATGCCGTCCGTGGCGTAGGGGAGGAACTTGCGGGCGCTGTCCCAATGGTCAATGAAGGCCTTGATCTCGTGGATGCCGTGGCAGATGCGCCGGTCTTCGGAGACGGGCAGCCCCCAGCGCGCGGCGGCGTCCAGCGCTTCGCTATGGGAGGCGAAGGTCACGCTCTCGGCGGGGATGTGGTAGAGGGTGCAGATCAGGCCGCGGTGCGCCACTTCCTCCGGGTCGATGAGCTTGAGCGAGCCGGAGGCGGCGTTGCGCGGGTTGGCGAAGGGCGCTTCCTCCTGCGCCTCCCGCTCCCGGTTGAGGGCGTCGAAGGCGGCGTAGGGCATCAGGATCTCGCCGCGGATCTCGAATTCTTCCGGATAGTCTCCCTGCAGCTGCTGCGGGATGCCGGGGATGCGGCGGACGTTCTCCGTCACGTCATCGCCCTGGATGCCGTCGCCGCGGGTCAGGGCCTGGACCAGCCGGCCTTTGCGGTAGCTCAGGCAGATCGCCGTGCCGTCGAATTTCAGTTCGCAGCTGTAGGTGAAGGGCATGCCGTCGAGCGCCTTGTCGGCGCGTGCGGCGAACTCTTCGATCTCGCTGATGGAATAGGTGTTGCCCAGGGAAAGCATCGGGTAGCGGTGCGGCCGCTGGACGAAGCCCTGGCGCGCGCCGCTCTCTGCATTGGCGCCTACCGGCGCGTCGAGGTCGGAACCCACGCGGCGGGTGGGGGAGTCGGGGCTGTCGAACTGCGGAAACTCCGCCTCCAGCCGCTCCAGCTCGTGCATCAGCTGGTCGAACTCGTAGTCCGACATCGTCGGGGCGTTGTCGACATAGTAGCGCCGGCTGTTCTCCCGGAGGATCTCCCGGAGCTCGGCGATGCGTATTTGGGCGGCCTGAATATCCATATTCGCGCGTGCGTAAGCCACAAAAATACGCATTTCTGACGGCATTTGCAAGCAGGCCCCCGTCCGGCTTCCTCTCTTCTCCGGAGCCTCCCGGGCACGCCAGCCCCCTCCAGCATGCCCGGGAAGGGTGAAAAACGGTTCCCGGGCACGGAGAAGATGCTGGATGTGCCTGGCAGGAGACGTGAGCCACGAAGCGGGGGGGGCGGGAGCCGGGCGGCCGCGCCGTTCGTCGAAGGGACCGGGCTGTTCGTCGAATTATCGTTGACGGGCGCGGTGCCACCTGTTATTTTCGCAGCAGAAATCAAAAACGACACGATATGAAACGCATTTTCACGACCCTGATCCTCGCCGCGCTCTCCGTCACGGCCCTGTTCGCATAGCAGCAGACCGTCGTCTGCGGGTCCGTGCTCGATTCGCTTTCCCGCCAGGGAGAGCCTGCCGCCGTCGTCCAGTTCTTCAAGGCACCGGACGCCGAAAAGCCCATCGCCTTCACGACCACCGACATGGACGGCCTGAACTCCACCACGATGAGCGGCGGCATCTACGACACCGGCTTCAGCTACGACGGCACCACCCTCACCAACATGACTTCCAACGCCATCACGGCCAGCGCTACCTGTCGCAGCGGATGCTGCGATAGGCATTGCCGCTCCGCCGTTTGGATTTCCGCGGGGAAATGCGTAAATTCGCAAGATTTTCCGAGGAAATTCAATCAGTTAGTTATAGTTACACAATGAAAGATTCCATCATTATTCTTTGCGGCGGCGGCCCGGCTCCGGGCATGAACACCGTCGTGTGCTCCGTGGCCAAGACCTTCCTGGCCGGCGGTTATCGTGTCATCGGCCTCCACGGCGGCTACAGCGGCCTCTTCAGCCCCAGCCCGCGCACCGAGGACCTCGACTTTTTCAAGGCTGACGCCTACTTCAACCGCGGGGGCTCCTATCTTCAGATGAGCCGCTTCAAGCCCACGGACGAGGATTTCGAGAAGAATTTCAACCTGTCCCTGTTCACGGACAACAACATCAAGCTGCTGGTGACCGTCGGCGGCGACGACACCGCCTCCACGGCCAACCGCATCGCGAAGTTCCTGGAGAACAAGAAGTATCCCATCGCCAACATCCACGTCCCCAAGACGATCGACAATGACCTCCCGCTGCCGGACAACACCCCGACCTTCGGCTTCAACTCCGCCAAAGACGAGGGCGCGCACATTGCCCGCACCGTGTATGAGGATGCCCGCACCTCCGGCAACTGGCTGCTCATCAGTGCTATGGGCCGCAGCGCCGGCCACCTGGCCCTGGGTATCGGCGAGGCCACGCACGCCCCGATGACGATCATCCCGGAGATGTTCAACAAGACCTCCATCACCATCGACAAGATCATCAAGCTGACCCTCTCCACCATCATCAAGCGCCGCCTGCTGGGCATCGGCTACGGCACCGTCGTGGTGGCGGAAGGCGTGTTCCATGACCTTGCTCCCGAGGACATCAAGGCCGCCGGCGTGAGCATGACCTACGACGAGCACGGACATCCCGAACTCGGCAAGATTTCCAAGGCCGTTCTCTTCAACGAGCTGCTGGAGAAGGAGATGAAGAAGATCGGCTTCAAGGCCAAGACCCGTCCGGTGGAGATTGGCTACGACGTCCGCTGCCAGGATCCGATCGGCTATGACCTGACCTATTGCTCCGAGCTCGCCATGGGCGTGTTCGAGCTCTTCAAGAAAGGCGAGACCGGCTGCATGGTCTATGTGAATGCCTTCGGCGAGGCCAAGCCGCTCTATCTGCACGACCTGCAGAACGAGGAGGGCAAGATTCCGCCGCGTCGCGTCGAGATCGGCGGCGGCATCGCGCAGAACTACTACAACCACATCTGCCACTACATCACCCCGGCCGACTACGAGGCGGCGAAGAAGTTCGTCCCCGATCCGGAGGCCTACGACTTCAGGAATATATTGAATTGGTAGGAAAAGAAAGAGCCCCGCAGCCGCGGGGCTCTTTCTTTTCCTACTAATCGCGTCTTATTTCTTCGAAACGCTCCGGAACACGCGCTGGGCACCCGTGTAGTCAATCGTGCCCTGGTGCTCCAGGTAGTCCTGGATAACGGCGGAAGTGGTGCGGTTGATGTCGCGGCCCTGGTCCTTGCGAGGGGAGTTCGCGATTGCGGCCACATAACTGCTGGTGATGACCTTGTAGGTCTTTTTGAGGTCGAACTTGCTGCCGTCGGGGTTGGTGATCTTGAGGTCCTTGATCTTGGTGTCGGGCTCCTTCTTGTCAAACGTGACGTTGCAGATGATTCCGCTGACCTTGGGGAATCCATAGGAGATGTCGGCATAGTGCGTGGCGATGAGCATGTCCTTGAGTTCCTGGCCCGTCAGCTCGAGCTGGACAAGGCTGTTGCCGAACGGGTCGAGGCGCAGCACGTCGCTGACCGTGAAGGGACCTGCCGGGAGATGGTCATAGCGCACGCCGCCGGTGTTGGTGAAGGCGATGTCGGATCCCGTCTCCACGCGCCAGGCGTCGGTCATCATGCAACCGAGCTGCTCGTAGCTGGTCATCGGGGCCGTGAGTGTGGCCAGCACGCGCTGGAACGCCGGGTTGTCACTGAAGTAGCGGACCATTTCCGCCACGATCTTGTTCTGTCCGGGATGGCCGGTCACCTCGATGTTTTCGGCCCTGCGGCCGGTGACCTTGCCGTCCTCGACGGTCAGGATGGTGTGCGTGACGCGCTGCAGGCGGTTGAGGTCCTGGGTGATCATCACGTCGTTGTGGATCTCCCCGCCGTCCAGCTGGGTATGGGAGTGGCCGCCGATGATCAGGTCAACCCAGGGGACGGACTTGGACAACTCCACGTCTTCCTCATAGCCGATGTGGGTGAGGAGAATGACGACGTCGCACTCGTCGCGCAGCCACTGGTACTCCTGGACGGTCTCCTCGACGGGACGGAAGAGGATTTCCTTGCAGTTGTCGGGATGGGTGTCCGGATGTCCGGAAGGACCCACCTGGACGGCTCCGATCACCGCGATCCGGAGCTCATCCACGAAGAAAATCTTGTAGGGAACAGTGTGGATGCCCCATTTCTCGTCCGGGAGGATGTTGCAGCAGATATAGGGGAAGTTGGACAGGGAAATCAGTTTGGCCAGGCCCTTCTGGCCGGAGTCGAACTCGTGGTTGCCCAGGGTGGTGCCGTCGAAGCCGATCTGGTTCATCAGGGCCACCATCGGATAAGCCGGGATCTCGTACAGGTCGTTGAGCGGCTCGCCCGTCCGGTTGTCGCCGGCGGAGAAGATGAGCAGTTCGGGATACGTCGCTCGAAGGCTGTCCACGATGGCGGCCAGCTGCGGGAAATTCTCGATCTTCGCGTGCATGTCGTTCGCGGAGATGATGTGGATTTCTTTCGGCTGCGCGAAGGCGCCTGCGGACAGCAGGCAAAGGGCGGCCAGGGAAAGGATCAACTTTTTCATTTGATTATTTTGCATTTGATGGTTTGACCTTCATGAAGCGGCGCATCCAGACCGATCTGATGTCCGTATGCGTCAAAGACCCGGGCGTTGCAGGCATATGCCGGCTTGATTCTGCGATGGACGCAGTAACGCAGGATGGCATCCTGCGCGCGGGCCCCTTCGAACAGATCGACGGTGGTCCGGTTGACGGTGACTTTCATAGGCGACGATACAAATTTGGCTCAAGTTAGCCCAAAAAAAAGAAAAATGCAACGTTTATTCTCGCGGGGAGCTGGCGAAATCCATTACCCAGGCGGGTGGCTGGCCGTTCAGCAGCCGCTCCTTCATATAATCCATATAGGGGGCGGCGTGCGTGAAAAACAGTTTCAGGCCCTCGCAGAGGACGTTTTTGCGGCTGCCGTCCGGAGCGACGGCAAAGCGGTGCTTGGGGCACTCGCCGTGGCAGGCGAAGAAATAACGGCAGCCCAGGCACTCCGCGGGGAGGGCGTTGCGCTTTGCCAGGCCGAACTGCAGGCGACGGGGCCGGTCGTAGAGCTCGCGCAGCGGCGTTTCGGCCAGGTTGCCGAGCAGGTAGTCCGGATAGACGAAATGGTCGCAGGGATAGACGTCGCCGTTGTGCTCGACCACGAGCGCGTCACCGCAGGTTTCCGCCACGGTGCACAGGCCCGGGGGCAGTCCGCACCACTGGGCGAGGGTGGAGTCGAACAGCTGGACATAGGTGCGGCCGACGTCGCTGCGCACCCAGAGGTCGAAGATGTCGCAGAGGAAGCGGCCATAGCCTGCAGAAGATACGCTCCAGGGAGCTTCATGGGCGCCGGGCGTCTCCGGGGAGACGATGAGCGGACGCCGCAGCCCTTCCCGCCGGACCACGTGCTCCACGGCGGGCAGAAACTGCATATAGCGGCTCCCCACGACATCCCGGAAGAAGCGGTAGATCTCAGCCCCGCGCCCTTCGCTCCGTTTGTTCACCACGCTCAGGGTATTGAACTCCACGCCGCAGCGCTTCATCAGCCGGACGGCTTCTATCACGCGGTCGAAGGTGGGGCGGCCGCCCTTGTCGCGGCGGAAGGTGTCGTGGATGTCTTTGGGACCGTCCAGCGAGACGCCCACGAGGAAACCGTTCTGCGCGAAGAAGTCGCACCATTTCCGGTCGATCAGCGTGCCGTTGGTCTGCAGGGAGTTTTCAATCCGTCGGCCGTCGGCGTATTTCTGCTGGAAGGCGACGGCTTTGCGGTAATAATCGATGCCCGGCAGGGTGGGCTCGCCGCCGTGCCAGCAGAAGCTCACGGTGTCCGCCTCGTTGGCCTGGATGTACTGGCGGATGTATTCTTCCAGCAGGTTTTCGCGCATCAGGGCCTCCCGGCCGCCGTACTGCACGGCTTTGTCGAGGTAGTAGCAGTACGTGCAGTCCAGGTTGCACGCAGAACCGGCCGGCTTGAGCATCGTAGAGAATGCGGCCGGTCCGGTCAGGTTCTGCGCGTCCTGCAGGGTAAAGATCTGCTTGTCGGACATCGCCCGGGGCTAAGCTCCCGTATTGGCGAGCGTACCCGCGATGTACTGGTCGTAGGCCGTCATGTCTACCAGGCCGTGGCCGGAGAGGTTGAAGAGGATGGTCTTCGCCTCGCCGCTCTCCTTGCACTTGTTGGCCTCGACGATGGCCGCCGCGACGGCGTGGCAGGACTCCGGGGCGGGGATGATGCCCTCCGCTTTGGCGAAGAGCGTGCCCGCGGCGAAGGAGTCGAGCTGGCGGATGTCCGTCGCCTCGATCAGGCCGTCCTTCAGGAGCTGGGAGACGATGGCGCCGGCACCGTGGTAGCGCAGGCCGCCGGCGTGGATGTTGGCCGGGCGGAAATCGTGGCCCAGGGAGAACATGGGGATGAGCGGGGTCAGGCCTGTCTCGTCGCCAAAGTCATACTTGAACTCGCCCTTCGTAAGTTTGGGGCAGGAGGCCGGCTCCGCCGCGATGAAACGCGTCTTCTTGCCGTCCAGCAGGTTGTGACGCAGGAACGGGAAGGAGATGCCGCTGAAGTTGGAGCCGCCGCCGAAGCAGCCGATTACGATATCGGGGTATTCGCCGGCCATCGCCATCTGCTTTTCGGCCTCCAGTCCGATCACGGTCTGGTGCAGGCAGACATGGCTGAGCACGGAGCCCAGCAGATACTTGCAGTTCGGGGTGGACATGGCGAGCTCGACGGCCTCGGAAATGGCCGTGCCGAGGGAACCCTGGTGGTTGGGATCGGCCGTAAGGATGTCCTTGCCTGCGCGGGTGGACATTGACGGCGACGGAGTCACGAGGGCGTCGAAGACCTGCATGATGCTGCGTCGGTAGGGCTTCTGCTCATAGCTGATCTTGACTTGATAGACGGCGCAGTCCAGGCCGTAAAGCTTGGCGGCGTAGGACAGGGCGGCGCCCCACTGGCCGGCGCCGGTCTCCGTCGTGACATTGGTCACGCCCTGCTGCTTGCAGTAGTAGGCCTGCGGGATGGCGGAGTTGAGTTTGTGGGAGCCCAGCGGGTTCACGCTCTCGTTCTTGAAATAGATGTGCGCCGGGGTGCCGAGGGCCTCTTCAAGGCCGTAGGCACGCACGAGCGGCGTGCAGCGGTAATAGGCGTATTTCTCGCGGACATCCTCCGGAATGTCGATCCAGCGGTCGGTCTGGTTGACTTCCTGCCGGGCGCATTCCTCGGCGAAGAGCGGATACAGGTCTTCGGCCTTGATGGGCTGCTTCGTGCCGGGATGGATCATCGGCTGCGGCTTGTTGACCATGTCAGCCTGGATGTTGTACCATTGGGTGGGAATTTCGCTCTCGGGGAGGATGAATCTTTTCTGTTTCATATTGGTATAAAAATTGGTTTAAAGTTTCCTGACTGCGGATTCCAGCGCCGCGACGGCGCGCTCGGGGGTGGCCCAGCTGGTGCAGAAACGCACGGCGTCCCGCTCTTCGTCCACGCCCTGCCAGCGCTCGAATCCGAATTCGTCGGCGAGTCGGCGGATGGCGTCGTGGGGGAGGATGGGGAAGACCTGGTTGGTGGTATTCTCCACCAGGAAGGGGAAACCCTTGGCACGGAAGGCCGCACGGACACGGTCGGCCATCCGGTCGGCGTGGCGCGAGAGCTGGAAGTATAGCCCTTCGTTCATCAGGGTCTCGAACTGGATGCCCAGCAGGCGGCCCTTGGCGAGCATGCCGCCGTTCTGCTTGATGTTATAGCGGAAATCCCGGGCGAGCGAAGGGTCGCAGAAGACAACGGCTTCGCCGAAAAGCGCCCCCTGTTTGGTGCCGCCGATGTAGAAGACATCGCACAGGCAGGGAAGGTCCTTGGGCAGGAACGTGCAGCCGGAGGCTTCCAGACCGTAGCCCAGGCGGGCGCCGTCCACGAACAGGGGGATCTCCCAGTCGCGACAGACCTGATGCAGCTCCTCCAGCTCCTGCCTGGTATAAAGGGTGCCGAGCTCCGTCGGGAAGGAGATATAGACCATCCCGGGCTGGACCATATGCTCGCGGCTGAAGTCGTTGTGGTGGGCCTCCAGGGCGTTGAGTACCTGCCGGGCCGTGATCTTGCCGTCCCGGGCGGGGAGGGCGAGCACCTTGTGTCCACTGTGCTCGACGGCGCCGGTCTCATGGACGCTGATATGGCCGCTCTCGGCACAGACCACGCCCTGCCAGGGGCGCAGCAGGGAGGAGATCACCGTGGCGTTGGCCTGCGTGCCGCCGACCAGGAAATGCACCTGGGCGTCGGGCGCGTCGAAGACGTAACGGATCATTTCTGCCGCCCGGGTACAGTGGGGGTCTTCGCCGTAACCGAGGGTCTGCTCAAGATTGGTGTCCCGCAGGGCATCCAGAATTCTGGGGTGGCACCCCTCCAGGTAGTCGCTTTGGAAAAGGATCATAGGACTTCTAACCGTTCAAACAAAGTGCAAGATACACAAAAAAATAATTAAATTTGTGCCCGGATGGAAAAAGTTGGGGAGGGAAGACGAAAAAAGCCGCGATTCACATCGCAGCTTTTTCTCAATTCTAACCAAAAATATTAACCAATGAAAATCTATTCGCCTTGACAATTTGCAAGTACCGTGCCAAAGTTGGTTGAGTTGACTATCGTATTAATATATAAGACAAAATGATGAAAGCAATGAAAAGATGGATACCGCTTGCGGCTCTCTGTATTTGCGGTATGATGCTGGCCACGGCCTGCGGCCAGCGGGAGGATGCCCAGGAGGACGCGTCTTCCCAGTCGGTGCAGAACACGGAACTGATCCGTACCAGCCAGAGCTGGGACGGAGCGGAACTGCCCGACTACCTGCAGGGGCGGCCTGAACTGGTGGCCGTGAAGTATGTGTTCCCCGCCGGGAAGAAGCTGGGCTGGCACCACCATCCGGTGATGAACTACGGCGTGGTGGCCGAGGGCGAACTGACCATCATCGGCCAGGACGGCAAGGAGAAGACGGTCCGCGAGGGCGAGGCCGTCGTTGAGATGGTGGGCACGATCCATCACGGAGAGAACCGCGGCACCAAGCCCGTCGTGCTGTATATGTTCTACCTCTCGCAGGAGGGCCTGCCCCTTGCCGTGCAGCACCCGGAGATCCCGCTGGAAGACTAGTTGCCGCCGATGACGAAAACCAACGCCGCCCGCCTGCTGGACGCCGCCGGCATCGCGTACGAACTGATCCCCTACGACTACACCGAGGAGGATTTGTCCGCACAGCACGTGGCGGCCGAATTGGGGGAGGACATCGACCAGGTGTTCAAGACCCTGGTGCTGCGCGGCGACCGCACGGGCTGCTTTGTCTGCGTGATTCCGGGCGACTTTGAAGTGGACCTCAAGGTGGCCGCGCGCATTTCCGGCAACAAGAGTTGCGAGATGCTGCACCTCAGGGAACTGCTGCCCACGACCGGCTATATCCGCGGGGGTTGCAGCCCCATCGGCATGAAGAAGCCGCTGCCGACCTTCGTCCACGAATCCGCCCTGCTCTACGACTACATCTATATCAGCGCCGGCCAGCGCGGCCTCCAGTTCCGAATCGCCCCGCAGGACCTGATCGCATTCGTGGGGGCGGAATTGTATCCGATTTGAAGATTCTGCCAAGGATTTTGAAGCCGGAGCGGACGAGGGCCGGCCCGGAAACGCTATCTTTGCAGCAACGGTAAAACCAACAACGACAATATGATGAAAAAAATTGCAATGATTCTCTGTGCGGCTGCGGCGCTGGCCGTCTCCTGCGCTCCGAAGCAGACCGCAGACCAACCTGAAAACACACAGAAGCCGATGATCGAACAGACCACCCCCAATCCGGAGAACGCTGCCGTCGCGCAGCAGTTCCTCAAGAAATGCGGCACCTACTACCTCGCCACTACGGAGAATGGCCAGCCGCGCGTCCGCCCTTTCGGCACCGCCGAGATCTTCGAGGGCAAGCTCTACATCCAGACCGGCAAGGTCAAGAACGTCTATAAGCAGCTGGTCGCCGACCCGCGCGCGGAGATCTGCGGCTTCGTTGACGGTGAGTGGATCCGCATCCAGTGCGAGCTGATCCCGGACGAACGCATCGAGGCCAAGCGGGATATGCTGGAGAAGAATCCTTCCCTGAAGGGCATGTACAAGGAGGATGACGACAACACCATCGTCCTCTACTGCCGCAACGCCACCGCGACGATCTCCTCTTTCACCGCTCCTGCGAAGACTATCCAGTTCTAGAATTTAGGTGATAAAAGCCAGGACGGGCCGGCGATTGCCGGCCCGTCCTGCTTCCCAGGCGCTGATCGCAGCCGGAGCGTCAGCGACGCAGGGGAGTTTGAGAGGGTACGCCCCCTCAATCATCAGGCACTGATCCGGCACGTCAGTGCTGGATGGACATCAGCCGGATGTACTTCAGGATGAAATCCGACCAGCCCTTGTCGCCCGGGATCTGGTAGCGGGCGTTGCCTTTCGGGTCTTCCTTGAAGAGGGTCTCGCCGGTGGGGGTGAGGGTTACCCAGCCGCGCGGGGAGAAACTGGAGATGATCTCGTCGCCCTCAACGGCATTGATCACGGCCAGCGGGTCCCACATCTTCTGGAACTTGTCCTCGGTCAGGAACTGGTAGATCCACTTGATCGGGTGGGCGTTCGTCCAGTTCATGTCCTCGATGATCTGCGCCGCGCTATAGTAGAGCGGGTCGCCCACCTCGCCGGGGGAGAAGACCAGGTCGATGTCCTTGGGCAGGAGTTCGAAGAACTTGAGCGAATAGTCGATGGCGGCGGTGAAGTTGTAGTCGTGCTCGAAAGAGTCGCCGAACACGCCGCCCATCATATAGATGTTCTTGACCTTGCGCTGGAACAGCTCCACGCCGCTGAGCGGGGAGTACTCGTCCGGTCCGGACTGCAGCAGGCGGGACAGGCAGGTCACGAAGCCCACGGAGGCGATGGTGACGGACTTGTCCGGCTGCGCGGCAAGGAGCTTGCGGTAGAGCTTGTAGCCCTCCATATAAGTCCCCTCGTCGCCGACGCTGCGCTTGAAGAGCGGTTCTCCGTCTGTGCTGCGGGCGTAGGCCATATTGTGGTAGGGGATATAGATGTGCGGATCCTTGACGCCGCCGGTCTCCAGCCCGATGGGGATGTCGGGATAGCCGTAGTAGTTGTTCATCACGTCCACGGCGTCCGCATTGGCGCGGTTCTCCCGGTCCACGACCACGCCGAGCAGTGTGCAGCGCTTCATGTCCATGTAGCGGTAGAGCATCATCAGGGCGAAGAGGTCGTCGGTGGAGGATCCCATGTCGCAGTCATAAATCACGCGGATATCCTGCTGCTCGTAGTTGGACTTGACGTTGATCTCGCGCCTGGCGTCATAGACCGTGTGCTGGCCGTTGGCGCGGGCGAAGGCGAGGGCGGCCGCCAGGCTGTCCTCCGGGAACTTCCGGGTGCTGTCGAAGTAGTAGAGCCCCGTCTCCGGGTCGCGCCAGCCACCCACGATATTGTCGTGGGCGTGGGCGTGCTTGATGACGTCGGGAATCGACTTGCGGTCGAAGTGGTTCTGCGTGGCCTTATAGGAGACCATCAGGCCTTCCTTGGGGTGGGACAGGGTGCCCAGGTCGAAGGTGAAGCCCTCCGGATACGTCTTGCTCATGACCCAGATGGCGGTGGCGAGGTCCTTGTCGGACACGGTCTGCTGCTGGCTGAATCCCGGCAGGGCCAGGATCAGGGCGGCGAAGAGTATAAGAATGCGTTTCATATTGCTTGGTTTTGATCCGGCGCTGATCGCAGATCAGTGCTGGATAGCCATTAAACGGATATACTTGAGTACCATGTCACACCACACCGGGTCGCCCGGGTACTGATAGCGGGCATTCCCGTTCGGATCCTCCTTGAAGAGGGTCTCGCCGTTGGGCGTGAGGGTCACCCAGCCGCGCGGGGAGAGCTTGTAGAGGGTGTCGCCCTCGACGGCGTTGATGACCGCCTGCGGGTCCCACATCTTCTGGCCGGTGTCGCAGTTGAGGTACTGGTAGGTCCACTTGATCGGATGGAGGTCGGTCCAGGACATATCCGAGATCACGGTCTCGGGACGGTAGTCCAGCGGATCGCCCACCTCGCCCGGGGAGAAGACGATGTCCACTTCCTTGGGCAGGAGTTCAAAGAACTTGAGGGAGAAGTTGATGGCCGCCTTGAAGTTGTAGTCGGGCTCCACGGCTTCGCCGAACACGCCGCCCATTGCGAAGATCTCCTTGACCTTGCGGCGGACCAACTCCACGCCGGTGAGCGGGGAGTATTCGTCCGGTCCGGACTCCAGCAGGCGGGCGAGGGAGGTCACGAAACCGATGGAGGCGATGGTGACGGACTTGTCCGGCTGCCCGGCGAGCAGCTTGCGGTAGAGCTTGTAGCTCTCCATGTAGGTGCCGTTGTCGCCGACGCTGCGCTTGAACATGGGCACGCCCTCGCGGGAGCGGGCATAGGGGAGGTTGTGGTAGGTGATGAACACGTGCGGGTTCTCGATGCCCTGGGTCTCCAGTCCGATGGGGATGTCGGGATAGCCGTAGAAGTTGTTGAGCACGTCCACGATGTCGGCATTGGCCTTGCCCATCCGGTCCACGATCACGCCGATCAGGTTGCAGCGTTTCATGTCCATATAGCGGTAGAGCATCATCAGGGCGAAGAGGTCGTCGGTGGAGGATCCCATGTCGCAGTCCAGGATGACGCGGATATCCTGCTGCTCATAGTTGGACCAGACGTTGATGTTCTTGGAGGCCACGTAGACCGTGTGCTGGTCGTTCGCGCGGGCGAAGGCTACGGCGGCCGCCAGGCTGTCCTCCGGGAACATCCGGGTGCTGTCGAAGTAGTACTTGTCCTCCTCGGCATCGTACCAGCCGCCCACGAGGTTCTGGTGGGCGCGGGCGTGCTTGATCACGGCCGGCAGGCTCTTGCGGTCGAAGCTATTCTGCGTCTCCTTGTAGGAGACCATCAGCCCTTCTGTCGGCTGGCGCATCGTGTTGAGGTCGAGAGTGAATCCGTCGGGATACATCTGGCCCATGGCGTAGATGACGTTGACGAGATCCTTGTCCGTCAGTTTGTACTCCTGCGCGTGGGCGGAGAAGATGGCGGAGGCGCAGAGCGCCAACAGAATGAACCTTTTTTTCATATCAACAGGTATAATAAAAATATGCAGGGATAATCCACTTTCCCTGCGAATTTAGGGATTTTTTAGATAAAAATCCAGTCTATTTTCACTTCTATTTTCACTTTATGACAAGAAGTCCCCGGGAGCCAGGGCCATCCCTTTCAAGAAAAAGATCTGACGTTTCTGCCTGCACGCAGCGACTGCTTTTCTGTGCGCCAATTCAGAAAATGCCACCTTTGCACCCGCAATTTCCCGATTGCAAAGCTTGGCAGAGCTGCAAGTATCCCTTGGATTCCATTCTCTCCATCAGTTTGCTTACCGCCATGGCGAGATAGCGGCAGTTTTTCTGTCATGTCCGGCCAGACCGGGTATCTGTCATCCCGAGGCGAAGTCGAAGAATCTACTTGGTGAACAGCCCCATCCTCCGGAACGTCACATCGCCCTCGATCAGGTTCGGCCCGTCCACATTCACCTCTTCGCGCGAGAGCACCAGCTTGTCCTTGCTACACTCTTTCACATAGTACCGTGCTGCTGGCGTATAGGCCGCTTTCCGGTCCTCTTGCATAAAAGGCTTCTTCGATGGTATAACTCAAAACGACGAAGACGGTTCGAAATGAATCATGCCCCGGAGCATCTGGCTCAGGAGACTGGTCAACTGCTCGGATTCCTGCAAGACTTGCACCGTAAGCATCAGCGTGTCGAGATTGATCCCGGGCTCCTGCGCGCTTTCCAAGGCAATCCGGCAGTCGTCGGAAATGTCGTTCTCAAGTTTCGTGCATTCTTTTCTCAAGCGGTCCATATCGTCGAAATCGCCTTCCCGGAGGTCTTTCAACGCTTTCAGATAGAGCGCGATGACACTGTCCCTTCTGGAAATGAATGCCTCATGGAATTCCTTCGGTATCGGAGAGAAGCTGTTGCCGACGTGTTCCATGACCGGATCGTTGATTCGCTTCATACAGTAGAGCATCTGTTTGCAGGAATTGATGCCCAGGAAATACCAGGTGTTCAGCGGTAGGAAGCGTTTCGGATCGAGCCGACGCATGCAGACGACTTCCCGCTTGCGCTGGCGCTTGAGGGTTTTCCGCTGCTCGTCTATCTGTCCGTCCAGTTTTCTCAAGAGGCTGTATTCCTCGTTCAGGAATCCTTCCGTGGATCTTTTCAAGGCATCCGCTACGAATGCGAGATGGCCGGCATTGCCCAGCCGGATGTGCTCACGGAGCAAGCTCCAGATTTGTTCGTCGTCATGGCTGCAAAGCATTCTGTCATACAGTTCATCCTCCTCCTGCTTCTTCTTTTCTGCGAAACGTTTCTGGCTGCTCCAGAGAAGATAGACGGAGAGTGCGATGAAAAGGAACATCACGAAGTACCTGCCGAAAAACATCGCGTTCGTCACGCAGAAACAGATGATGAACGCGACTCCGGCCGTGATGAACCATCCGCCGATTACGGAGAGTACGCCGGTGATCCTGAAGACCGCGCTGTCCCGGGTCCAGGCCCTGTCGGCCAGGGAGGCGCCCATCGCTACCATAAAGGTTACATACGTGGTTGACAGCGGCAGCTTGTAGGAGGTACCCAATGCGACGAGAAGACCTGCGAGGACGAGATTGACGGAGGCTCGGACCATATCGAAGGCAGCTCCCTCTTCGAGGGCGGTCCCGTCCTGGTTGAAACGCTTCCCGATGGCAGCCTTCACTTTTGCGGGAACCAGACTGCCCAGGAAAGCCGAGATGCGCAGGGAGGTGTGGACCAGTCTTCTGGCCACCGAGGAGGAGCCGAACATTTCATCTCCCTCATCCTGCCGGGACAGGTCTACACTGGTCTTGACGACGTTTTGGGCTTTCTTAGAACGGATCAGGGTCAGGACCATAACAGCCCCGGAGAGCAGCAGGAAGACGACCGGGGTATGGGCGCTTTCCTGCAGGGATGTCATCATAAAGGCATCGGGATCGCCGTTCCCGTTGGCCGAGAAATCGAGGAACGCGTCGAGCCCTGTGAGCGGGACACCCACGAAATTTACGAGGTCGTTTCCTGCGAAAGCCATTGCAAGCGCGAAGGTTCCCATCAGGACAACCGTCTTGAGAATGTTGACCTTGAAAAAGGCCAGTATCGTTATCAGGGCGGTCATCGCCGCAAAGCCGATGGCCAGGAGCATACAGGTGTTCTCACTGATGAACTCCTTGATATCCGGCGTCATAAAGACCGAGCCCTTGAGTCCGTTGATGAGCAGGAACCAAACGATGGCCGTGGCGCAGACACCGCCGAACAGGATGGTTTTCAGGGATCCGTTCAGGGGTTTGACGAAGGTGAATACAAACCGGGATATCCACATCACCAGCATGCCCGTAATGAAGGCCACGGCGACGGACAGGAAGATGGCGGCGATGACGCTCAGGGCCTTATCCGTATTCAGAAGCTCTCCCAGGCCGGGACCGTCTTCCCGGACCATCTTTACCAGTGATAGGGCGAGTGCGCCTCCCAGCATCTCGAACACCAGGGAAACGGTGGTGGACGTCGGCATCCCGAGGGAATTGAAAATGTCGAGCAGAATCACGTCTGTGACCATCACGGCCAGGAAAATGCAGATAACCTCGTAGAAACTGAAATACTGCGGGGCGAATATGCCGTGGCGGGCTACATCCATCATTCCGTTGGACAGGGCGGCACCGGCGAAAACGCCGGTGGCCGCGACCGCGATGATCGTTTTGAAACGTGCGGCTTTCGCACCGATGGCCGAGTTGATGAAATTGACGGCGTCGTTGCTCACACCAACGACGAGATCGAATATGGCAAGTACGCATAGGAATACGATAATCCCGCCAAAAATAAGCTGTGTCATTTTGTTTCGATTGAAATTAAACTAAGACGCCCTGTTCAATCCGATGGCCAAGAGCAGGATGATGATGATGAACAAGATTAATCTTGTCCAGTTATAGATTCGCCAGATTCTCTCCGCTTTGGTCTCCCTGTTTTCAGTCTTTTTCATTTCCATCGTTTCTGTATTTAACCGCTGCAAAGAAAACAAGACGCTGTTAAGCGTTTATTAAACGGCGGTTAAGTTTCTGTTAAGCCGTTGGTAACGGCCTCATAAAAATGTAACTTTGCCATTATGGAAGAAATCATGATTATAGAAGATGACGCCGACCTTCGGGAGATCCTGAAGTTCAGTCTCGAACGGGCCGGCTACAAGACCTATGAAGCGGAGAGTGCCGAGAATGGGTTGGAAATGATGAACGACAGGATCCGGCTTATCCTGCTGGACGTAATGCTCCCGGGGATGTCCGGATATGAACTGGCCGGGGTCCTCCGGGAAAAAGGATGTAAGATACCCATTATCTTCTTGACCGCCCGGTCTTCGGAGGAAGACCTCCTTTCCGGCTTCGCTTCCGGGGGTGACGATTACGTTGCGAAACCGTTCTCGACGGCGGAACTGTTAGCGCGCATCGGAGCGGTCCTGAAACGCTCCGCGTCAAGTTGCACTGGATTGGTCCATTGCGGCCTCCTGTCGGTCGATCTGGATGCGGAGAAAGTCTTCCTCGAAGGCAATGAGGTCCTGTTTTCAAGAAAGGAATATGAGATCCTGGCGTTCCTGATCCAGAATCAGGGGATATTTTTCACTCGCAGCCAGATCATCAAGGCGCTTTGGCTGGATGCGCCATTTGTTATTGACCGGACCGTAGATGTCCACATCGCGCATATCCGATCGAAACTGGCCGACCACAAAGGCTTGCTGGTCAGCCGCGTAGGTTTTGGATATAGTTTGAAATATGAGCAGTAACAAATCTTACCTGCAGCAGCTGCTGCTGTATATGGCGGTCGTAGTCGGCGTTTTCTCATTGGCCGCCTCCGTCTATACAATGCACAGCGAGCGGAATTACAAGAAACTGGTCCTTCAATCGCGTCTGGAAGGATACGCGGACCGGATTGCCATCTTCGGTCCCGAAGTCTCGTTCAACGAAGAGGTCCGCGTCACGCTCCTGTCAAAAGAGGGGGGTGTCCTGTATGATTCCGATGAACCCGATCTGTCGACCGACCACAGCAAACGGCCTGAATTCCTCGAGTGCCGGGAAGACCGTCCGGGCTGGGCCATCCGGCATTCTGAGACGGAAGGTCGCGACTATTGCTATCTGACCAAGATGGATGGAGACCGGATCATCCGCGTGGCGGTCCCGTATGAGGTTGACCTGAAGCATTTTTTGAGGTCGGATACCCTATTCGTCGTTGTAGGGGTTATTCTGCTTCTGGTATTTCTGGCCCTGATCGGACATTCGATGCTGCGGGGCTACAAATCTCTGGAGGACGCGCTGAATGCCGTTGAAAGCGAACGCCGCAACAATCAGCGCCTGAAACGGGAAATGACGCACAACATTGCCCACGAACTGCGGACCCCCGTCAGCAGCCTGCGCGGTTATCTGGAAGCGCTCACCGACTTCCAAGATATGGATGATGAGCGGCGCGAGCTGTTTACCCAGCGGGCTTATCTGCAGACGCTCCGTCTGTCGGATCTGCTGCGGGACATCGGACTGGTCACCAAGATCGAGGAATCCCCGGAGATGATCAAGGTCGAACGGTTCGCCCTGAAGGAAATCGTCGACAGCGTCCTGGATGAATTCGCCGAAAAGATCTCTTCGCGCGGGATGACGGTTGAGAATAGCGTCCCGGAGAATTTGCATATGAACGGCAGTCCGAGTCTGATGTATGCCGTATTCAGGAATCTGGTGGAGAACAGTTACAAATACGCGGGCGAGGGAACGGAGATCCACGTCGAAGCGAAGCCTGGCAGATGCTTCTACTACGATACCGGCGTGGGCGTTCCTCCGGAAATGCTGGACAAGATATTCGAGCGTTTTTTCCGGATTCCGGGGATGACCGGCACGGATTGGAATGTGGATACCGGCAGCGGACTCGGCCTTTCCGTCGTCAGGAATGCAGTCGGTTTCCACGGTGGGGAGATCAAGGCCAGCCTACGCCCGGAAGGGGGACTCTCATTTGAAATGACCTTGCCGCTTTCTTATCGTTAGGCCTGTCCGGGCTGTTATTTCCAGTTCTTTTGCTAATGACGGGACAAGCCGAGGAAAATTCGCAGGATTCTTTGAAAAAATGGGACATTATTTGGGCCACTATATACGAAAAATCCCCCTCAGGCTACTCTGAGAGGGATTTTTGTGGAGCATAGGACTCCATATTTGTCGTTAAACGTGATCTAAATTAGCCTTATAAGTAATTGATTACTATGCTTTTAGTGAAAGTATAGTTTTTTATGGTATATTTGGATTTTCAAAATTTTATGCGTAACTTTATGCGTAGAAAATTAAAAAGACCTGATTATGCCAGTCACAGTATACCTCGAAAAAAGGGCCAGCAAGAGGACGGAAGAGAACGCCATTCGTGTCCAGGTGTCGGTTAAGGGAGTCACCCTGCAGTCGACGATCGGTTACACCATTGACCCTGACCATTGGGATGGGAACAATGTGAAGCCGAAGAGCTATAAGAATAAGAAAGGTGTCACCGGGGAGAAGATAAACGCGGACCTCAAGAAGATCAAGTCCCACTTTGCCGACTGGGAGCTTGAGTTGAAGGAGAAGCCCTCGAAGGAGGAGATCAAGAAACATATCAAGCTGGCGATGGAGATGAAGACTGATCCGAATCCCATCCCCGCCAAGGTGAAGAGGGTCGGCTTCTACACGCGCCTGGACGAATTCATCAAGGAGGAGAGCGCGGCCAACGGCTGGGCCTATGCGACGCTGCAGGTCTGGCATACGTTCACCAACCATATGCAGGGCTTCAGTCCCAAAGCTACGTTTGAGACCTTCAATGAGTCCGGCATCAACAAGTTCGTCATCTATCTTCGCAACAAGGGCCTGGAGGAGAAGAGCGTCCAGAAGCATTTCAACAACCTGCGCTGGTTCCTGTACTGGGCGCTCCGGAAGAACTACACCAAGGAGGACACCATCAAGCGGTACCGGCCCAAGTTCAAGGTCCTGGACAAGCCGGTCATCTTCCTGACAAAGGAGGAATTGATGCACCTCTACCACTTCGAGGTCCCCGGGAACGGTGTGGTGGTCAAGTTGAAGGATATGAACGGCAAAGAGTATGAAAAGACCGTAGAGGATGCCGGTGGCCTTGCCCGGACGCGAGACATGTTCTGCTTCTGCGCATTCACTTCGCTCCGCTATTCCGATATGGCCAATCTGAAGAGGACTGACATTGAAGGCGACACGATGTACATCACCACGATGAAGACTTATGACCGCCTTCCCATCAACCTGAACAGCTTTGCTAAGGAAATCCTCAAGAAGTATGAGCACTGCAACTTCCCTGATGGGAAGGCCCTGCCGGTGATTCCCAACCAGCTGATGAACCGGTACCTGAAGAGCCTCTGCGAGCTGGCCGGGTTCAATACTCCCATCACCAGGACCTGCTACCGTGGCGGCGAACGTGTCGAGGAAGTATTCCCCAAGTATGAGATGATAGGCACCCACGCCGGCCGCCGCACCTTCATCTGCTTTGCTCTCTCCAGCGGCATCCCGCCGCAGGTTGTCATGAAATGGACCGGCCACTCCGACTACCAGGCCATGAAGCCTTATATTGATATTGCAGAGAAGACCAAGGTCGATGCAATGAAACTGTTTGATGAGGCACTGAAGCAGTAAGACTTTTTTCAACCGGGCACTTGATATTCCAATGAACTTTATTAAATTTGTACCCGGATTCCTGAATTTCATAGGAAAATCGGACTTAACCTCCATAAATTCTAATGAACGATGTATAAGCGAATATTCGACATAGAGAACCAACTGGATGAAGGAATGTTCCTCTTTGGGGCACGCCAGGTGGGTAAATCCACCCTCCTGCAGGAGCGTTTCCCGGATGCCATCTACTATGATTTGCTGATTGATTCGGTCCGCAAGGCGTTCAAGCGCAACCCGGACTCATTCAGGGAAGCGCTGCTTGCCAAGCCTGCCGGAACGCTGGTGATTGTAGATGAAATCCAGAAAGTGCCCGAACTGCTGGATGCCGTCCATTGGCTGATGGTGAACCGAGGCTTGCATTTCATTCTCAGCGGTTCGAGCGCCCGGAAGCTCAAGAAATCCGGGGCCAACACGCTCGGTGGCAGGGCGAATCCCAGGACACTGTTCCCGTTGGTCTGGAAGGAAGTCTCGGACTTCCAGATAGACAAGGCCGTCCAGAACGGTATGATTCCCCGTCATTATATGGTCGATGATGCCACAGACCGTCTGGAAGGATACGTGGAAGTCTATCTCCGTGAGGAAATCCGTGACGAAGCCGCCGTCCAGGATGTCGAAGCCTTTGAACAGTTTATGGAAGCAGCCGCCATTTCCGACGGTGAGATGATCAACTATGCCAATATCGCCAGCGACTGCGGTGTTGCGGCTAAGACCGTCAAGGCTTACTATCAGATTCTGAAAGATACTCTGATGGGATATGAGATTCCGGCCTTCACGAAGGTCGTAAAGCGTAAGGTGGTTCAGGCTCCCAAGTTCTACTATTTTGATGTGGGACTGACCAACTACCTGATGGGCAGGCACCACCTCCGGCGCGGCTCCGACGATTACGGACATGCTTTCGAGCACTTCATCATGCAGGAAATCATCGCTTATCGCGGATACTACCGCCGCAGGGAGAAGATTTCATACTGGCACACCTATAACAATCAGGAAGTTGATGCCGTCATTGGCGATGCCAAAGTAGCCATTGAGATCAAGTCCAGCGAAGAAGTCAAGACCCGCCACAAGAACGGTCTGAAGGCCTTCAAGGAAGAGCATCCGGACTGCCGCTTGATCCTTGTTTCCCTTGACCCGATAACCCGGCCGTCCGGAGACATTGAGCTCCTGTATGTCAATGATTTCTTGAAAATGCTCTGGAATGGAGAAATCTTCTAAAGGAAGGGCTATGGCGAAGAATGACGGCGTAATTCTGAGAATGCAGGTCGATGTCAACAAGGCATACGACCTGCTCAATATGTTCAAGGAAGCCGGGAAGAACCGGATTGACATCCAGACGATCCTGGACGAAGCGGCACCGAAGATTGTAGGCTATAAGAAGTATCTCGAGAAGTTGGCCGACATTGCAACCCGTAAGGACTCCTGCAACTTCTCAGAGTTTGCCGGCTGGCTGGACGTGAGCCGCCAGACTGTCTATAACTGGAGGGACAACGGCTACTTGGTCCACACCAAGAGTAAGATTGACATCCCCGCTACGGTTCGTCTGTGGGAATCCCTACCGTGGCTCGCAGACAAGTAGAATACTCCAGTTCCTGGCTCCGGTAACCGGTGACGGTATCCAACAGGACAAACTTCGCGTGGATCTGGTAAGCCTCCAGGTCCAGTCCCCAGACAGTAGCATAATTGGGCACGACGATGAGGACGTCGCCACTGCCGCATACCCGGTCTGCAAGGTAATTCTTCAGATGGCCGGGGTGCTTTCCTTTGCCCGGGACATCCAGCAGCAGTTTCGCCAACAGCCGATACCGGCTGGCATCCCAGGCCGAAGGGATGGCCACTGCTGCAGGAATCACCAGATTCTCACCCAGCTTGACAGCATACGCCAGGCAAACGGCGAACGGCGGGAACTTCACGAAGCGCTGCAGCACCGGAATGTGCTCATTCCCCAGGGTTGCAAAACCATGAAAAGCTGATACGAACAGATTCTGGCCGGAGATGTGCGCCTTGCCATCAAACGGCGGTTTGTGCGGAACCGCCTCCTTCCCATACTCATGCCAAAGCGTCTGCGTGGCCTGATTCAAGGTCCTCCAGGCGGCCAGCGCCCGGCGATGCACATCCAGGTGCGACAGCTGGGCCGAGGTGCCGGGGTAATTCCCTGCAGAACGCTTCCGGTAGTAGCATTTCCCACCCCTGTGATAGAAGGTGACATCACCCACGGAACCGTAGGCGTCACTGATCAGGAGGGTTGGTCTAAAACGAGGCATCAGGCGTTACAAGTTTTGAACAAGGCAATGGCTCAGAGGGACCTCAAAAGGGTTACAACCTCTATACAAAATTACTAAAAATCACTGACATACGCAACCCGCAGCGGCCCTGCCGCTGCCCCTTGTTGTATATATTTTTACCTTTTTTATCCAGTTCGGGCGGGGTACGGCGATCGATGTGTCACTGCGGCTGAAGCGTACGTCAGCTTGGGGGCCTTGGTGGTTTGGAGTCTCGAAGGCGGGACGGTCGGGCGGGGGTTGACGTGTGAATCAGCACTGACACTGATGCGGGAACCCGGCTTTGAGTCTCCAAACCACCAAGGACGCGGAACGCAGTGGAGCGTTGGCCCCGGAGGCAGTCTGGAAGTGTGGGGCGGCGGGCTCTGGAGCGCCGCGGAAGGGAGACTACAGGCTCCCTGGAGCAGCGGAAGAGACCGACGGTGTGGGAAGGCAGACGGCCTCCGGGGCCTGGGCCGGGACGGCCCATCACCCACGGTCGAGTAGCAGCAGGACGTTGATGGCGAAGCCTGGCACTGACCCTCCGGCGCAGTCTTTGGCGGATGCAGCGGGAGCGGAATCCGACAATGTCTGCGCCAACGGCCGGGACGGCCGTACCCCGGCTGCCCGGAACACTTCTGGCGGGATTCATCCCGGCAGAGGTGTGGAGGAATAGCGGCCGGGGATAAACACGCGGAGCGTACCGCGAAGCCGCAGGCTGTTACTCTTCTTGACGTGGCTTGTCTCGGCAAGAGGAGTAACTGACTGAGGCGACCCAGCACCGGAGGTGCGTAAGGCGGCGGACTTCTCGCACTGCACGGAGGCTGCCAGCGGGCACCAGGCTTTCGCAGATTGATGACGGTCCTCGTGGTTGCACTTTGCGCCCACGAATACCGACTATCCTCTGATACGAGCATCAAAGCGGAAGTCGCAGGCGGCCGTGCCGGCTGCGGGTGGAGCGCTGCCCGAACTGGTACTGACGTTCCCACGAGGGATGCGCAAAGTGCGCGGCCCCCTGACGGGCTTGGAGGCCGGAAGTCCTTGAAGGGGGCCACTTGTCCGCCGCCGCCTCACCCGGGAGTTCGAAGGTAGGACCTTCGCACCGCACTGACGGAGCGTCCTTAACATAATCCGAATTGTGTAATCAGCGGCCCTGTAGGGCGGTTTTGCGGGCTTCTGACCCTTCCTAACTGACACCTTTTGAGCGGAGCACTGACGTTGGCGGACGCTGTTACACAATTCCGATGGGATTATGTTATGGAAAGCGGGATACAGGCACTGACGGTGGCGCTGGCACTCCGTCTCCCGGGTGATTGTCTTCCCCTTGGGGGGCCAGGGGGGACTGACCAGCACGGTGAGCTGGCGGTTGTGGAGCAAGCGGAGCGAGCGGAACAACTGACTGCTGACCGTGACCGCTTTTCCTTATAAGTGCGGTGGGTGCGAGTCTGCGGGAGCAGTCTCGCTGCGCGGGGGCCAGTGGAGCGGAGGGCGTCCGCAAGTCTGTGGCAGGCTTGCCCTGGCACAGTCTTGCAGCGAAGGGTGGCAATAGAGGTTCCTGGTCTGGCTGTTTGGGGCGCAGCACAGCGGAGAACCAAACTGACAGACGAGCAAGTACCGCTTTCCTTATCGTCCTCGGCATCAGCACTGTCGCCGGAACAGGGTACCATCGGCCCGGATCATCGGCATCGGCCTAAACCATTCCGTCCACTTTGTCCACCGGTGGACGGAGTGGACAGGGTGGACAGTGGTGGACACGGTGGACGCACTATTATTGCAGCTTATTTTGCCTGTGGCGGGAATAATCGCTACCTTTGCGTCTGCATACGATAACCCATGCGCAATTTCGAGAACTACATATTCGGCTTTATCCTGGCATTTTGCCTTTGCTCTTGTTTCCACACGAGCAATGTAGGCAAGGTGCTGGACCAGGCGGAAATGTACCTGACATCTGCGCCGGACAGTGCTTTCGTGGCGCTGGATTCGCTGGACAGGAGCCTTCTGAACACTAAGGAACTGCAGGCCCGGCATGCACTGCTGTACTCGCAGGCGCTGGAGAAGGTGGGTATCGAGGTTTATAACGACAGCATCATCCATATCGCCCTGGATTATTATTCTGCCGTCGGGGACAGCGAAAATACGCAGAAGGCGCGGGATTGTCTGGAGAGAATCAATGAGAATGCCAGTATGCTGGCTCCATCGGACACATTGAAGATCCAGAATGCCCGCATTATCGAGGAGCGTTATATGGACAAAATGACGCTCATCGAAAAGGACAACCGTATCCGTGAGATTGTCATCCTCTCTCTGCTGGCCCTCGCAATTCTCGTTGCCGTTATCCGTTATATCTCGAAGAAACTCAAGTCCCGCCCGGATGAGAAGGCAATGGCCGTCATCCGGCAGCGTCTCTCCGTCCTGGACAAGGTGATTGCCTCGCGCATTTCCTCTGATGATAAGCTATACCGCAGCAGCGAAGAAGAGATTGACGTACTGATGGCCGATCGGGAAGAATTCCTCCGTTCCACCAAGATCGTTTTTGAGGAGAACCATCCCAAGTTCATCGCATACCTGCAGGACAAGGGCCTTACGGATTGGGAAATCGGTTATTGCTGCCTCTATACCCTGGGCCTAAAGGGCAAGGACATCGGCGAGTATATCCAGAAGAAGCGGCACTACATCATCAGCCACGAAATCCGTCAGAAGCTTGGCCTGGACGAGCACGACACCAACATCAGTATCTATCTGAGGGACCTTCTTCTGGACCAGGAACGCTGATGTAAAACTTTCCAAAGTCTTACGGGACGAAAAATTCGCATCCGGCATTGAGTATCAGCCACATACGGGCTGATATTTTTGCATTATACCGTATCGTGTAAAACTTTTCCCGGATAATTTTGCGTTAGCAAAACTCAATGAAAAGCAATGAACGCAAAGACAATCATCCTTACTGCTGCAGCACTGGTCATAGGCCTCGCCGCCAGGGCGCAGGAACCGGAAACTGCCCAGCCGGATTCCCTGGGCACCGTACAGAAACTCAAAGAAGCCACCGTAGTGGCCCGGCAGGAGCTGATAAAGACTGATGCCGATAAACTCACCTATAACGTACAGGCAGATCCGATGGCGGAAGGGGGCAATCTTATCGACATTCTCAGGAACGTGCCGATGCTCAGCATCAACGGAGAGGATAAAGTACTGCTGAACGGCTCCACGGATTACAAGGTCCTCGTGAACGGAAGGCCTACTGGGATGCTGGCCCGGAACTTCGAGCAGCTTATCAAGACCATTCCGGCCTCCTCCATCAAGGAGATCCAGGTCATTACCAATCCTCCCGTCAAGTACGATGCGGAAGGCATCGGCGGTATCATCAATATCGTTATGGCCAAGCGACTGAAATCCGGTTACAGCGGCTCCCTTGGCGTACAAGGCGGCACATTGGGGTCAGCAGGAGGGAGCGGATATTTCAACGCCCAGCTTGGCAAGTTCACCTTCAGCGCCAATGCCAGCGGGACGTATTTCCCGAATCCGCAAGTACATGGCCTGACAGACATTGAGAATTACACCAGCGACGACTACCGCTACCAGCGCCTGGACTTTACGAGCGACAATACCTACTCCCCCGGGGCATTCACTCTGGAGGCAAGCTATGAGCCTGATTCATTGAACCTCATCACCCTTTCCGGCTGGGCCAATTTCCAAAAGATGCTTGGAGAGTACGACATCACGGAGACATTCTGGAATACCAGCCGCGTCAAGACCATCGAGATGCTGGAGCCTACCGTCCGCACCAACCGATACAACACTTTCTCCGGAGAGCTGGCTTATCAGAAGACCTTCCGGGATGACGGAGGAATCCTTACCTTCAGCTATTCTATTGACGGCAACCCGAATAGCACGGATAACCATATCATCGTAGAGCCGGTCCTGAACTGTACGGATTACCACCGCCATTCCTTCAATACCGAGCACACCATCCAGCAAATCGGCCAGATTGATTATTTTGCCACCTTGCGGAAGAAGCACCAGATTGAAGCCGGTACCAAGTACACGCTGCGCTCCCACGTGGCCGATTCCCAGGATGAACTGTGGGACTTCGTGGCGAAGCAGTGGAACATCGACAATTCCAACGACAACGACCTGGACTACAAGCAGCACATCTTTGCAGCCTACGCCAGCTATGGCTACAAGTTCGCAAAACTCACGCTGAAGGCCGGAGCGCGCCTGGAATACACGCTGAACCGCGGCGTCTCCAAGAGTTCGTCTGCAGATATTACCTTTGACAACAGCAATTTCAACGTGGTGCCCTATCTGAATGCCGCCTGGCAGATAGATCCCAAGAACTCGTTATCATTGTCCTACACGCGCCGCCTTGGACGTCCGAGTGTGGATTATCTCAATCCCTATATCTTTGAGGAATCGCCCTACAGCCGAAGCCACGGCAACCCGGACCTGCGTACGGTCGTATCCGATGCCCTGACTCTTACATACCGTACCAGTGGGGAGACTTGGGACCTTACGGCCCGGACATATGGCAGCCTCTGCGGCAACAAGATTGAATATCTATCCAAGGTCTATCCGAACGGGGTCAAGATCTCCACCTATGAGAACGCCGTCACCTATGACCATATCGACCAGATGGTGAGTTTCAACTGGAATCCGGGACAGCGATTCAGTCTCCAGTCTTCTGCGCAGGTAGGCTACAATTACTTCTATGCGCCGAGCCTGGACCAGAAGAATGACGGTGTGGAATGGGCCTTCGACCTCAGTACCAGTGTTGTGCTTTGGAAAGGGGCGAGAGCTTTTGCCTCCGGCAGCATCTCCGGCGGAGAAACCACCCTTCAGCGTACCTACCACGGTGTTGACTATGAGTATTCCCTTGGCCTGCGGCAAGGCTTCCTTCAGAACCGGCTTATCCTGACAGTTACGGCCGTCATGCCTTTCCAGAACCGGTATGATAACCCTACGCGGGACACTTATGCCGAGAACTACTACCAGCACAACGAAGGCTGGTACAGCCCCCGTCAGTTCCGCCTGGGCTTGACCTGGAGATTCGGAAAGACCAGCATCAACTTCAAGCACGCCAGGAAGACGGAGGTGAGCGATAAACTGTAGTCACTACACATTAACAACAAGGACTGCCCGGAAGGGTGGCCTTTTTGTCGTCTATACGTTGGCGAGGTAGGCGGTGATGCCGTTGACGTGAAGGTCGACGATGGCTTCTTGACCTTCTTCGCCGAGAAGGAAGTCACAGTCGCTGTGAGAATCCATAAAGAAGTTTTCGGAGAGGACGGCGGGGGCCGTGGTATGGCGTAGGATGTAAAAATCTGCTTCCATGTCCGGATCGCCGTCGGTGTAGTCGGTGCGGAGGCGGTGGCCGGGGAGGGAGGCCTGGGCGGCTTGGTAGAGGGAGGTGGCGAGGGCATCGGCCCGGGTGTTGCCACGGGAGGTGTAGGCGCACCAGCCGGTGGCGTCGTACCAGTGGTCGCCGTGGCCGGCGGCATTGGCATGGATGGAGATGAGGATGACGTTGTCCTTGCCGAGCTGGCGGCACCAGGCGTTCACGCGGCGGCAGCGCTCGGCCAGGGAGATGTCCCTTTCCTCCGGGACAAGGAGTTCGGCGTCGAGGCCGAGGGAGAGGAGACGGTCCACGATGCGGGAGGCGATGAGGCGGTTCCAGGCATATTCCCGGAGAACTCCGTCGGGAGAACGCTTGCCCGTCGTCTCGATGCCGTGGCCGTTATCGATGAGGATTTTCATGGCTGGTCTTGTGTTTAGGTTTCTACTCCTAAGTTACACAAAATCAGCGAGAAAAGTAATGCTGATCACCTTCATGTTGATATGATGAATCGTAAATCAGAGGAGGGAATCGAACATATCAGTAGATTGGATACTGAATGACGGGAATTGGTAGAAGTGGTACTCTTGGAAGATAAACAGCAATATGAGTGGAGATAATACTGTCTTTCCCTGAAAAAAGTTGACTCGCAAATGCGATCAACAAATGGAGATTAATTTTTCAAACAAGCGCGATCTCTACTATGAGAGAGCGATGAAACTGTACTTCCAAGAAGGACTGCGCGTGACGCAGATAAGCCGT